>OZ257133.1:0-342500 GCA_965279135.1 Croceimicrobium sp. | reverse complement strand
TTAGGACCGTTATAGTTACGGCCGCCGTTTACCGGGGCTTCAATTCAATGCTTCTCCGAAGATAACATCTCCTCTTAACCTTCCGGCACCGGGCAGGTGTCAGACCCTATACATCATCTTTCGATTTCGCAGAGTCCTGTGTTTTTGATAAACAGTCGCCTGGGCCTTTTCACTGCGGCCTACCGAAGTAGGCGCCTCTTCTCCCGAAGTTACGAGGCTATTTTGCCTAGTTCCTTAGCCATGAATCACTCGAGCACCTTAGGATTCTCTCCTTGACTACCTGTGTCGGTTTGCGGTACGAGTTGTATATACCTGAAGCTTAGAGGTTTTTCTTGGAAGTCTGATTAGGTCCATATCTCATCATCCGAAGACTCCGAGTACTATCACCTTCGACATCAACTGCGGATTTGCCTACAGTCGATATATCTACGGGCTTCAACGTACTATTCCGTCAGTACGCAGGACTTTCACTACTCCGTCACCCCATCGCAGTATACACAAGTACGGGAATATTAACCCGTTATCCATCGACTACCCCGTTCGGGTTCGCCTTAGGTCCCGACTAACCCTGAACCGATTAGCGTTGTTCAGGAAACCTTAGTCTATCGGTGAGGGGGTTTCTCGCCCCCTTTATCGTTACTTATTCCTACATTTTCTTTTCTAGCCGCTCCAGCAAACCTCACAGTTCACCTTCAGCGCAACTAGAATGCTCCCCTACCCATCTTTCGATGCTATTGCTTCGGCAGTATGCTTGATGCCCGATTATTATCCACGCCCGATCGCTCGACTAGTGAGCTGTTACGCACTCTTTAAATGAATGGCTGCTTCCAAGCCAACATCCTAGCTGTCAAAGCAATCAGACCACGTTTGATCAACTTAGCATACATTTGGGGGCCTTAGCAGATAGTCTGGGTTGTTTCCCTCTCGGACAAGGACCTTAGCACCCATGCCCTCACTCCCAAGTATATTTAGTAGCATTCGGAGTTTGACAGGATTTGGTAGGCGGTGAAGCCCCCGCATCCAACCAGTCGCTCTACCTCTACTAAACTAAACTTGAGGCTGCACCTAAATGCATTTCGGGGAGAACGAGCTATTTCCCAGTTTGATTAGCCTTTCACCCCTACCCACAGCTCATCCAAAGACTTTTCAACGTCAACTGGTTCGGTCCTCCACTCTGTGTTACCAGAGCTTCAACCTGGCCATGGGTAGATCACCGGGTTTCGCGTCTACCCCCACTAACTAAACGCCCTATTCAGACTTGCTTTCGCTTCGGCTGCGTCCCTGAAGGACTTAACCTCGCTAGTGAGGAGTAACTCGTAGGATCATTATGCAAAAGGCACGCCGTCATCTCAGCAAAGCCGAGACTCCGACCGCTTGTAAGCGTACGGTTTCAGGTACTATTTCACTCCCTTATTCAGGGTACTTTTCACCTTTCCCTCACGGTACTAGTGCACTATCGGTCTTTCAGGAGTATTTAGCCTTATCAGATGGTTCTGACAGTTTCACACAGGATTTCACGTGTCCCGCGCTACTCAGGATACCACTACCGTTTATTCGAACTTACCTTTACGGGACTTTCACCCTCTATGGTGGAACTTTCCAGATCCTTCAAGTTCGTTGAACAACAGATATCGTGGTCCTACAACCCCAGAATTGCCGAAACAACTCTGGTTTGGGCTGTTCCCATTTCGCTCGCCACTACTCTGGGAATCACTATTGTTTTCTCTTCCTCCGGGTACTTAGATGTTTCAGTTCCCCGGGTTTGCTCCTTTCGGTGACACCGCTTCACGGTGCCGGGTTGCCCCATTCGGAAATCTTCGGATCAATGGTCATGTGCACCTACCCGAAGCTTATCGCAGCTTGTCACGTCCTTCTTCGCCTCTGAAAGCCTAGGCATCCGCCGTACGCCCTTATTCGCTTTTTAAATGTCTATTACGTAAGTAACTCAACTCGCGTTGAGTCACCCTCGATCTCATGTATTCACTCTCAATATGTCAAAGAACTTAATCCCGGCTCAACCGAGACTCTATCACCGCCATGATCTAAACCGTAGTTTAAACCTATCACTAATGACAGATTTGTGAAAACTTCGGAATTGAACCGAATTTATCCCCTAACGGATGTTTTCTTGGTAGTCCCGCGCAGACTTGAACTGCGGACCTCTACATTATCAGTGTAGCGCTCTAACCAGCTGAGCTACGGGACTGAAGGTGGATCTCTGAACGGAACTCCAGATGTATATAATAAGGAAAGCGGTAAAATGAAACTCTCTATCTATTGAGTCGTACTATCTCTAAAAGGAGGTGTTCCAGCCGCACCTTCCGGTACGGCTACCTTGTTACGACTTAGCCCCAGTTACTGGTTTTACCCTAGGCAGCTCCTTGCGGTGACCGACTTCAGGCACCCCCAGCTTCCATGGCTTGACGGGCGGTGTGTACAAGGCCCGGGAACGTATTCACCGCGCCATGGCTGATGCGCGATTACTAGCGATTCCAGCTTCATGGAGTCGAGTTGCAGACTCCAATCCGAACTGAGATGTTGTTTTGGGATTAGCATTACTTCGCAGTATAGCTGCCCTTTGTCAACACCATTGTAGCACGTGTGTAGCCCTGGACGTAAGGGCCGTGATGATTTGACGTCATCCCCACCTTCCTCACCGCTTGCGCGGGCAGTTTTCTTAGAGTCCCCGGCCGAACCGCTGGCAACTAAGAATAGGGGTTGCGCTCGTTATGGGACTTAACCCGACACCTCACGGCACGAGCTGACGACAACCATGCAGCACCTTGCAAAACGTCCGAAGAAAGACTGGTTTCCCAATCCGTCGTTCTGCATTTAAGCCCAGGTAAGGTTCCTCGCGTATCATCGAATTAAACCACATGCTCCACCGCTTGTGCGGGCCCCCGTCAATTCCTTTGAGTTTCACTCTTGCGAGCGTACTCCCCAGGTGGATCACTTAATGCTTTCGCTTGGCCGCTGACAGTATATCGCCAACAGCGAGTGATCATCGTTTACGGCGTGGACTACCAGGGTATCTAATCCTGTTCGCTCCCCACGCTTTCGTCCATGAGCGTCAGTAATAGCTTAGTAAGCTGCCTTCGCAATCGGTGTTCTAAGTCATATCTATGCATTTCACCGCTACATGACTTATTCCGCCTACTTCAACTACACTCAAGAGTACCAGTATCAATGGCAATTCGACAGTTAAGCTGCCGGCTTTCACCACTGACTTAATACCCCGCCTGCGGACCCTTTAAACCCAATGAATCCGGATAACGCTTGGATCCTCCGTATTACCGCGGCTGCTGGCACGGAGTTAGCCGATCCTTATTCTTACAGTACCTTCAGCCCCGGACACGTCCGGGGGTTTATTCCTGTATAAAAGCAGTTTACAACCCATAGGGCAGTCATCCTGCACGCGGCATGGCTGGGTCAGACTTTCGTCCATTGCCCAATATTCCTCACTGCTGCCTCCCGTAGGAGTCTGGTCCGTGTCTCAGTACCAGTGTGGGGGATCACCCTCTCAGGCCCCCTACCTATCGTAGCCTTGGTAAGCCGTTACCTTACCAACTAGCTAATAGGACGCATGCCCATCTCTATCCGCCGAAGCTTTAAATGTTAATAGATGCCAATCAACATTACTATGGGGTATTAATCCGAATTTCTCCGGGCTATCTCCCTGATAGAGGTAGGTTGCATACGCGTTACGCACCCGTGCGCCACTCGTCATCTCTCGCAAGCGAGAATGTTACCGTTCGACTTGCATGTGTTAGGCCTGCCGCTAGCGTTCATCCTGAGCCAGGATCAAACTCTCCGTTGTAAGATCATTTGTATCCTAGTCTTAACTCAAAATAGAATCAACAAGAAATTTCATTTTACCTTGTTGTGCTTTACCTTATCAATATTTTAAAGAACTCTCTCGCGTTTTTTGCGGCTGCAAATGTAATCACATTTTAACAACCACAAAATATCTTTTGAAGATTTTTTTATTATTTCTAAAAGCCTTGAAAACCAGTTATTTAACCGTGTTTCAAAAAGCTTCACAAAAATATCAAAGAACTCGCTTCAAAAAGCCCATTTCATTAGAAACGGGTCGGCAAATATACGGTGAGTTATTGTACTCACAATTACCTTTTCGTAATTTTTTCCAAAAGCCTTATGAACGTTTCCCGCTTCTCTCGAAAGGGGCGGCAAATATAAACCGAAGCTTACACTTATACTCTAATAAGCGCTTCAAATTTTAAAAGAAATCCTAAGCCCCAGATACTGAGTTATTAGGGGTTAGATGAACTTACCGGATATACCTTGCCCTGGACCAATCCCGGACTATTTAATGCAAAGTTCAGTATAAAACGGGCCATATCTTCCGGCTTACTCGCGGCCTCCATATCAGGAAATGCGGCTTTGAACATCTCTGTTGCACTCGACCCCAAGGCCAGCCCATTCACCGAAATACCTTCTTCAGCCAATTCTGTGGCTAAACATTCTACTAATATGTTCAAGGCTCCCTTGGAACTACTGTATACCGATAAACCCGGGAATTTCATACTTCCGCCTATACCTCCAACACTGCTTATGGCCAAAATCTGTCCGCCAGGATTCATGTATGGTAATAAACATTGACTCAGAAAATAAGGTACATATACATTGGTATGATATACGGACTGCATATCCTCCAAGGTCATCTCTCTAAATCCCTTATTAATAAATGCCGCAGCATTGTGAATCAATATGTCAATTTTCAATTCCCGAGTACTCAACTCTTCTGCCACAGAATCCCAATTGTTAATGTCCAATGGCATTGCCAGAACATTTGGATGTTCGCTGGCTAATAGATTTAAAGCTTCTTCACTTCGGGCAACGGCCAATACCTGATGACCCTCTGCGGAGAACTGAATCGCTAACTCCTTTCCTATGCCTCTGCTCGCGCCGGTGATTAATACATTCATAGTCTGTAAACAAAAAACCCTGACTGCTCCAATTAAGAGTGGTCAGGGTTTCAGATTCTTTATTCCGCTGCTTAGAGCAGCATATTTAATGGATTCTCCAGTATTCCTTTAAAGGTCTGTAAAAACGCAGCTCCAGAAGCTCCATCTACCACACGGTGATCACAGCTTAAGGTTACCCTCATCACATTCCCTGGAACTATCTCACCACCTTTAACAACGGGCACCTGCTTAATCCCGCCAACTGCAAGAATACAGGCATCGGGGCTGTTAATTATAGCGGTGAACTCTTCTATCCCGAACATCCCCAGGTTGGAAATGGTAAATGTATTACCCTCCCATTCATGAGGTTGTAGTTTCTTATCTCGCGCTTTACCGGCAAATTCTTTGGCCTCACGGTTAATTGTGGAAAGACCTTTCTGGTCGGCATTGCGGATAACTGGCACTAGAAGGCCTTCGTCTACCGCAACTGCCATCCCGATATTGATGTCATGATTCTGACGGATCACCTCACCTGCCCAACTGGAATTAATGGTTGGATGCTGTTTCAAGGCTACCGCCGCTGCTTTGATCACAAAATCATTAAAGCTAATTTTTGCTTCTGCAACAGCATTGATGTTCTTGCGAGCCTCAATAGCCTGATCCATGTCAATATCCAGAGTCAGGTAGAAATGAGGAGCCGAGAATTTTGATTCGCTAAGTCTACGCGCAATAGTTTTACGCATCTGAGATACAGGATGCTCTTCATAAGCCATTCCCGGTGCGGCAGCGCCGGCTGAAGCCATATTCACTTGTGGAGCACTGCTTACTGCAGGAGCCTGATAATTATCGATATCGCGCTTAACAATGCGACCTCCTTCACCGCTACCTTTAACGGTATTCAAATCAACCCCTTTGTCTTCCGCCAATTTGCGGGCTAAGGGGGATGCTTTTAAACGGTCGCCATTAACGACTACCGGAGCAGCTTCTTCAGCTACTGGTGCCGCAGGCGTTGCTGGAGCTTCTTCTTTTACGGGTGCAGCAGCTTCCGCTTGAGGCGCAGGTTCTCCGCCACCATTTACCAAAGCTGAAACATCCTCTCCTTCCTCACCTAGAATAGCTAAAATTGAATCTACCGGAGCAGTATTCCCTTCGTCTACTCCAATATGCAGAAGCACTCCTTCCTGGAAAGCTTCAAATTCCATTGTGGCTTTATCGGTTTCAATTTCTGCCAATAAATCACCTTCTTCAACCTTATCTCCAATCTGCTTATGCCACTTAGCCACGGTTCCTTCTTCCATGGTGTCGCTAAGCCTTGGCATGTTTACTACCTCTGCCATTCTCTAATCTCGTTAATGGGTTTTAATAAAAGGGTAATCTTCCTGAATATACACGTGCTTGTACAAGTTGCTTGCATCCGGGAAGGGAGATTCATCTGCAAACTTCACACATTCAGCAACCAGATCCTTCACTCTCTGATCAATTTCCTTTAATTCTTCCTCTGTTGCGTACTTCTTATCCTGAATTACTTTCTGTACAATACCAATTGGATCACGCTTCTGGAATTCGGCCACTTCTTCCTTGGTACGATAGTGTTGTGCATCTGACATAGAGTGCCCCTTATAACGATAAGTGCGCATCTCTAAAAGAGTAGGGCCACCATCATTGCGAGCGCGATCTACAGCAGTTTGCATAGCTTGATAAACCGTTACAGGATCCATCCCGTCCACTGGCTCGCAAGGCATATTGTAACCTAAACCTAGTTTATAAATATCAGTGTGGTTAGCCGTGCGTTCTACAGAAGTACCCATGGCATAACCATTATTCTCAATCACAAAAACAACTGGCAAATTCCAAAGCATAGCCAGGTTCATGGTTTCATGAAAACTTCCCTGACGTACCGCACCATCACCCATATAACATAGACTAACCGCACCAGTGTTTAAATACTTATCTGCGAAAGCAAGCCCTGCTCCAAGTGGAATTTGACCACCTACAATACCATGACCCCCAAAGAAGTTGTGCTCTTTAGAGAACATGTGCATAGATCCGCCATTTCCTTCGGAAGTACCGGCCATCTTACCACATAGCTCCGCCATAATTTTGCGAGGATCAACTCCAAGCGCTATTGGTTGAACGTGATTACGATACGCTGTGATCATGCGGTCATTCTCTTCCATAGCAAAGGCCGAACCGGCAAGTACCGCTTCCTGACCATTATAGAGGTGGAGAAAACCACGAATTTTTTGCTGGATATAAAGTGCGGCTGCCTTGTCCTCAAACTTGCGCCAGAAGAGCATATCTTCATACCACTGTAGATAAACCTTCTTTGTAATCTTCTTCTTAGGCATGTTTCTTATAGATTGAGAGCGGCAAATTTATATAAAAAGGCCGCAAGGTATACTAATCGGGAAGGTGACTTTCATTAAAGCCAAAGGGCAATAGATCACGGGTGCTTTGCGCTCTGTAAACCAAGTCCTTAGTGGGATGGATAAGATAAAGCGTCATGGCCTTGTCTTGCTTATGCTCATACTCACTCATTACCTGCAGGCATCCACCGCAAGGAAAAGGCAAATTAGGCGCCCCCTGTTTTACGCAGACGGCGAGTGATTCAATGTCAACATTGGGATGTTGAGCTCCTGCTGCAAACAGGGCTACCCTTTCTGCACAAAGACCAGAAGGATAAGCAGCGTTCTCCTGGTTTGAACCGGAAACGATTTGCTGGTTCTCCAATCTTAAGGCTGCACCAACCTGGAAATTGCTGTATGGGGAGTGGCTTGATTTCCTTGCATCCAAGGCCGCATTCACCAATTGCATCTCGCTTTCACTAAGCTCTGCAAATGGAACTGCCTTTAGATTGCAATTAAACGTAAGATCTTCTTTCAACTACTACTCTGCTTGTTCGAAATTGAATAACAAGGTAAAGCGCAGAGTGTTTTCTAGTGGACTACGAACGGTGGCCGAGGCAGGAATCAAATAGGCAAAGTCTAATCCGAAGACATTGTATTGAATACCAAGACCAATAGTATAATACTGGCGGCCTCCTTTTTCAAAATCTTCATATTGGTACCCGCCTCTAAATGCGAATTTTTGATCGTACCAATACTCTACTCCTACATTAATATTGATCTCCTCTAATTCTTCGGAAAAACCACCTGGAGCATCGCGGAAAGATTGGAACACGCCGGCAAAGGCGCTCACATTATCATCTACGCCGGAAATAACCTCACCCTGATCATTACGTATTGGAGGAGTAGGTACCAACAGCTTATTTAAATCGGTGTAAAATGAAAAGCGGTTGTAACGATCGATATCCAAGTGATAGCCACCTCCTAAACGCAGGTTAGCAGGCAAGAAGTCAGCACTTTCCTGAGAGGTACCGTAGGAAATCTTTCCTCCGATATTGGAGATATTTAAACCCCCACTGAAGCTTTGGTATTGTCCGCCGCCCATCGACTTGCGATCACTCTGATAATAAAAACCCAGATCTGCTGCTAAAGATGAACCTGGAGTAGTTTCAATACCGGCAGTTTGCAAACCATTAGTCAGATCACTAAAGATGAAACGCAACCCAACACCCATACTGAAGTTCTTACTCAATTTCAGACCATAACCCGCATTTAAAGTCAACTCATAAGGTTGTCCTGTTCCTTGTGGTTGATTATCCTGATCGCGGAAGTTGATCTCACCTAATGAGAAATAGCGCATGGCAATGGCTAGACCCTGACGGTCATCAAACTTACTTACATAGGACACGTGAGCAAGGTTGATATCATTTACCAATCGATTTAACCAAGGAGTATAGCTCAATGAAAGGGAATTCGTTCCATCTTCCAGAAAAGCAAGCTTACCCGTATTCCAATAAATGGCATTCACATCCGGGCTAGTTGCCGCTCCAACGTCTCCCATACCTCCTGCTCTTGCATCTGGTGATACTGCGATAATTGGCACTGCTACAGAGATAGTTCGCAGGCTCTCAAAATACTCTCCATCACCCTCCAAACCACCGAATTGGGCTTTGGTGGTAAGACTAATTAAAACGAGAACAGAAAGAGCAATAAATTGCTTCATCATAGATTTTTAGGTTGGCAAAAATAGACTTTAAATGCAAACGGACGATTAACGTAAGATGACCAGTTTTTCGTACACATCTGCCGAACTATTATCTGCCAATGATTTTACTTTTATGCGGTAAACGTAGACTCCTTTTCCGATTCTATCGCCATAATCATCAAGGCCATCCCAGGCAATTCCGGTTACCCTGTTACCTACACTTTGAATTTCTTCATTTATAGTTTTCACTAATCGACCGGAGACCGTAAAAACCTGCACTTGTACTTGCAAAGTTTGGTTGGCCCGGTTATGCTCAAACTGAAACTCGGTGTAGGTGGTAAATGGATTCGGATAGTTCAGTACCCTATCTAATGCTAAATCTGCCGATTCAGCCACCACGAATTCAGTAGTCGCCTCCGAAGGATTATTGTAAATGTCAAAAGCCCTCAAATCCAACTTATAGTTACCCGGCTCTAAATCGAAAAGTTGGTAACGCAATGATCCGGTTTTATAGGAGTTCAAATCCGCTTCATAGAACTCATTTAAAATGTAGGGCTGATCGGTAGCCGAATTGAGTACAGCCCGTAAATCCTGACCAATACCATTACCTACGGTATTGATACCACTGGAATCTTGAAATTCGGCATAGATAAAGGGATCACTACCGGTTATCCCTCCGCGAACAAAATTGGCATCATTCATAAAGAGACGGATTTCGGGACCTAAATTGTCTTCCGGAGCATTTTCGTTGAAGCCACCCACAATTACAGAATCATAAGCCCCGGCTGCATCTCGATTATTCTGCTCATCAAAAGCATACATGCTAACTTTTCCAAAGCCAAACTGATAATTAATCCCTAAGGGTGCCCTGAACTCGGCAGTCCAGGTACCATTCTCAATCTGCACCTTTCCTCGATAGAGAAGACTGCTCCTTTCGGTAAAGGGAACCGGTGTTCCAACTCCATCATTGGCTAATGTTCTACGATCACTTTCCTTATCATAGATACTGATGTTCAGTATTCCATTAAAATCGGAAATCCTTTGACCATTAAGGTTTTGCACCTCACCTTGCAGCTCCACCAGACTAAGCGCTTTTATAGTATCCGTGGATAGGGTCTTTCCGCTATTCGCATTGAGATTTGTGAGCGCCACCCCAAATTCGGGAATCGCCAGACGCAATGCCGGATCTCCGATTAAGGAGAACTTAGACTTAGTAAAACGGCCTACGACAAAGTTGTCGTTCTTAGCGGCGCGTAGAATCTGACCTAAGGTTTGAGGAACGCCATCCGGACGGGCCAGAATAGTATCAAAAATTGCATCATTCAATTCCACAGCTCCTTGCACTCCTACCACCCTGGTGGTTGACAGTAAAGCGATGGCTCCCCCATTAGGATTTAGGATCAGTTGCTCACCGGCTGATACCCGCCTTGGATCATCATACCTAGTGAATTCGCAAGTGATGGTTATAAAGAGAGATAGCGCGTCATAATTGGTCCAGCCGTTTACATCAGACAATTGCAACAGCTTTTCTGATGCCAAGCCAATTTCACCGCCATGCCCAATATAATTAGTGAGAATACAGCCCTGCTGAACGGTACGGAACATGTCTCGCTGAGCTTCAGGATAAGTCTGACTGCCGGTGCTTGTTACCTGCTTATAGGCATCCTGATATATTTTCTCAATATTAAATGCATTCGAGGCATCCTCCGCCTTGGCCGCTAATACTTCAGAAGGAGGTACAAACCAGATGCGCTCCCAGGACTCGTCCACATCATCAGTCATTAAGAGAATACGATTGCGCCATTCACCAAAACGATTCTGTCCTTCACCATAGTGGCGTACCTTATCTACGAAAGTTTGAGCCTGGCTTCGATTGCTTACGGTAGCCCGACCTACTCCTAAATCCATTATGGAACCACTAAAGGAAGTCGCTTCACCAGGATCCATATAGGCGAAGTAATCATCTGTAATACTGGATAAACCTAGAGAATAGCTATAGCTTGATTGCCAGGTAGGCACGAAATTGTTATTTCCATTTATGCGATCCTTGTAATCATAGGAAGCATCACCAAAGAGCAGCACATATTTAAACTGTCCACCTACAGAACGATCGTAAAGATCTTTAATAAAATCACGCACGGCCGTAAGATCCTGACCTCCGCTACCGTACTCATTGTAAACCTGATCGGTAGTAGCAACTGCCGAAGCAATATTATCGCCATTAGTGTGGTAATTAGCTAGCTCCCGAGCCTCTTCTATAAAATCAGGATGACTAATGATGATCATCTCCGGAACATCCATGGCATGTAAATCCTGATTGGCAATCTGGCCGATGTAATCCGGACTATTGAAATTTGAGCCGGTGAATGCTACATATTCTTTGAGATCTGTCGCATCAGCATTAAACTCGTAAGAACCATCACCCGGAAAGCTTCCAAGCAGGCGAAAGTGATCCCCAATGCGACTTATCTGCCATACCTCCAAATCATTAGGAGCATTGGAAATCTTGAAATTCACCACATTACCCGCGCCAACCGAGCGACTGTCTCTGAAAATTAAAGCAGAACCTGAGCCATTCATATTCAATTGGCGGCGCACATTCATTTCGATTTTATCCAACCACGCCACACCCGTCGGGTTCGCACTATTATTATAGGTTAGGTTGAGCGTGATATTAGGACCAATGGGATTAAAGGTTCCTCGACGATCAGAACGCTCTACGAAATCAGGGTAGTTACCAAAAGTCTGGTAGGCATCGATATCATTGGTGAGAATATTCTGATTGGCATAGCGTGTTTCAATCGATGTCCCGGCAGTAGAAGCACGACCTACTGCATCCACCCTCAATTTGACCGGCTGTGAAAGGACAATGTTGGGGAAAGTAAAATTGTAGTTGTAGCTCAGGGTAAACTCAAATACATCACCATACCATGCTCTTCCGGTACCCACCAGATTTATAAGATCTTCCTCGATGGCATCGTAATCATCAAAACTAGTTACCGTTTGTTGTGGGTTACTCAGGGAGTTTAGGGTGGCTAAAGTTTTGGAAGTTCCTGCATCAGCGCTGATGAAAACGAAATTGTGATTGCGATAAATATTATTGCGATAATCGAATCGGTCCTGACTAGTGTTATACTCCCATTCCGTTGGACCATAGGCGAAGAACAGAAGGTAGTCATTGTTATTAAAGAGGCCATCGTTATTGGCATCCACCATTTTAAAAGCCCTCTCCTGAAGATCTTGAACTCGGGGATCATTAAAAGCTTCGGGTAAAGTAGCCTGATCATTGGCAAGAATTCGAATGTCCTGGATAGAGACCGATCCTGTTCCAATACTGTTTTGACTCATATAGTCTGCGGTAATCTTGTAAATACCGCTTTCGCTGATGCGCAACTTATGCCAGTTACCAGAGCTGAGTTTGCTACTCACCAGTTGTTTAGACCTTCGAATTGCCGGATACTTTACACTGCGTGCTCCTTTAATAACACTCAACTCAAATTGAGTCACCCGATAGATCTGACCGTTCTCTTTAAAATAAGGGGTAAAACAGTAGCTCAAACGAGATGAGTTTCGGCTGAATCCTCCGAAATTCTCTACCTCAAGATTATTACGATCAGAGAGGCTCACATTCCGGAAGACCATTGCCTCGCGACCTGGAATAGGCTCTGAAGCTAAAACCCTTATCGAAACCGAATCTGCAGCTTTAAAGCCCTTTGGTAACTGCTCACAGAATTGAGGTACGTCTGCTAGAGTGGGATGCTGACTCCCATTTTCCAGCACAGGCACGTAATAATTCTGTTCCTCAATAGGGCGATAGGAATCCTTCCAATTGAGGGTTCTAAGCTGAGGATTTTGCTGAGCAAAAAGAGGAGAAAATGAAAGGAGGGCAAGTAACAGCTTGCTTTTCATTGAGTCCGGTTTAATAGGGTTCTGGCATTAAACGCCGCTAATATAGACTTAGTATTCTACAGAGCCTGACATAATAGGTTCACGAAAAATGAGTTCTAAAAGTGTGGATGTGGAAAAAATCGTTTTATTTGCTAGTTAGGGAGTCTCCGAGAACCAGACTCTTTCCAATAATTTGTATCATTGTAGCCCCAAACCCTCTAGAGAGGATGAATAGAAGACTACTAACCTTATTTGCTGTTCTGATCATGGGCGGCTCTGCAGTGCTTCAAGCACAAGATGCCCATTTCAGCCAGTTCTATGCAAATCCTTTGTATTTAAACCCAGCTTTTGCTGGTGTTTCCAAATGCCCTCGTCTCAACCTGAATTACCGTAATCAATATCCGGTATTAAACGTTTATCAAACCTTTAGTGCAAGCTATGATCAGTATGTTGAGCCTTTAAATGGAGGGGTTGGTATTTTATTAATGCGCGATGAAGCGGGAGATGGAGCTTTCTCAACAACGGACGCAAGTTTAGTATATAGCTATCATTTAAAAGCTTCTCGTAAATTCAGTATTCTGGCCGGTTTCCAGGGAACCTATCGTCAAATTAGTATTGATTGGCAGAACTTCACATTCCCTGATGAAATTGACCCTTATTTCGGATTCGTAAGAGAAACAGCCGAACCTAATCCCGGAAGCAATACCGTTAGCGCTTTTGATCTTACCGCAGGTTTAATTGGTTACACCGAGCGTTTCTATTTCGGCATGGTAGCCTCTCACCTCACCCAACCAGATGTAAGCTTCTTCGTTCAAGACAGATTACCCTTAAAGTTTACTGCTCACATGGGCTTTACTATTCCTTTAGGTCGTAAGCGTCTTGTTACCGATTTGCAGAATTATTTGATTCCTAACATTGTATATCAAATCCAAGGACCATACGATCAGATCACAACCAGTATGGCTTTCTCACGTGGAGACTTTAAAGGTGGTTTAGGTTTCCGTAGTAGTACCACTAATCCCGATGCACTGGTGATATTAGTTGGTTATACTCCACTAGAAGGAAATTGGGGATTTGGTTACAGTTACGACTATACAATCTCGAGCATTGCAAACAATCTAGGGGGAGCTCACGAGATTTCTTTGACCTATCAATTCCCTTGTCGCGCACCGCGCAAAAAGATCAAAGCAATAAACTGCCCCAAGTTTTAGTTATAAAGACCTTAAGAATTCCCAGATATTATGAATCGATTGAACATTCTTAAATCTATAAGTCCAGCCCTGGCAGGTATTTTCTTGCTCAGTTCTTGTGGTGGGGACTCCTCTAACACCACTGGTTGGAAATACAATGATCCGGACAATGGTGGTTTCACTGTAAATACTGATTACGAAGGTCAAGAAACCGGACCGGGATTAGTATTTGTTGAGGGTGGCACCTTTACCATGGGTCGTGTGGAACAAGATGTTTATCAGGATTGGGATAATATCCCCCGTCAGGTATCCGTGCAGTCTTTCTACATTGATGAAAATGAAATCACCAATACTGACTATCGCGAATACCTTTATTGGATTAACCGTGTTTTCGACATCGACTACTATCCGGAAATATTAACTTCAGCTTTACCTGATACTCTAGTTTGGAGAGATGAGCTTTCCTACAATGAGATGTACGTAGAGAATTACTTCCGTCATCCTGCCTACAATTTTTACCCGGTAGTTGGTGTAAGTTGGATTCAAGCTATGAAGTTCTGCTCCTGGAGAACCGACCGCGTGAACGAAAACATTTTGATCGATAAAGGCATCTTTAATGAATTTCCAGATCAATCGGATGCGGATCACTTTAATACTGAAGTTTACCTCTACAAGAGTGGAGAATACACCCAGCAAAACAAGAAAGGTCTAGAGGATAATGATCCAAACAGCCCATATGGTGATGAAGGCCGTCCGGTTCGTATTGAAGACGGTATCCTTCTTCCAAAATATCGTCTCCCAACAGAAGCAGAATGGGAGTACGCTGCCTACGCAAATGCGGGTAGCCGTATTTACAACCGTACTACCGACAATAACAAATTCACCTGGAATGGTGGTGCTTCCCGTAACCCAGACTCTGATCGTCGCGGTGATATGTTAGCTAACTTTAAGCGTGGCCGTGGAGACTTCATGGGAACCGGTGGTTGGTTGAATGATCAAGCTGCTACTACTATGCAGGTTAAATTCTACCCACCTAATGACTATGGCCTTTATGATATGGCCGGTAATGTTGCCGAATGGGTACTGGATGTATACCGTCCTCTTTCTTTAGAAGACATGCGTGGATTAAACCCGTTCCGTGGTAATGAATTCCAAACCTGGGATAATGATCTTGATGGAATTGGCTCTCTAGAAGTATTACAAGAGCCTCTTTACAATAATGACTCCAGTCGCATTCTTGCTTTACCTGGAGAATTACCTCGTCGCGACGTTACAGAAGAGGAAAACTTAAACCGTCGTAACTATAAGAAATCCGACTACCGTGATTTCATTGATGGTGATAAGCAATCTTCTATCTTTTACGATCAAGAAACTGAAGAAGGTGATCCTTTAATGTATGATTATGCTACTACTACCCTGGTAGGAAATACAACCAGAGTGTATAAAGGAGGTAGCTGGAAAGACAATGCATATTGGTTGAGTCCTGGAACGCGTCGCTTCCTTGAAGAAGATCAGTCGACAGACTATATTGGATTCCGTTGCGCAATGGATAGAGTTGGATTCCAGAATTTGGATGAAGATCGCGAGAAGCGACCTAAGAAGCCAAAGCAAGACAAGTTCAAGCGCTACAAGTACAATTAAGATTTTAGCCCTGGCCGTAGCGTCAGGGCTTTTTTTATTATGGACATCAACAACCTCTACGACCTCTACCTGAGCAGCGAAGGTATCTGCACTGATACACGGACCCTTAAAGAAGGCCAGCTTTATATCGCGCTGAAAGGAGAAAACTTTAATGGAAACAAGTTCGCCAATAAGGCCTTGCAAGCGGGAGCGATCGCCGCAATCGTCGATGAGGCTGAATATGAAGGTCCGCGAAAACTACTTGTTGGAGATGGCTTAAGAGCCTTGCAAGAATTAGCACGCTTTCATCGCAAGCAACTGCAAATTCCGGTAATAGGCCTAACTGGTAGTAATGGTAAAACCACTAGCAAGGAATTGTTGGTTTCTGTACTAAAGCAAAAGTTTCACGTTTCCTTCACCCATGGTAACCTCAACAATCATATTGGGGTGCCTCTAAGTATCTTAGGAATTGATCCAGATGCGGAAATCGCCGTAATAGAAATGGGAGCCAATGCCCAAAAGGAAATCGAATTCCTATGTAACATCTCTATGCCTGATATTGGCTTCATAACTAATTATGGAAAAGCTCATTTAGAGGGATTCGGTGGACCGGAGGGAGTTATCAAAGGGAAAAGTGAATTGCTCGAAAACCTCAGACAAAACCACAAACTGGCTTGGGTAAACATTGGAGATTCTAAGCAGCTGGAGAAAAGTCAGGGTATCGAACGAAAGACTTATGGAGCAGATGAAAAGGCTGACTTTCCAGTATATCCGGTATCAAATAACTCTTCCTATGTAGCAGTGCGTTGGCAGGATGAAATGATACAGTCCCATCTTACTGGAGATTACAATTTTAGCAATATAGCCATAGCTCTAAGCTTGGGTGCTCATTTTGGTCTTAGTAAAAATGAGCTCAAAACTGGTATTGAATCCTATCAGCCAAGCAATAATAGATCGCAACTGGAAGCGGGAAAAGCGAACCTTCTGGTGAAGGATTATTACAATGCCAATCCCAGCAGTATGGAAGCTGCCCTTAGCAATTTTGCCAAGCTCAGCGACAAAGCCGATACCGAAAAGTGGGTAATACTCGGAGATATGTTTGAGATGGGTGAATACGAAGCTGAGGAACACCAGCGCATTGCTGATCTTGCGACCGATACTGCTTATGATGAAGTAATTCTAGTGGGTGAAGCATTTAGCCAAACCAACACCCAGGCGCGTTGCTTCGAAACTACTGCTTTAGCCGTTAATTGGATGTCCCAAAATTTACCGAAAGACAAACTGATATTGGTAAAAGGAAGTCGCGGAATGACCCTTGAAAAACTTGCGAACCTCCTGTAAGAATAGATTAGCTTTTAAGCGTCTCAGGCCAATAATCATCAATTAAACCCAGGAGTAATTCCTTACTTAGAGGCTTGGTGATGTAATGTTCTACCTCTGGAATGGCATCGGCCCTGGATCTATCACTCGGATTCTCTGATGTACTAAGAATCATTATCGAAATGCCCTGTCGAGCAGATTCCGGTAGGGACTTATACTCTTCCAAAAAATCCCAGCCTGATAATCCCGGCATACTCAGATCTAAAAGAATAAGACAGGGTCGATTCAACTCGCTTTCATCATCGGACTGAAGTCTTTCTAATGCTTGTTGAGCACTTTTCAGCTCTACGATCTGTAAGTCCAGATTGAGCCTTTGTATCACCTTACGGTTGATAAAATGCACTAATGGATCATCATCCACCAATAAAATACCTTTCAAAATGTCAGCCTTCACCTCAATCACCTTTTCGCTAATAATGTGAAATAAAACACAGTACCTTCCCCTTCTTTAGGTTTAAAACCTATATCCCCATCATAGTTTTGAACGATTTTCTTTGCATGTGCTAATCCAGCGCCTAAACCTGAATATTCCTCGCTATCGTTTAGGCGTTGAAATATCTCAAAGACCCGATTTGTGTTTGGACCATGAATGCCAATCCCATTATCATCTACCTCAAATTGATGATATAAACCCTGATTGGAGGCCCGAACCACAATCTTAGGAATACGGCTTCCCGGAGTGAACTTGATGGCATTCCAAATCAACTGCTCAAAAAGTGTCTTTATATCCTCCTTATTAGCCTTGATCATAGGTAGTTCTCCAATTTCCAGTTGCACCTTATCCAAACCCAATCGATCTACCACATCCTCTTTTATCTCTCCCAACAATTCATTCAGGTCTAACAAGCTTTGAACATTTTGAGGATTGCCCATCCTCGAATGATTCATTAGCGCTTTAATCAACCCATGCATCTTCTGGCTAGCCTGATCTATTTTCTGAAGATACAGAGCCCGCTCTTCTTCGGAAGTATCATCCTCCTGGAAGAACTCTACGAAACTACGAATGGTTTTCAAAGGTTCCTGTAAATCGTGAGATGCGATGTGGACAAATTGTTCCATCTCCCTGTTTTTTTCCTCCAGGCGCTCTAAAGTCCTCTTAATATTAGACTCATAGATCTCATTAGAGCGGTTGTACAACCAAAAATTGACGAAAATCCAGACAAACAGTAGGTTATAAACGATCGCCTTAAGGACCTTCTGATCATGTAAACTCAAGTCGCCATGAAAACTAGTATAACTCGATTCCACTAGCCAAAAGAGACCCAGGTAGACTAAAAAAGTTGATATGTATATCAAGCTTCTATTCACTGGGAAAAGGATCATTGGGATTACAGCAAAAGCCAGGTAGAGGTAATGTGCAGCACTTTCCTCACCGAAACTCCAGGAATAGTAAAAAAGCCAACAAGCCAGGCTAAGAAGTTGAAATAAACGCCCCAGGGGCCTGGAACTTCCTTTGTTCAACCATAGTACAATCCATCCGCAAAGTGCAACTCCAAAGGCACTAAAAACCTGTAAAGGTGCATCGATCCAAAGGAAGATGGGGATGAAAACCAGAACCAGGGAAAAGACAAAAAGGGTAATGAAATTGGAACGCAGAATGTACTTCGCCTCCTGAGCATCCTCAGGGATATAACGGCCCGCAAACCTGTAGAGCCCAGAAGAAGTGGAGCGAAGAATTTCAACCATAGAAACAGCTAATCAACAGAATAAAGATAATCATGCTACTGAAAACCTTGATAATGAGTATAAAAAAACCCTGTCTCCTCTAGCCTTTTTTAACCCAGGCAAATTACCTAAGGGTCAAAACATGAGGGGACAGGGTTTATATTTTTTGAATTGAATTAGTCTGCTAAAACCGCCCGACTAATAACAATTTTTTGAATCTCCGAAGTTCCTTCGTAAATCTGGGTAATCTTAGCATCGCGCATTAGACGCTCCACATGGTACTCCTTCACATATCCATACCCTCCATGTACCTGAACCGCTTCCACAGTAGTCTTCATGGCAATTTCTGATGCATAAAGCTTAGCCATGGCACTCTCCTTATCGAAAGGCTGACCATTGTCCTTTAACCAGGCCGCACGTAAACACATCAAACGGGCAGCATCAACTTCAGTGGCCATATCGGCTAACTTAAAGCCAACACCCTGATGTTTGCCAATCTCTTTCCCGAAAGTCTTGCGCTCTTTGGCATATTTGTTTGCCAATTCGAAAGCTCCACTAGCAATACCAAGAGCCTGTGCAGCAATTCCGATACGACCACCACTCAATACCTTCATAGCAAACTTAAATCCGAAGCCATCCTCACCGATGCGATTCTCTTTGGGAACCTTTACATCCTGGAACATCAAGGAATGGGTATCCGAGCCCCGAATTCCCATCTTATCTTCCTTCTTACCTACCGTAAAGCCCTCCATGCCACGCTCTACGATAAGACAGTTAATACCACGGTGTCCTTTCTCTACATCCGTTTGTGCCATTACTAGATAGACACTGGCAGAACCGCCATTAGTAATCCAGTTTTTGTTTCCATTCAGGAGATAATGATCTCCCATATCAATGGCAGTAGTCTTTTGAGATGTCGCATCCGAACCTGCTTCGGGCTCTGAAAGACAAAAGGCGCCAATCACCTCTCCTGCCGCCAATGGCTTTAGATACTTTTCTTTTTGTTCCTCGGTTCCGAATTTCTCCAGTCCCCAGCAAACAAGGCTATTGTTGACAGACATTACCACAGATGCTGAAGCATCCACTTTGGAAATTTCCTCCATGGCTAATACGTAGGATACGGTATCCAGACCTGCTCCATTATACTTAGGATCTACCATCATACCCATAAAACCAAGCTCTCCCATCTTCCTCACCTGCTCAGCAGGAAACTCCTGCTTGTCATCACGCTCGATCACACCCGGTAATAATTCATTTTGGGCGAAATCACGAGCGGCTTGTTGGATCATTAAATGCTCCTCCGTAAGTTCAAAATTCATAGTAATAATGTTTATTCTTGTAGCTCTTTTGAGTCGGTGCGCAAAGGTAAGTTAAATGGCGCAAAATCTTAATAACAATGGTCTATTCAAGGTGCTGGGTTTAATGTCCGGAACCTCACTTGATGGATTGGATCTATGTCTCGTGGAGTTTCCGGAAAAGAATCTCGCGGATTTTAGAATTCTTGCCGCACGTACCTATTCATATTCCAATGGCTGGGAAAAGAAGCTGGAATTTAAGTCGATTTCCTCCGAAGAACTGTCATCATTGGATGAGCACTACACCCTACAATTGGGCAAAATGGTCAATGCCTTCCGTGAAGAGTTCAATCTGTCTTTGGAAGATATCGACCTGATAGGCTCTCATGGTCATACCTGGTTCCATCAACCCGAAAATGGGATTACCCTGCAAATTGGGAATCGCCCCAGCCTGGCTTCCCAGACCGGAATTCCCGTAATATGCGACTTCCGTAAGCGAGATGTGGAATTGGGTGGGCAAGGCGCTCCTCTGGTGCCAATTGGTGATCGTGATCTGTTTCCGCAATACGAGGCCTGTTTGAACCTTGGCGGCTTCGCCAATATTTCCCTCGAACAAGGAAAAGAAAGAATCGCCTTTGATATCGGCCCATGTAATCTGGCAATGAACCACTACTGCAGCAAACTAGGCCTAGCTTATGATGAATCCGGAACCATTGCGGCAAGCGCAGGACACAACTCTGAGCTCTTCAATCTACTCAATGAGATTCCATATTATCAAAAAGCCCATCCGAAAAGCTTAGGGCGAGAATGGCTTGAGGCAGAATTCCTCCCCTTGGTTGATTCTTTCGCTCTAAGTGCTGAGGAAAACATTGCTACGATAAATCGCCATATATCTTTTCAAATTGCCCAGAGCTTGCACCACTACAAGGTAAAGCGGGTCTTAATCAGTGGTGGCGGAGCTCTAAACAAAACCTTAATTGACTCCATCGGTATTTGGGGTAGTTTTGATTTAGAAGTCGCGGATGTTGATCTTCTTCACTTCAAAGAAGCCTTGATTTTCGCTTATCTCGCATTTCTTAAGAAACAGGGAAAAATCAATGTTTTGGCTTCCGTTACTGGTGCTTCTCAAGACCATAGCAGTGGTATCCAATTTGAGCCATAAACATATTCCCAATTTAATCTCTTGGCATCTCTCTTTTTTTACTTTTGTTGGCGCTCAAAAAAGCGTTGATGAAAGACCTCTTACAGACTTATGAAAACAAGCCAGCGGAAATCGTTTTCCATTGGCATGATAGTGAAACTCCAGCTGAAGGTTGGGTAGTTATTAATTCATTAAGAGGTGGAGCCGCCGGAGGTGGCACGCGCATGCGAGTTGGCTTAAATGAGCACGAGGTGCTAAGCCTTGCTAAAACCATGGAGATTAAATTCACGGTAGCCGGCCCTCCTATCGGTGGCGCTAAAAGCGGCATCAACTTCGATCCCAATGATCCTCGTAAGGATGGTGTATTAAAACGTTGGTATGCTGCTGTTAAACCACTCCTTAAGAACTACTACGGGACCGGGGGAGATTTGAATGTAGATGAAATCCATGAAGTAATTCCTGTTACTTCAAATTTAGGGATTGAACATCCGCAGGAAGGAGTGCTCATGGGACACTTCGCTCCCAATGGTGAGGCTAAAACCCAAAAAATAAAGCAACTTCAAGAGGGAGTGCTGTTACCGGTTGAAGAATCAAATCTAAGCCCGGGCAAACCCAATCAGTACACCGTTGCTGACTTAATTACCGGTTACGGAACGGCGGAGAGTGTAAGACATTTCTACAACATTTATGGCGGTGAACTAGCTGGTAAACGCGTAATCATTCAAGGGTGGGGCAATGTTGCCTCTGCCGCTGCATTCTATCTCGCCCAAAGCGGAGCCAAAATTGTCGGCATAATTGATCGTGTAGGCGGCCTTCTTAATAAAGATGGCTTCAGTTTAGAAGAAATAGTAGACCTATACAATGCTCGAAAAGGGAATTACCTCATCGCGGATGACCTCATCCCATTTGATGAAATCAATCAAAGCATCTGGAGTATTGGGGCCGAGATTTTTATCCCGGCAGCTGCTTCCCGCCTCCTAAATCAAGACCAATTAGATCAAATGATCACCAATGGCCTGGAGGTAATCTCCTCCGGTGCCAATGTGCCTTTTGCAGATAAAGAAATCTTTTATGGTCCGATCGCAGAATATGCGGATCAAAAAGTGAGCTGTGTCCCAGACTTTATTTCGAACTGTGGGATGGCTCGGGTGTTTGGTTATCTAATGCAAGACGGTATTAACCTTAATGATAAGGCCATTTTTGAGGACACTTCCAATATCATTCGTGAAGCATTGGAAGCTACTCATACCCTGCGTTCCGATAAGATGGAACTCACCAAAACCGCCTACGAAATTGCCCTTAAACAACTAATCTAAAAAACCATGATTTACACTTTAATGGTGGTGGTATTTGTGATCGGCTATCTCGCGATTGCCCTTGAACACAATATCAAAATCGACAAAGCTGCTTCGGCTCTGATTACCGGTACCCTATGCTGGGCCCTTTATGTTATCGGTGCAGAAGGGATAATTGATTTTCAGGCTATACCGCATTGGATATCAGATATGTTCGCGGAAGAAAAGAACATCACGGATCAACAAGCCGTGGTGGTCCACTATGTTACCGAATTCCAGATTCTGGAACATCTGGGTGAAATCGCTTCAATCTTATTTTTCCTGCTAGGAGCTATGACTATTGTGGAGCTCATAGACGCGCATGAAGGTTTTGCCGTAATTACAGATCGAATTAAAACTACCAGTCGATCTAAACTGCTTTGGATCATCTGTATTCTCACATTCTTTTTCTCTGCAGCATTGGATAACCTTACCACCTCGATTGTGATGGTTTCATTACTTAAAAAACTGATTGATGATCAGAAGGATCGCTGGCTCTTTGCCGGTATGGTTGTCATCTCAGCCAATGCAGGTGGTGCTTGGTCTCCTATCGGAGATGTTACCACTACAATGCTCTGGATTGGCGGTCAAATTACTGCAGGTGCTGTGGTTACCCAACTTATCTTCCCGAGCTTGGTAGCTATGATCGTGCCTTTGGTGGTGCTCAGTCTAAGACTAAAAGGAAATGTTACCCGACCTATGCGGGCAGAGGGTAAAGAGCACTATATCAATCCTACCACGGAAGCAGAAAGAAATACCGTTTTTGTAGTCGGCGTGCTTGGTCTTTTGTTTGTACCGGTTTTCAAAACCTATACCCACCTCCCTCCTTTCATGGGAATGATGATGAGCCTTGGGATTTTATGGATGATTACCGAATTGATGCACCGTTCAAAGAACCGCGAGACTAAGTCAAAACTGTCGGTAATTGGCGTTTTACGTAAGGTCGATACCGCTAGTGTGCTCTTCTTCCTGGGAATTCTTTTGGCGGTAGCCAGTTTACAATCTGCCGGTCAATTAGGAGAATTAGCCAATAGCCTGGATGAATCTATTGGTACCAATACGGAGAATGGAGTTTATACCGTGGGAGTTATCATTGGTTTACTCTCTGCAATTGTAGATAATGTTCCTCTGGTTGCTGCATCTATGGGTATGTACAATATTGATCCTACTATGGGAGGCCTCTTTTCAACCGATGGATTATTCTGGGAATTCCTGGCTTACTGTGCCGGAACAGGAGGTTCTGCCTTGATTATCGGTTCAGCTGCTGGTGTGGCGGTTATGGGCGTTGAGAATATTTCTTTTGGCTGGTATTTACGTCGAATTAGTCTCTTAGCGCTAATCGGATACTTTGCCGGGGCGGGGGCTTATATTTTGCAGGCAACGTTGTTTTATTAGTACCTAGTAGTTAGTAGTTAGTAGTTGGTAGTTGGTAGTTGGTAGTTGGTAGTTGGTAGTTGGTAGAAAGTAGAAAGACTTTTCTACTGCTGGGTGTATTGTGGGCTGTTCCAAGTTGGCTGTGGTAGCCGATGATAACCGGTGTCTTGCACGCACAAAACACTATGTTCTAATCTCCAAGCTCTAGGTTCTTACATCTCACATCCCCTTCCCCCCAGTCTTAACCACTACCTGTTAATTTCTATTCGACGGCTCATACGAGGTCCATCTGTGCGCCCGTTATATTAGCGTTCATTAAGATAAGTGCATGAAACTAAGCTTGCTTCAAATCAATATGACGGAGGGAGATACCCTAAGTAACGAACCCGTGGAAAAGACCCTCAGTGTTTGGGAACTGGTAAGTAGCGGTGGTCCGGGCGGAATCCTCATCATGACGGTCCTTTTTATCCTTTCTATCATTGCGGTTTACATTTTCGTAGAGCGTTGGGGCGCCATTAAGCGCGCTAATAAGATGGAAAACAACTTCATGGAAGGTATTCGCAACAATGTACTGGAAGGGAAACTTGATGCGGCCAAGGCACTCTGTCAAAGTGAGAATACTCCAGCGGCCCGAATGATTAGCAAAGGAATTTCCAGGATTGGTAAACCCCTGAAAGACATTAATGCGGCCATTGAAAATACAGGTAAGTTGGAAGTTTCCTCATTGGAAAAGAACTTACCAACCCTGGCAACAGTGTCCGGAGCAGCGCCTATGATCGGGTTTCTAGGAACGGTAATTGGGATGATCCTTGCCTTTCATGAAATGGCCGCAGCTGGTGGTCAGATCAATATCGAGATGCTTGCAGAAGGGATTTACACGGCAATGACCACTACTGTAGCCGGACTGGCAGTGGGTATCCTGGCTTATTTAGGATATAATATTCTGGTAAGCCGAGTGAATAAGACTATATACAATATGGAGTTGCGCGCTACGGAATTCCTGGATCTGTTGAACGAACCTGCTTAAGATGGATTTAAAGCGAAGATCGAAGGTTAGCGCCGAATTCAACATGAGTAGTATGACAGATATTGTCTTTCTACTACTCATCTTTTTCATGCTTGCCTCTACCCTGGTTACGACCAGTGCCCTGGATTTAGTGCTGCCAAAAAGTGATGCTCAGACAGTAAAGCGTAAGGATGTTACCGTGAACATCTCTCCTGATCAAAGAATATCGGTAGGTAATGTAATTGTAAGCCAAGCCGAATTAGAACGCGAGGTATTGAAACAGGTATCAGGTAAGGAAGAAGCCGTAGTAATCTTACGTGCTGATAAAAGTGTACCCTATGAAATGGTGGTTAAGGTGATGGACATCGCCTATAGAAATCAGTTAAAAATGATTGCCGCCACCGATCCCAGTTAGATGGAAAACCAGGACCAAAAGAAAGATCGCCGCAAGGCCTTGATTGCCACCTTTACAATCCACGGGGTTTTAGTGGTCCTGTTTATGATTTTTGGCCTTACCTATTACGATCCAAAACCCGAAGATGGTATCCTGATTAATTTCGGTTACAGCGAAACCGGACAAGGTGAAGTTTTTGAAGCCCCAACAAGCGGATCACCGCAAAATCAGGCTAGCACCCCCGTTGAAACGCAAGAGGTATTAACCCAGGATGTTGTGGACGCTCCGACTATCGATCAAAGCACCAACACCAGCACCCCTGTTGACCCGGACCCTGAGCCACAAGAAACCACTGAGAATCCTCAAGAAACAGAAAATCAAGAAATCCCGGAAGAACCCGATCCTCAACCCTCCGAATCCTTGCAAAACCTCTTGAATAATACCGCCAATTCTCAAAGTGGCGGCGAAGGCATCACTGAAGGTACCGGAGATCAAGGTGCAGAAGATGGAGATCCAAACTCGAATAGCTATACTGGCAGCGGAGGTGGTGGCAGTGGTGATGGAAACTATTTACTCGGTAATCGTAAGGCACTTTCGAAACCCAAGCCCAAACCTTGTGAAGCTTCCGGGAGGGTGGTTGTAAAAGTGTATGTAGACCGAAACGGGAAGGTAATTCGAGCTGTTGCTGGAGAACGAATACCCAATGGCGCAGCTACCACGACTACGAATTCCTGTCTTTTTGATCAAGCGCGACGGGCAGCCCTACAAACGAAATGGGAATCTGATCGCGATGCACCTGTGCAACAAAGTGGTTATATTGTTTACAATTTCACCAAGAATTGAGCACATACCAAGAAACTCTGGATTGGCTTTTTAGTCAACTCCCCATGTACCAAAGGATCGGAAAGGCCGCCTATAAAGCCGATTTAAATAACACCTGGGCCTTAATGGAGATTTTGGACCAGCCGCAGCACAGCTTTAAAAGTGTGCATGTTGCTGGTACTAATGGTAAGGGAAGCTCTGCACATATGCTGGCGGCTATTTTCCAGCAAGCAGGCTATAAAACCGGACTTTACACATCGCCCCATTTAGTCGATTTCAGAGAGCGCATCCGCATTAATGGTGAAATGATCAGTGAAGCTGCCGTTACAGAATTTGTGGAGAACTATAAGGATCAATTTGAATCAATTGGTCTTTCCTTTTTCGAAATGACGGTTGGTTTGGCCTTTGACTATTTCCGAAAGGAAGAAGTAGATATTGCCATTATAGAAGTAGGTATGGGTGGTCGCCTGGATAGCACCAATGTGATTAAACCGGAACTAAGTTTGATTACCCACATTGGTTTTGATCATCAGGCCTTTCTAGGAGACACGTTGGCGAAGATAGCCGGAGAAAAAGCGGGTATCATTAAAGAGGGTGTGCCCGTAGTCATTGGCGAAAGACAAGCGGAGTGTGATCCCGTTTTTAAAAAGAAAGCCGAATCGGTAAAAGCTCCCATCCATTTTGCGATAGATGAAGTGGCCTCATCCAGGCTCTACATGGAACTGGACCTTTATGGCTCTTATCAAGAGAATAATTTACGCGGTGTGCTTTGTGCGGTAGACCATTTGGAAAAGGGAGGCTGGAAGCTACAGGCTGCGATTGAACCGGCCCTTGCTCGCGTTACGGAAATCACTGGCTTAAGGGGTCGCTGGGAAATTCTGGATCGCAAACCTCTTACAGTCTGTGATACGGGGCATAACCCGAGTGGAGTAAGAGCGCTAATGGATCAAATTAAGCGCAATTCCTTTCGACAACTGCATATTGTTTGGGGTATGGCCGCCGATAAGAATGTAAAAGACGTCTTGGCATTATTACCTCCCAGTGCCTTTTACTATTTCACTCAAGCTGATATCCCTCGTGCCATGGACGCCGAACTATTAAAGCGTGAGGCTCTAAAATTCGGCTTAGCAGGAAAGGCTTATCCTAATGTAGCTACCGCGGTCAAAACCGCTCAATCGCTCACTCTCAATGATGATTTTATTTTTATAGGCGGCAGCACTTTTGTGGTAGGGGATTGGTTGAAGGCAATCTAAAGATTAGAGGGGCACTTTCTGTTCTCTAACAAGCAAGAAATAATTGGAAATGAAAAATCCAAAAAAGACAGAAATCATTATCCTGCTCATGCTTTGGGTCTTAGTCCTGACCACATTTCCGATAGCATTATTCAATCAGTATTCCCTAAATACCTCTGACTACCTGGGTGTAGCTGGGCTCACTCTGGCCTCAATAGCTATCTATTATAAACCAGAAAAATCCTTTCGCTCAGTTTTTGCTATACTTCTACTTGGCGTTTTTAATCTACTGTCATTTGTATACTTTTTTAATATCGTTATTTGGTTCGGGTTATCCTTTGCTGAAACACCTGGTATTCAAATAGTTTCACTTCTACTAATTAGTGTTTTAATCATCCGAAAACCTAATGAGCTAGCCTTACTTTTTCAAGATATATTCGGACAAACCGAAGTAGAAAAGGAACAATCAAGATCGAGATCTATTAAACACTTTAAAGAAAGGTTTAAACATCTTTCAGATAGTGAAATTGAAAAAAAGCTCCAGCAGGATTTGGTCTCAGAAGCCTATTTAGCCTTAAAACAATTAAAGGAGGAAAGAGAAGAGTCAAGCCTGCAAACTGACCACGACTAACGCAAGCAGGTAGATCATAACAGAGCCTCTAGGCTGAAGATGCTCACTGAATACTAATTGGAACAACTGTATCTAATTCGTCTAATTGGCTATTTTAGAGTGCACAACCTCATGTGGTACCCAAATAGAGATTTTGTTACCTAAAGCTTAGATTCTACTGATGATTATTATTAGCGACGATCTAAATACAAGGAATTAAAACTGACCTATATGAAGAAAAATCTTAGTTCTTTAATCTTTGGACTTGCTATAGTAATAGCATCGGTATTCTTAAGTAAAGCTTACGTTGATAGGTCAAAAACCGATGGTGAGATTCAAGTTACAGGCTTAGGAAAAGCAGACTTTAATTCCGATCTGATAGTTTGGGGAGGAAGCTATTACGTGCTCCATAAAGAACTGGAAAATGCCTATTCTGAACTAAAACGTAACAAACAAATAATTAAAGAATACCTTATAGAAAAGGGAGTCTCAGAAGAGGAAATTGTCTTTAACGCGGTATCCGTAGAAAACCAAACCAAAAATCTATATACAAGTGAGGGCCAATACATGGGAGATGAATTCATTGGATACAAACTCACTCAATCATTAACTATTGAGTCTAATGAAGTTGAAAAGATTGAAACTATATCCCGTGAGATAACCGAATTACTTAACAAGGGAATACAGTTCTATTCGGAAACCCCTAGATATTATTATACAAAGCTCTCGGATTTAAAGATAGAGATGATTTCGAAAGCCACTGAAGATGCAAAATTAAGAGCAGAAAAAATATCCGAATTCTCAGGGGGCGAACTTGGAGAATTGAAGTCGGCTAAAATGGGTGTCTTTCAGATCACAGGTCAAAACTCGAAAGAAGATTATTCGTGGGGTGGAACATTCAATACATCATCAAAAAGAAAAACAGCATCAATAACAATGAAGTTGACCTATAAAACAGGGAAGTAATTCCTTTTAACAGTATCCATCGACAATGATCAAAAGTTAGAGATTCTATCATTAATTCTAGTTCATAGAAAAGACCAAATAGAGGAAAATATGAAGGCAATCTATATACTAATAATAAACTTGCTCTCCATTTTAACCCTCGCCCAATCCCCTATAGACTATGTAATCCTTCGCCCTAAAAGCGATTCTCTTAAACCCGATACAGTTTACGGAGTAGTTGAACTACCCAAGAATGGAGTTTTTTGGAATGTTAAGATCAACACCGATTCAGGACAGAAAAAGTTTAAAACTAGTGAGGTCATAGCCCTTCAAGCGGATAGCCTCTACTTTGGCAGCATACCCTATGGAACTTCCTATGCCATTGTACCCCGACTGCTTAAGGGAAAGCTCGAACTCTATTTCTATTATGTCGGAGATGATAGGATAAGTTTCTTACGAGAAGGCTATATCCCCTTTGCAGATAAGAAAGAATGGGACCCCGATAGCTCTATATATTACGATGATCTTTACGTTGCTGATCCTCGACATGCCGCACTCTGGGATTTGGTGATTCTATTATGGGAGGTACCGGAATACATCTGGGAAAGAATGAGCCGCTATTACATATATGATCCACGAACCGACAAATACTATAAAGTTCCCAGGGGCAATAGAAAATTCAAAAGGAAGATTGCCCCCTTGTTTAAGGATCATCAAGAAATTCATTCACAGATTCTCAATGAAGATTTAGATCCCGAAGAAATACTTTTGATAGTCAGCCAGTATAATCGTGATTTTGAAAATCAGAGATAAGTGCTATTAGACTTTCTCCTGGACTAAACTCTTTCTAACTGAGGTATGAATAATTGAAGTTCGGGCAGTAGGCAATTGGAAGTTTGAATTTCTTCAAGAAGTTGAACCTCCAGAGTATTCCTCATCCAAATAGTCTAATTAGATTCAGAAAACCTGAAGACAAATAATGGCCCAATGGAGATCACAAAGATTGAAAGCTTTTTAAACTACCACGTAAGAATAAAGCAAAGAACCCGCAAACTTTTCGACTATATCCCACCTGAAAAGCTAGAGTGGAGCTATCGTGAAGGGATGTTTACCATCGGTGATCTGGTCAGGCATATAGCAAATATTGAACGTTATCTATATGCAGAAACAGTTCAATTTAAAGAAAGTCGATACTCGGGTTGCGGACAAGAGTATGCTGAGGGCTTGGAAAATGTGATCCTGCATTATGAAAGGATGTATCAAGAATCACAGGCTATTTTCAAGGGATTAAGTGACTCTGATCTTCATAGAAAGTGTAAGACTCCTCTAGGCGCAGAAATTAGTATTTGGAAATGGTTGCGCGCATCGGTAGAACATGAAATACATCATCGCGGACAACTGTATATGTACCTCGGTATGCTTGAGGTTAAAACTCCACCGATCTTCGGCCTTAGCTCAGAAGAGGTAATAGAAAAGAGCCTTTAACTCTATTGAAAAACGGGGATCATTTGAATCTTAGGATGAGTTCGGAATAAAGATCTCAGCTTTATCAAGAGTGCTTAACCTCTTTGTATGTGAAAATTGAAATTTGCTGTTCCCAAGCTATTCCAAAGCCTTAACCAGATTGGCAAAAGCATTTCCGTTCCCCTCGCATTTGTAATATCTCCCAAATCGATAATCAGGTTCTCTCGCCAACCAAATTCCTTCAATAATTCTTTAGTAGCCCTTTTTGCAGCCTCATCATTACCGCATACAAAAACATTGTGATCTCCCTCCAGAGAAGACGGTGAAACCATCAATTGGGTATTCATGGTATTTAATGACTTTACCACGCGTAATTCGGGAAACCTTCTTTGGATTTGTTCCCCAAGCGAATCGGTATTTACTGGAGAAAGTGAAGGAGGCATACCATTGCTGAAATCCAAAGGATTGGCAACATCAATCAATATTCTATCAGCTAAAATCTGGTCGCCTATTGAGTCTAAGGCCGTTAATGTTGCTTGCCCTCCGGTACAATTAAAAATGATCCCGGCGTTCTTACTCGCTTCACGGAAAGACTGAAGTTTCACTTGACTGTTTTCTGCATACCATTCTTTAAACGAAGCATTGCCTGTTCCATCTTGACCTTTAGTTCCTAGGGTATTGCCAACATCTCTTGTACCAATTGTAGTATGATGCCCAAGTTGAACCAGTTTTTTGGCAATAGTTCTTCCTACTATGCCTGTTCCTAAAACTGCTATTTCCATTTTTACTATAGTTTTGTTATACACTTTCAAAAGTATAGTTATAAAAAAACCTAGACAACAGAGTATCAATAATGATAGCAGCTATCATTTTTAATAGCAAGGCATTATGATTATAGATGGGAAAAAGCACAAATACCGCTTGCTGAATCAAGACTTTCACTGCGCATTAGACGTAACTATGCATTTTATTGGCGGGAAATGGAAGGCGGTTGTAATATGGTATCTTCGAAATGGTAAGAAACGTTTTGGTGAATTGAAACAACACATCCCTGATATCACCGACAGAATGTTATCTCTGCAATTAAAAGCCCTGGAGGAAGATGGACTGGTTTTAAGGAAGGTATATGCCCAGGTTCCACCTAGAGTAGAGTATGAATTAAGTGAAGAAGGGAATTCATTAATACCAATTGTAGAGGCAATTGCCGCTTGGGGCAGAACGAAAGCGGAAACAGAAGGGCGCCTGGTAATCGATGAATAGGTGATTGACAGCTGAGGCCACGGACATTCAACTCTAATCTTACATGAATTAATTATGCAATCATTCCTTAAAAAGCTGACTTCAAAAACTCAATTCTTGCTGTTAATGCTATTCTGCCTGGGCCCAGTAGCAGCATTTGCTCAGACATCACCAACTGATAGTCTTGCCATGACCCAATTGATAAATGATTTTAAAGAGTCAATTATTCAGAAGGATAGCATCAGATTCAATGCGCTCTTTTTCAGCGAATCGGTAGATTTCACCGGGATCATGTCGAAGAAAACAGAATGGTCCATAAAAAAGGACTATTCTGAATTCGAAGGGGTCTCAGTTTCAGATCACCGAAGCTTTATAAGAGACATTTGTAAATCTTCCAAAGAACAGGAGGAGCGGTTTTACAACCTTAGCCTTTCCTCAGATGGGGCCATTGGCTCAATATCCTTCGACTATGCCTTCTATTCGGATAAAAAGATGTTTCAATGGGGACATGAAAAATGGAATCTGGCCAAAGATGGGGATATCTGGCTGATCACGGATGTGGTTTTTTCGATCCATTTTCCTCATGTGGAGGAATTCTCTTTGGAAGAATAGCTATCAAGCGTTTGGGATTGTAAAGCTGACTTTGGTAATAATTCTTAGAATTTGAAACGATATGCTAAAAACCGTTTTACCGGTAATTATTATATGTTCCGGACCCACTATCCTTGCTCAAGTGAACCTCAAGGCTGAATTTCAATCAATCAGAAAATGCCAAGAATATGAATTCGCTTTGAACTCAATGGAAGTTGATTCAGCCGATTTAACTTTTGATCTAAACATTACTAGACAAAAACTATACACCTCTGGTTGGATTTACAAGAGGGAAATTTCAGACTTTGTTCTTGACTTTCATGTCTGGTACTTATTCGGTGAGGACAAAAACGAAACCGCAATAATTCGCTACTACTGGGGACTTTACAACCCAAATTTTAATGCTGATGACAACATTGAACTTCTTTATTCTCTCAGTGAAAAAGAAGAGATATTCACAGAGAAATTCCACCACTTGTACAATCAAATCACTTCAACCTTTGGAGAACCGCTTGAGACAAAAGAGGAAATTGATCAGAGCCACTTTCTTTCAAAGTCAGAAATCTGGGAATTAGAAGATAGATTCATAATCCTTACACTGAATTTTAGTCGAGAGATAAGACATTTTCCGGGTGTCGGTTATCAAACTAATAATTTTGAAGTTGACCTCATGTTGTTTAATAAAAAAGCACTCTAAAGTCGCCCCTAACCTTATCATGGACTAATGGATTACCTTCGGTTTCAGCCGGAAATTGGATAAGGGGTTAAAGGGATTCTTTCCCGATGTAAAAATCCCGGCTAGTTCTCATCATAATTCAAAGGATTCACCCAAAAAGGAATATTCGCGTGAGCAACATGTTGGTGCCCATCCTCCACATAAACAAAGAGTCGGTAAGCCCCGGGCTCAGATGGGGCGGTAAAATTCATACTCGCAGCGGATTCACCTTGAAATAGATTCGAAATCGCTTTTGGGATATATTCGGAATCACCACCGGTTGCTTTAGACGTACTCTCCTTCATAATCTCCCAGCGGTAAACCAAGGAATCTTGATCAGGATCGCTTACTATGACTTCGGTAGTGTAAAGATCACCAGCCAGAAGATAGATATTATCAGGGGCACGATATCCTTCCAAAAGGAAATCCTCCAGGCGAGGGGAGCGATTGTCAGGCCAGCTATCATTCCAGATATAGTGCATGGCATCCACCGATTCGGTTTCCTGACCATCAGGCATAAACATCCCAAACCAGGTGGGGGTGCGTTCTTGTTTTTGCCCCCAAAGAAAAACGAATGAGCCAATCATCTGTCGCGCTTGAGACCGAATGGATTTCTCATATCTACTGCGATAAAAATCGGCCTTAACCGAACTGTTATTCTCTAAGGGCGCCCCCCAAGCGGTGGTTCCCACCTCCCAATATCCGGTAGCGCCCCACTCAGTCACCATTAATGGACCTTCATAACCAGAGGCGGCAATACGCTGTGGCAAAATCTCAATCTCACCGTACATCTGCACGCTGAGGACATCCAAATCGGGAGCCCTACTAAGAACCATATCTACATCTTCCTTATTCATTCCCGCCAGGGATGTGGTGGTAATATGATTGGTGTCAATTTCATGGATCATTTTGGATATTTCATTCACAGCGTCCCATACCTTAGGGTTATCCGCATGGTGATTGAGTTCGTTTCCAATCCCCCAAATGATTAATGCAGGGTGATCCTTAATCTCTAAAACCTCCTTTCGTATACGATCAAGTTGAGCTTGCACGGCCACCTCATCATTGTAATCAAAGCCGAGTCGCTCGCGACCCACCTCGAGACCCATTGCCACTTTCAATCCATATTGATGGGCCTCATCTAAAACCTCCTTGGCGCTCCGCTGCCCATTATCTGTCCTCCAGGTGCGAAAGGCATTTGCCCCATGCTCTGCCAATAATTGAATATTGCCAAATTCCAATCCCGCTCCTTTGATGTAAAAGGCTTCATCATTTAGGAAAAGCTGATAGCCATCTTCGGTTAAACGGATCTCTGATTTGGTTATGCTATTAGCCTCATTCTCCGCCGGAGGTAAAGCACATGCCGCGCTTAGGACAACCAGTAGGAGGAAAAAGGAATGGACCTTCAGGTGGTATTGCTTTATCATTACAAAGGATCAATTAAGGATCAATAAACTTAGAACAAATTGACTTTGGTCTCACACAGCCATTATACCGCCAAATAGCTCTAGATCAAGAGGCCTTAGAACAAAAACTGGAATTTCGATACAAGCTTCAGAAAAATGTATACAGCTGTGGAATAATGCTTTAGGAATTTTGGTGTATGAAAGTTCTATCAAAATTTTACATGGCCCTTTTGCTTGTTGCAACCACTGGAATGTTAGTGTGGGGCATTGCTGGCTTCTTCGAGTACTTTACAGGTATCACCCCAATTATTAAGCTGCAAAATGCGGCTTATCCTAGTGGCGTTCAGTTTGTGCATTGGTTCTTAATTACTGCTACTGGTGCAAGTTTTCTAATTGGTTACCTCAGCAAATGGAAGTGGACACCCTTTGTAATGGTTGGTCTGTTCTCCAATTTAGCGGTGCTATGCACTATCCAAACCTTTGACTTCATGTCAGCCCAGTGGAGCTTTGGGGCCTATCTAACTGAGATGATCTCCTACCTGATCCACTCCGCCTTCCTATTGCGCTCTGGACTTTCTAAATCTCGATTTAAACACTTTAAACCATAGGTTAAATCAATCAACCTCGAAATAGAATAGAAAATGAAAAAGCTAGAAAATAAAGTCGCCATTATTACTGGAGCCAGCGGAGGGCTGGGAAGAGGAACCGCAATTGCATTCGCTAAAGCCGGTGCTAATGTGGTAATCTGCGCCAGAAGAAAGGTAAAACTTGAAGAGACCGCTCAGATTTGTGAAGCACAAGGAGTAAAAGCTATCGCAATAGAATGCGATGTAATGGAAAGGTCAGATCTGGAAAACTTAGTGAAGCAAACTATCGCAACTTTTGGTAAAGTCGACATACTGGTCAACAATGCGATTTCTACGAAGCAAGGGGTTTCCATAATGGATCATAATGAAGAAATATGGAACAACACAGTAAACAGCGGTTTTGAAGCTGTATGGCACCTGATGCGTCTCTGTCATCCACATATGAAAAGCAATGGTGGTGGTCGAATCATTAATATCTCCTCCGGCGCCGGACTTATTGGTGCTCCTGGATTTGGTGTTTATGCAGGCGTCAAAGCAGCAGTGCACGGCATAACCATGGTCGCCGCTCGAGAATGGGCAGTGGATAAGATCACTTGTAACAGTTTAATACCGGTTTTCTACAGCGACCTTTCCAACCAATTGTTCTCCGGAAGCTTTGGTGAAGAGCAAATGAAAAGCTTAATCCCGCTCGGATATATTGGTGATGTTGAAGAAGATATTGCTCCGGTAATGGTGTTCATGGCTTCTGATGACTCAAGATATATGACCGGCCAAATGCTCAAGGCAGATGGAGGTACGGATATCCATTTCTAAAACCCAATTATTAATTAATGCCAAACAAAATGAAAAACAATAATATTGAAAGTGTGAAGGTCGAGAAACTTAAAGCCTCACACAGAACGATTTATACGGACATCGTGATAGATGCAAGCCCAGAAAAGGTTTGGAGTGTTTTAAGTGATACATCCTCCTATAAGCAATGGGCCTCTTTTCTGGTAGACCTTAAAGGAGAAATCAAAGATGGAAATAAGATCACGGCAGTCTTTCAGGTAGATCCTAAAAAAGCGAAACTAAATACCATAGAACACACTATTTCCGTGAAGGAAGGAATCGAGTTCTTTTGGGCAGAGAAGGGTCCGGGTGGAATTGTTGACAACCATCATTTCAAACTAGAATCTTTAGGAAAGGACCGCACACTTTTTATTCAATCGGATGAACTAAAAGGGGGGATAACCTGGCTTATGGGAGGTAATCTATCAAAGACTTATTGTGAAGGTTACCAGGCATTTAACCGTAGCCTAAAAACGGAAGTAGAACGAAAATCTTAAGATCTAAAAAAATGAACTTCTCAATTGAAAAAATACCATCGCAGAAAGGTCGGGTAGCGATTGTAACCGGTGCCAATAACGGTATCGGTTTCGAAACCACCCTCGCGATGGCTAAATATGGCTTCACAGTGGTAATGGCTTGCCGAAGCATGGATAAGGCAAATAAGGCCAAGGCTGAGATACTTCGAATGGTACCGGACGCCAAACTCGAAGTCTTACAGTTGGACCTAAGCGATCTCAGTAGTGTAAGGAGCTTTGCCGAAGCTTTTAAAGCAAACTTCGGGCAACTGGATGTACTCATTAATAATGCAGGTATTCTGGTCTATTCCGGAAAAAAGAACAAAGAAGGAATCGAGCTTCAATTTGCCACAAATCATTTAGGGCATTTCCTTTTAACCAACCTGCTTTTCGATCTAATTCCGGATCGCGAAGAATCACGCATAGTGGCTTTAAGCAGTTTAGCTCACAAGAATGCCCAGATTCATTTTGACGATTTAAACTGTGAAAAGACAGGGGACAAGGACGCAGCTTACGGCCAATCAAAGCTTGCAAACCTCATGTTTGCTGATGAACTAAACCGAAGATTGAAAAATGCCGACAAGAAAATAAAGGCACTAGCTGTTCATCCCGGTGGTTCGGAATCAGGGCTCTTTGATGAAATGCCCCGGCTGATGTACTATACCTTTAAAATCCTATCTCCCTTTATTCTAAATTCGACTTCATCAGCTGCCAAACCCAGCTTATTCGCAGCCTTAAGTCCAGAAGTTCAAGGTGGAGAATACTTCGGACCACAGGGCTTTAACGAGTTTAAAGGCAGAGTAGGCTTTGCTAAACGCAGCGATTATTCTAAAAGGGGCAATATCGCGGAGAGACTTTGGAGACTTTCTGAAGAAATGACCAACCAGGATTTTTCGATAGCCACTTAAAAGATGACACAACATCGCCATAGGTGGACTATAATAATTGCATTACTGCTTTCCCTTGTTGTTCTTGGATCGGTGGCTAGCAGAAAATCGATTCATAGCGAAACTATGATCGATGCTAGTCCAGAGCTGATTTGGGAAATTTTAATGGACGAAGAGAGCTACCCTATCTGGAACAAAGTCCTAATCCCGATAAAAGGTGAAATAGAAGAAGGAAACCGACTGACCTACAAATTAATCCAGGCATCCGGGGATTCTATTGAAGTGAACCTAAAAGTAAAAGCCTGCATTGCTCAAGAGCTTTTAAATCAGAAAGGAGGGATTCCTGGTGTTTTTACTTTTAACCATCGTTATGTTTTAGAGCAAAAGGATGGAAGGACCCAACTGATAATTCACGAGGATTTTAGGGGAATCGGAGTTCTGTTCACGGATTTAAATTGGCTTGAGTCCGCCTATTCCAAGCTTGGGCAGGATTTAGGTAAGCGAGCCTTACAACTAGAGGAAGACCAAAACTAGGAGAGCATTCAGCTAAGAAGTCCATTTCCCAAAGCAGTCGTATTTAAAAAAAACTTATGTTTACTCTAAGCCGGGCCTATCCGATGAACGAGATTATTCCTATAAATAGCATAGCTAAAATGCATCAGGTGTTTGGTCTACCCAAGCCAAAACATCCTCTAATCTCAGTTGTCCGATATAAAAACACTCGAATTTTACCCGAGTACCATGATGTGCGTTGTTCCTTCGGCCTGTACTGTATCACTTTAAAAAATGAAATAGTCGGAACTATGGGCTATGGCCGCAGTTCCTATGATTTCCAGGAAGGTTCGATGCTCTTTATTAAAACAGGCCAAGTGCTTAGTTATGACGGGCACCACTCTGAAGCTGATGATCCGGGATGGGCTCTGTTTTTCCACCCGGATCTAATTAGGAAATCGGAATTGGGCAACACCATCGATCGGTACTCCTTCTTTTCCTACGAACTAAATGAAGCACTTCACCTGTCCGAAGCAGAGAAGCAATCTTTAAATGAAATTCTAGAGAAAATTGAAAATGAATACTCGCAAAACATTGATCGACATAGCCAAAAACTGATTATTTCTAACATTGAACTACTTCTAGATTATTGCACACGATATTATGACCGACAGTTTTATACACGTAGCAATTTGAATCAAGATGTACTGGTTAAATTCGAAAGGCTACTAAAAGAATACTACGACCAGAGAAATCAACTTGAGGCTGGAATCCCAACTGTGGCATATTGTGGAAATGCCTTAAATATGTCTCCAAAGTATCTTAGCGATCTGCTTAAAAGAGAGACAGGAAAGAATGGCAAAACACACATTGATGATTTCCTATTAAACCGTGCCAAAAACCAGCTCCTTAGCACCACAGAATCTATCGGCGAAATTGCCTTTAACCTTGGCTTCGAATACTCTCAACATTTCTCAAAACTGTTTAAGAACAAGACTGGGATGAGTCCTAAGGAATATCGCCTATCCTCCTAAGAGAATTCTCTCGCTTTTGATCGCACAGTCTACTGGAATCAACTATTTTAGGGGTCCTTGTACATAAAACCCTCCTTGATCGATGTTCAAAAAATACCTGGCCTTAGTCCTACTCTTTTCTTCCCCTGCCCTACTTGCTCAGAATATTCATGATGAATTGGCCGAGAAACTCTGTGAATGCACCGAAGAGCAAAATTCTGCAGATACTGCAACCGTACTCAAGTGCTGGAAAGGGATTGAACAAGAGTATCAGGAGGAAATACGGGCCTTTCAAAATGAAAAGGGTAATGAGAACATGGATATTGAATCATTTAGAGAGTTTGTAATCGTCCGCTTTATTAAGAATTGCAGTTTCGCCTATCAAGAGCTTAGAGATAGTATTATTGCCGGACTTCCTAGTTATACCCGAGATCCCAAGGTCGAATGTGAGATCATTGAGAATGGTAAATTCTACTATATAAGTGTTGATCAAGAAGGCAAGCTGAGTGATACAACCTGGGTCAAAATAGCGGGATCGAGCTATACCGAGTATATGATGGGCTATAACACTTATTCTCAATTAAGCATTGAATGGCATGACCCCTGTCACTTCACCCTGACCTTCATTAAAAGCAATGATCCTTTTAAAGGGAAGCTTAGCAAGCCTGGTGATGAATGGCATTATGAGATTATTCGGAACGACCCTAAATCTCTGGTCCTGGAAATGATCTGGAATAATGATCCTTATCATATCGAATTCATTAGGACGGATACCTTCCTAAAATAGAGCGGATGTTCCCGATCCCAATTAGAATCAAAAAACATCTAATTGAAAAAGTACCTGAAATCGCTCGCTACCAAGAAAAAGGGGGAATACTCACAAACGGAATACACCTACTTCGATAGCTTTCTTAGAATGAATGCTAAGGCCTATGTACTTGATATAAAGTATCTCTTTGAAGGATGGGAAATTGGTCTTGAATCACAACACAGAATCCTGGACCGATCCGTATGGACCTGGAAAGGAGAAGCCATGTTTGAAGCTGAACTGCAATGGATTTTTAGGGCCAGAAATCCAAACTTCAATAATGACCATCGTTTTAGTTTCAATAAGAGGTCATGGTTCGGTCGTTATGCAGGCCATTCCTATTTTAAGGTTAAGTCAAAGATTGGTGGCCTTGAGTCAAAATTGAACCAGATCACAGAGTTCAATCAAATATATCAAGCTCCCTATGCACCTGATTTCACAATCTATGGTTACATGGATGAAGACAGCTATCTTATTATCACCAGCTTCCAAACCGTAAATGATCACGAAAAATTTGTCGAGACCTACCTTATTGCATTGGAGAAGCTGTGTAAGATTCTAAACCAGACGATTTGAACTATCGAAAAGCTTGAGCTGTGGCTAAAGACCATAGCTGTGTGAAAAAGGAAGCACCCTTATGCCATAAAAAAACCCTTACTGATTTTGATCAATAAGGGTTTCTTAACAGCAAAGATAGGGAGTTCTATTCCTCTAGAATTTTCTTGATATCGCGCCAGTCATAATAATGGAAGACGGCACCTTCGCTCATGGCTACAAAAATGCCTTCTGGAAACTCTTCGTTGAGATAGCCCACATAGGTTTCGCTACCGTCAGACTCTTCCGCTTCAACTGCAAATTTGGTAATCCATTGCTGATCTGATCCTGAATAAACATTGAAGGCATGGGCCTGCTGATCCGAGACCAACAAGTAACTAAGAGAATCTGTCGCCATAGATATGCCTTCGTTATCCTCCTTGAAGTCATCCTGGCCAAAAACCAAAAGTTCTTCAAGCTTATTCAAGTCATATTTACGTATTCCGTAATTCTCATCGCTGTAATAAAGAATCCCCGAAGCATCATCGACGAACAAGGCTTCAATTTCCTTCTTGCCTGAAAACTGTCCAAAATACTTTGAGTCCTTAGCGATCACAAAACCATTTGTATCGCTGTCTAAGCTGAGTATTTCCAGGTAACCTTGTGTAGGACCTTCTTTACGACTGACGATCGCATGTATTGAATCTTGAGCATCTTTGTAAAGCGCAAGTCCCATAGGTGCCTTTTGCTCCTGGTCGTCGAAAACCGGAATGCCACCATTGTCTATGGCCTTCATATCGGGCAGACTAAATACTCTAATAGTATTCATATTCCTTTCCGTGCATACGGCTATATCGATCAGGCTATCTGCATAAGTAAACCCATATTCCACATCCACATTATTGGGTCGCATTAGCGGATAAACACTCAAACTATCGATTAATTGACCCTTAAGGTTAAAAACGAAGAGACCTCCATTTTCTTCACCCTTATCGGTCCCGATAATAAGACTCTCACCAGGATTGTTAGGATTAACCCAAATGGCGGGATCGTCAGTATCCGTGGGTGTTTGCTCTGACACCAACACCGGCTTAATGCCAGCGATGGTATCAGAGTTATTAGTATCCTTTCCGGTTTGACAGGCACTAAGGCTAAGCAGAGTCAGACCAAAAAGAAACCATTTTCTTTCAAGCATAATTAAAGGTCAAGCTTTACCCCAAGATTTATACGAGCATTGTAGTATTCCACTTGCATGGTGCGATCAGGAATACCTTGATAAAAGCGCAGTGGAGTGTTGGTTAAATTGATACCCTCCACAAAGATGCGCAAGTAAGGTTTTACGGCATAAGATGCATTAAAGTCTACAAATAGCTGCTGATCGTAGTAACGATCCTCGAAAGCCTCACCTCCATATTCATCTATATAATCACTAGCATAGTTTAAAGAGCCGCGCACCAGGAACTTATCACTCTCATAACTCAATGAGAAGTTGAACATGTTTCCAGCCGTACCTTCGAGGCTCAAACCATCTGCACGACCTTCAACCCCGCTTACTTCACTTTGAGTATAGGTATAGTTAAGGTATAGATTCATGTTTTTCCAAAAACTTCCAGGTAGGAAGTCAAAGTTTCTTTGGTAGGCAATTTCAGCACCTAATACCTGAGCATTTCCACCATTCTTTGGTTGAGTGATGTCGTACTCTTCGCCGCTAACAAGACTATCACGCACAGAGCTATAGATAAAGTTGTCAATAGACTTGTAAAACACACCTCCACTAAGTAAGCCGATACTTTTAAAGTAATACTCATAGTTTAAGTCCAAGTTGGTGGCGATTGCTGCCTCAAGACTAGCATTTCCAAGGTTAATCTCTTCATCATCGGTGATGATCTCCTGGAAAGGTACCAGATCAAAATAGTTAGGTCGCGCTAAAGTCTGATTCACGGAAAAACGGAAAACAGAATTCGGGTTTTGAGCATAGCGTAAGTGCAAGCCAGGCAAAACATTGGTGTAGTTTTGAGTGGCACTCACCGGGCTTACGGCATCGGTACTATCGATATAGCGATTTCCAGTGTAGTCGATAGCGGTGTTTTCCAAACGCACACCGGCTATGGCACTAAGCTTTGGACCAAAGCTCTGGGTAACCATTACATATCCTGCCGAAATGTTTTCACTGGCAGTGTAGTTTCCAGGAGCAAATTCATCCGGTTTAGATTCCTCATCAAACTGACTTGCATCCGTTAAATCCAAATTCCCTAAATATTCCGGACTAGCAAATTCACCGGCTTGATACTCCTCACCAACCAAATATCCATCATCAGTCATATCAATGGTGCCGATACTTGAAGGATCGATACCATTAATTGGGTCATACTCAAAGAAGTTGTTGTCCCGCTCTTTCTGCTTGCCGCGATAACGGCCACCAAATTTCAAGGAAGACTTGTATTTCCCTTGAGATACCAGGGGAAGTTCGAAATCTAAACGGTAATTGTTATCCCGCTCGAAAGTGTATTGGTATTCTTCAGTAAGTTCATCAAACTCGAGGTTATTCAAATCAAACTGACTAGGACTAGTAGGCAATGCAATTGGGAAACGGGTATCGTTGTTCAACTGAACCGGATAAACATCATCTGACTTAAATACGATGTAGCGCTCGTTCGGCCTTTCTTCACTAGCCTGGGCCAAATTTGCAGACCAATCCACTTTTAACTTGTTAAACCAAAGGTGTTGACCTTGTAATTGGTAATTCCACATTCTCTGGTCTTCTAAACGACGATTCTGAATACGATCGCTGTTCAGGCCTCCTTTAGTTTCTCTTTCGGCCTCACCAACAAAGCTGCCTAAACCTTCATCGAATTCGATGTCGGTAACGCGATAACGATAACGGTTTTCCCAATCATCACGCCAGTTGTAAATCGACTTAAAAAATACAGTGTTATTCTGATCGATTTTGTAGTCTAGGTTGGCTGATATAGATCTGCGTACTCTACGTACAAGGTAACTTCTAAGCTGATAGTCTTCCATATAAACACGACCCGCATCATCCTGTACCCATTCGGCTTCAACATTATCAGAGCCAAAATCATGATCATTATAGGATCCAGAAACTACCACACCTAGCTTATCGTTCATGAAACGGTTTCCATATACAAATGCACCGGTCCATATAGGCTCTTGTGAAAGCAAATTAAGTCCAGAGGCTGCCGTTACAGATATCCGTTGTTTACCGGGTGCAGCGCGCGTAACAAGATTCACCGCACCACCAATAGCATCAGCATCCATATCCGGGGTAACGGATTTGTTTACTTCAATAGTCTGGATCATATCCGCAGGAATGAGATCCATTTGAATTCTACGGTTGTCTCCTTCAGCAGAAGGTACCCGTTCTCCATTCACCATTACGGAGTTCAGTTGCGGCGCCATACCTCGAATAATAATATCTCGTGCTTCACCTTGATCGTTTTGCATGGTAATACCAGGAATACGACGCATAGCTTCACCAATGTTTGCGTCTGGGAAACGACCTACCTGATCGGAAGACACCACATTGGTAATATTGGTATTGTTTTTCTGAACACTAATCGCCTTGGCTTGACCTCTTTTAAAAGTGCCAATTACCGTTACCGCTCCCAATTCATTTGCCTGGGGTTTCAGGTTAATCGTGAGTTGTTCAGTCATTCCCTCACTAAGATTTACAGCAATCTTTTGGGTGCTGTAACCCACGAAGGACACCTCTATTTCTTTTACAGAAACCGGTACCCCAACGAGAGTAAAGTTTCCGCTTAAATCTGAGGCCGTACCTAAGTTTAAACCTTCAATGGTAATTGCCGCACCGGGCATAGGTAGGTTGTTCTCATCGTATACAGAGCCCTTGATGGCTGCTGTTTGTCCCAGCAATGTGGTAGAAAAGAACAATCCTATAAAGAGGAGTTTAAATCGATTCATTGGTTGTTTGATTTTAGTTTGAATGTCCAAACCAAGAAAGAAAAGGTTAAGACTAACAGGGGTTAAGATTAAGCTCAGGTTAAAAAGCGAAGCCTAAGATTAGAGGCTTGTTAAATGGAGATTTTATGAAACTCTGAAAGTCAATAAAACATTTGTAACCAATTGATATTCAGGTTAACAATAAGTTAAACCCTAAATCTTAAATGGGAAATGAACTTTAGGTTAAAAACCACCGATTTCGAATGAAAGCAATGTGGAAACAGGTCAAACCTTAAAAATCTTGTCCCTATCTGCTTCTTTACTCGATACTAAGGATGAAAATCGAAGCGCTCCAATAATATCTACAGAATCTTAAGCACCATTGGGGTCTAAAGCCAAATTGAAGCATATTGAGTAAATTTGCAGTCCCGTAATTAACCCCTTTAAAAAGAGTAGAAAAATGAGTAGATATGAAGAGTATTTAAAGGAAATCGAAGAGAGAAAAGATCAGGGTTTGCATCCCAAACCAATCGATGACTCAGAACTGTTAAGCGAAATCATCGAGCTGATTAAATATCCCGGAAATTCCCATCGCGACGATGCTTTAAATTTCTTCATCTACAATGTTTTACCGGGTACAACAAGTGCCGCCAGGGTTAAAGCCGACTTCCTAAAGGAGATTATTCTCGATCAGGTGGAAGTCGCCGAGATTCAGACAGAATTTGCTTTTGAGCAACTGTCCCAAATGAAGGGAGGCCCTTCGATTGAAGTCCTACTGGACATTGCCCTTTCTGATAATCCAAGCAACGCCAGGGAAGCTGCGAAAGTGCTTAAAACTCAGGTTTTCCTTTACGAAGCAGATACTGAGCGACTGGAAAAAGCTTTTAAGGCGGGAAATGAAATCGCCAAGGAAATTATTGAAAGCTATGCTCAGGCAGAGTTCTTTACACAATTACCTGAAATTGAGGAGGAAATCAAAGTAATAAGCTATATCGCTGGGGTAGGCGATATTTCTACCGATCTCCTATCACCGGGCAGTGAAGCACATTCTCGCTCGGATAGGGAATTGCACGGGAAATGTCTTATCGATGAGAAGGCGCAGAAGGAACTCGTTGCATTACAAGAAGCACATCCAGATAAGCGGGTAATGCTAATTGCGGAGAAAGGCACGATGGGTGTAGGCTCTTCGAGAATGTCTGGGGTAAACAATGTTGCCCTTTGGATTGGAAAACAAGCCAGTCCTTATGTTCCTTTTATCAATATCGCTCCGGTGGTAGCAGGTACGAATGGTATCTCACCAATCTTCCTTACCACTGTTGGAGTTACCGGAGGTATAGGTATTGATCTTAAAAACTGGGTTAAAAAGCGGGATGAAAACGGTAACCCCATCTTAGATGATAACGGCGATCCGGTGTTAGAAGGGGCCTACTCTGTGGCTACCGGCACAGTTTTCACCATCAACACCAAAACGAAGAAGCTATACAAGGACGGTGAGGAAATGATCGATATCTCATCTGCTCTCACTCCACAAAAAATGGAGTTCATGCGCGCGGGAGGATCTTACGCTGTAGTCTTTGGTAAAAAGCTTCAAACTTTTGCAGCGGAGACTTTAGGTATTGAAACTCCACCGGTTTTTGCTCCTTCAAAGGAAATCTCCCACGAGGGACAGGGCTTAACAGCAGTAGAGAAGATATTTAACAAAAATGCCGTGGGTAATACTCCCGGTAAACTTTTACACGCCGGATCAGACGTGAGAGTTAAGGTTAACATCGTAGGATCACAGGATACTACAGGCTTAATGACCTCTCAAGAACTGGAATCCATGGCAGCAACAGTCATTTCTCCAATAGTGGACGGCGCCTATCAATCGGGCTGCCACACCGCATCGGTATGGGACAGGAAAGCGCAAGCCAATATTCCAAAGCTCATGAGCTTCATGAACAATTTTGGTTTGATCACAGCTCGTGATCCCAAAGGGGAATATCACGCCATGACCGATGTGATTCACAAGGTTTTAAATGACATTACGGTAGACGATTGGGCCATTATTATTGGCGGAGACTCACATACCAGAATGTCGAAAGGGGTAGCTTTCGGAGCAGACTCCGGTACAGTAGCACTAGCATTAGCCACTGGAGAGGCATCGATGCCGATTCCCGAATCGGTTAAGGTAACCTTCAAGGGCAAAATGCAGGATTCCATGGACTTCCGTGATGTAGTACATGCAACCCAATCACAAATGCTTAAGAAATTTGGTGGCGAGAATGTATTCCAGGGACGTATCATCGAAGTACATATCGGCACTTTACCTTCAGATCAAGCCTTTACTTTCACCGATTGGACCGCTGAGATGAAGGCCAAAGCTTCTATTTGCATATCCCAGGATGAGACTCTCATCGAGTCTTTGGAAATCGCGATTGGTCGAATTCAGATTATGATCGACAAGGGCATGGACAATGAAAAGGGAGTGCTTCAAGGCTTAGTGGATAAGGCTAATCAGCGGATTGCTGATATCCGTTCTGGTAAGAAACCGCCTTTAAGTCCGGATGAGAATGCTTCCTATTATGCTGAGTTCGTTGTGGATCTAGATATCATTAATGAACCAATGATCGCTGATCCCGACGTTCATAATGAGGATGTATCGAAACGCTACACCCATGACACTATTCGTGAGCTATCGCATTACGAAGGCAACAAAAAAGTAGATCTTGGCTTTGTTGGTTCTTGCATGGTGCATAAAGGCGATATCAAGATTGTTTCTAAGATGCTGAAAAATCTTGAGGAAGACCACGGAAGTGTAGACTTTAAAGCACCCTTAGTAGTTACCGCTCCAACTTATAATATAATTGATGAGTTGAAAGAAGAAGGCGACTGGGAGATATTGCAAAAATATTCGGGATTCGAATTTGACGACTCCGCTCCTAAAAACGAGGCTCGAACAGAGTATGATAACATCCTTTATCTGGAAAGACCCGGTTGCAACCTTTGCATGGGAAATCAGGAAAAGGCGGAAAAAGGAGATACGGTTATGGCCACTTCTACTCGACTATTTCAAGGTCGAGTAGTAGCTGATTCAGATCGGAAGAAAGGCGAATCGCTATTGGCTTCTACTCCGGTAGTAGTGCTTTCAGCCATACTGGGCCGGACTCCTACGATAGATGAATACAGGTCGGCAGTGAAGGGAATTAAGCTAACCCAATTCGCCCCACCTTTAAAGAGAATGAGTTCGGTGCCAACCCAACCCGGGCATCTATTATCTTATTAAGTATTGCTCCTCAATTGAGTAATACCTACTTATTGCTCAAAATATTAGCAAGTTCATAAAGAACCAGAAACAAACGCTGGTTATCAGCATCTAAGGCTTTAAACTCGAGGGTTCGGAAATCTCTGAACCCTTCTTTTTTATCCTTAAGTGCAATCTTACCTTCCAGAAACTGGCTATCCTCCCAAAGCAGAACTTCCTTATCCCTTGCAATGGACCATTCCTTAGGGTCTTTAAGCTCCCTTACGATTAACATGTCTACCAGTGAGCCATCCTCTTTTATCCAGGGCAATCCAGAGTGCGGTTCAAATGCGAGATAATCAGAGTTAATACCTGGCAGGGGCAAGCTTAGCTTTTGAAAAGACTCCAGACTATCACCCTTAAAATAAGACTGTCGCTTCTCAGAACTTATGTAATGGATAGGTGTAAAACTCTGTGGTAGCTTGGTCGGCTTTAATTGATTCCCTGCACTCTTCACGTAGTCCTTCTTAAAAATGTCAAAGTGCAAAAGGTCATTAACGGAAAGCTGTTTATTGAGAAGGTCATCTACCGATATGCCAAAATACTTAGCAATCTCTATTAAAGTTGCGATCTTTGGTTCGGCCCTCCCCTCCTCATAGGAACCTATGCTCGCTCTTTTAAGAGCAAACAGATCAGCAAAATCACTCTGATTCAGGTTTTTAACTGATCTTATCTTCTTAATATTCTTACCGACATACGACATATTCTAAAATATTTTTGCTAAAAATTTTGGCATTACTAAAAATATTAGTAGTTTAGCGGGGTAAAACTAATAATAATAACATGAATTACTTCTTAAAGCTCTTAAAAGGGCTTTTTGCTCCGCGGAAAAAAGCTAATTTGGTGCCTATCTACGCTAAGCAAGAATCGCAAAACCCAAACATCATTCATCATGGATAATTACTTCGAACGAGTTAAAAACTTCCTTATTGATCTCAACTACAATATCACTTATGAAAGTGCGGAAGAAGAGGTCTTTGTGGTGGGAAATCCCGAGGCAGGAATCAACAATTTGGTTATCGCCATTGCGGAGCCCATCTTAATAATGGAGCAATTTCTATTTGAATTGAAGGAGGGTAAACCCGAGGTATTTCAAAAGCTTTTGGTGAAAAATCGCGACATCGTGCATGGAGCATTTGCTCTGGATGAAGGAGGTCAAAAAGTTGTTTTCCGCGATACCCTACAGTTGGAAAACCTGGACCAGAACGAGATCGAGGGCTCTGTAAATTCCCTGGAACTATTACTAAGCGAGTATTCTGACGAATTAATTGAATTTTCTAAAAACTAAGACATGAGTATTTTTAAACGCATCTTCAGCATTGGTAAAGCTGAAGCTAATTCGGCCCTCAACAAACTGGAGGACCCGATCAAAATGACCGAACAAGGCATCCGTGATCTGAAATCAGACTTGGATAAGGCTCTACAAAGCCTGGCCGAAATTAAAGCACTGAGCATCCGTGCTCGTAATGACGCCAACACCTATCAGGCGAAAGCCAAAGATTACGAGAAAAAGGCCATTGCCCTTTTACAAAGAGTGGAAAAAGGAGAAATGGAAAGTGCTGAAGCAGATCGCTTAGCCGGCGAAGCTTTAAATCGTAAAAAGGAAAATGATTCCCTTGGCTTACAAGCTAAAACTGATAAAGAGAAGTTTGATGGCAACATTGCCACCATGGAAAGCAAGATTAAGCGCTTACGTCAGCAAATCAGTCAGTATGAAAATGAACTGAAAACGCTTAAAGCTCGGGTGAAAGTGAGCACTGCCACTAAAAACATCAATAAGCAAATGGCTCAAATCGATAGCTCAAGCACCGTAAGTATGTTGGAGCGAATGAAAGACAAAGTAGCCGAAGAAGAGGCTCTAGCTGAAAGCTATGGCGACATTGCAAATGAAAGTCGCAGCCTGGATGAAGAGATAGACCGTGCTTTAGAGGATGCTCCCTCAACTAATGATGACCTGGCTGCGCTTAAGGCTAAGATGGGTCTGAATAAAGACGAAAACAAAGACGAATAATAACGAATGAATGACTTCCTGATTTATGTGTTCAATGGAGCCAATGCTGTAGCAACAGCGTTGCTCCTTTTCGTAGTACTCTACTGGATTATCGTGATTTTTGGTGTGGTCAGCACCGACTTTTTAGACTTTGACCTGGACCTTGATACCGATGGTGAAGCAGATCTCGATGCTAGTGGAGACGGTTTGGAAGTCTCCTGGTTTAATAACGTCTTGCAGTTTTTCAATCTAGGAAAAATACCCTTTATGATATGGCTGAGTTTCCTGGCCCTCCCGCTCTGGATAATCACCGTTAATATCAACAATTTCCTGGGATTTGAAACCTTTCTTCCAGGCCTTATTGTTCTGCTTCCGGCTCTTATTGCCAGCCTATTCGTTTCGAAGTTTCTTACCTGGCCTTTTGCCAAGTTTTTTGACAAACTTGATGCAGATACCAAGGCCAAGGATATAATCGGAAAAGTTGGTTTGGTAACAAATTCTGCAAGCAAGGATAAGAGGGGAATGGCAGAAATAAACTACGACGGTACCTTCCTGCGCATTATGATTCGATGCGCGGAAGGTCAGTCGGTGAAAAAGGATGATGAAGTCCTATTTATACGAAAGTTAAACGATCAAGGGGAATACCTTGTGGAACCCTACTTATCAATCAAATAATCAATACTATCTCTATGGAATTTTTTCAGAACACAATGACGGTTTCTATTATCGTCGGTGTGGTGCTGATCTTCGGGATCATTGCGCTCTTCTCTAAATTTTACTACAAAGCCTCCCAAGGTCAAGCCCTGGTGCGAACCGGTGTGGGCGGAATTAGGATTTCCTTTAACGGCCTCATTGTGATTCCGGTTTTACATAAAATCGAGATCATGGATATTTCGCTAAATACCATCAATATTGAAAGAAATGGTAAAGATGGTTTGGTATGTAAGGATAATATGCGTGCTGATATCAGTGTATCCTTTTACGTGCGGGTTAATCAAATGCAGGAAGACGTAAAACGCGTCGCCCAATCGGTAGGATGTAGCCGCGCTTCTTCTAAAGAGGCTCTTCGCCTACTTTTCGACGCCAAGTTCTCTGAAGCCTTAAAAACCGTGGGTAAGAAATTTGATTTTGTCGACCTATACAACCAAAGAAATGAATTTAGAGACGCTATAATTAATGTAATTGGCACCGAGCTTAATGGATATATTCTTGATGATGCTGCCATCGACTTTCTTGAGCAAACCCCTCTTGAAAAATTAGATCCAAATAATATTCTGGACGCTGAGGGTATTAAGAAGATTACTGAGATTACTTCACGGGAGGCGGTAAAATCAAATCACATTCAAAGAGATAAGGAAAAAACCATTACCCAACAGGATGTTGAAGCTCGCGAGGCAATTCTGGTCCTGGAGCGTCAATTAGCTGAATCAGAGGAAAAGCAAAAGCGCGAAGTAGCGAATATCCAAGCTCGGGAACAAGCAGAAATTGATCGCGTAAATGAAGAAGAGCGTCTCAAAGCCGAGCGCGCACGCATTCAAACCGAAGAAGAATTGCAGGTCGCAGAGGAAAACAAACAGCGTCAAGTGATAGTCGCTGCTAAGAATAAAGAACGCACTGATGCCATTGAATCTGAACGGGTAGAAAAAGACCGCTTACTTGAAGTAACTGAACGTGAACGCATTGTAACTCTTACGCAGATTGAGAAAGAAAAAGCTATCGAGGAGGAACGCAAGAATATTCAAGAAGTGATTCGGGAGCGAGTAGCAATTGAGAAAACTGTGGTTGACGAGGAAGAACGCATTAAAGATACACGTGCTTTTGCAGATGCGGAACGTTCCAAGAAAGTCGCCCTAACTGAAGCAGAACAAAGAGCTGAGGCTGCATTAGTAGAAGAAATCAAAAAAGCCGAAGCCGCAAAACAGGCAGCAGAATTTGAAGCGAAGAAGTTAATTATCGACGCTGAGGCGGAACAGCAAAGTGCTACCCAGAAAGCGGAAGCGGTTAAAACCCTTGCTGAGGCCGAAGCAGCCCGAGCCGCCGCAACCGGTATGGCCGAGGCTCAAGTAATGGAAGCGAAGGCCGCCGCTAGAGAGAAACAAGGAGAAGCAGAAGCAAGTGTGCTCGAAGATCAGGCCTTAGCGGAAGCCAAAGGCATTGAAGCAAAATCCAACGCTCAAGCTGAGGCCGATTTAAGAATTGGTAAAGCAGCTGCTGACGTTGATAAAGCTAAGGGACTTGCCGAAGCAGAAGTAATCCGAGAAAGAGCAGAGGCCGAGAAGGAGAAGGGCATGGCAGATGCTCATGTATTACTTGAGAAAGCGAATGCCGAAGCAGAAGGAATTGATCGCAAAGCGAAAGCCATGAAAACCTTCAATGATGCGGGTAAAGATCATGAAGAGTTTAAACTGCGCCTGGATAAGGATCTTCAAATTGAATTAGCCGGAATTAATATTCAGAAAGATATAGCTGATGCCCAGGCAGAAATATTATCTGAAGCACTTAGAAATGCGAACATCGACATAGTAGGTGGTGAGCAAGTATTCTTCGATAAAATTGTTGGAGCGATTACCCAGGGTAAATCAATAGACCGCACTACGGATAACAGCGAAATATTATCAGAAATTAGAGCTCAATTGCTGGATCCAAATGGACAAAGTCTAGTGGCTCAGGTGCGCTCCATCTTTCAAGAGTCCGGAATAAAAACGGATGACATCCGTAACCTTTCAGTAGCCGTATTCCTAAATCGACTAATGCAAAACACAGAAGATCCCGTGAAGCGGAGCAGTTTACAGCAAATGTTGGACTTAGCGCGTAAATCGGGAATTGGAAACAACTCCGTTCAAGACCTCGGGTTGATTAGCTAATTATAGAATTTGTCGGGACTAACCTTAACTGTTAGTCCTCTTTCAAAAGGAATGTCCAAAGAAACTAACACATCTAAAGCCCAGGCAAATAGCCTCGATGCAGGTGCTTACAGCATCATCCGCGAGCGTTTGCAAAAGCAAGGAAAATCCCTGGATTCTCGTCTCAAGAAGCTTAATAATGCCCGAAGAGAAGTGTATGGTGCTACGAAAACACAACTCATCGCCAATGAACGAATAAGCACTGAAAACAATTGCAGAGCTCGCGACATTGTCTCGGTAGGCGACGATTTTTTCTGGTTTGGTTACAACGTGCAAATGGGTCTCAAATCGGAGACTCAAGTTGCTGATGTTTTTAGTGTCTATCGATACAATCGGGAGGATCATCATTTTCAAAGTGGAGATAGTGAGGTATTTAATGATCCTCAATTTCTTCTCGACTTTCAAAATCTTTATCAATACTATCGCGAAACGCGATTTAGCAAGTTCGCTTTGATCGGTCCCCACCTTTTTATGGTCTTTCAAGTGGGAAAGTCAGTTGCCGACATTAAAACTTTTAAATGGACCTTAAAGGACGGTACCTACCGATATGTAGATAATCGAAGCGACCATGAATTCCAGTATCCTGAGCAACATGAGTTTCGCTGGCAGAAGGTAAATAGGGATATGCATCGCAAGGGCTTACACCCTCATATCTCTATTGCTGATAGACTGTTCGTAGAGACCATTAATGGCGACCTCACCCTTAAAGTGGAGGACAACACAAATTCCGGCAAAGGGATTTTTAGTGAAAATGTAGAGAACAAAGATCAAACGCTGGATGATGCCGATATCCGATTTGCCGAAATTGGAAACTTAATTATTCTTAAAATCTTACCCTACCAGGAAGAGGATTACCGCTATATCATTTTCAACGAGAAAATTCAGGAAGCGAAACGCGTAGATGCGATTCAAGATTCCTGCGTTCTGCTCCCGGAGGAACAAGGTTTAATTTTCGCTAGAGGCTATTACATCCAAAGTGGTGAAGTAAAACTTTTTGATAATGAATTGCAGGGCATGCGATTCGAGAAGCGTATCAATTCTCCCAATGGTGAAGATGTGCTTTATGTGTTTCACCAATCAGAAACAGGTACCTACGCCTTGATGCGATATAATCTTATCGAGCAGGAAGTGGGTACTCCTATAATTTGTAATGGATATAGCCTATTTGAAAATGGTGAAATGATCTACTTCCGGGCAGAAGAAGAGCAAAGCAAACATCACCTTATCCAAATTTGGCAAACCCCATTCTATTCTCCCAATCTACAAAATTCAGTAGCCAAGGACTCCTATCTTGGTAAACTTGGAAACAGGGAAATCGTGCGCGCCATGTCCGAAGCACGAGAACTGCTAAAGTTGGTTTACAAGGAAGATAGCTACCAGAACCTTTATGCGGATCTCACTAAAAAGAGTGGCGATATTTTAGATAGTTACCATTGGCTTGATTCTAAGGACGCTTTCGAACTAAAAGCTCCACTTACGCAAATCCGTGATACTGCTAAAAATGCTATCGACGAGTATGAAAAGGTATTACAATTAAAACGTGAAAGCGCAGCTCAATACAAGAATTTCGCTGAGAAAAGTCAAAAACAATTACGCTCTCTAAAATCCGGACTCGGAAATCATATTGACGAATATGTAAAGCGTATGGGAGAAGTGCGCAGTAGCCGTGGTGAGGTACTTCAATTAAGAGAACTACCCCATATAGACACCGCAGGTCTTCAAGAATTGGAAGATGAGTTGGTGGCAGCTTCTGAAAAGCTAGCTTCCGAAACAGCGTCTTTTCTGGTAAAAGACAAAGCCTTAGGCCCATATCGAGAAAAACTGGTGCAATTACAGGATGAGGCAGGTAAGCTTAAAAAGTCAATTGATGCTCGAAAGCTGGAAGAAAAAAGCTTGCAATTATCTACCGAATTGGAGTTGCTTATCGAAACAATAACTAATCTTCAAATCGAAGACACCACCCAGAGCACCAAGATTATTGATCGGATCTCAAATCTTTATGCCGAGTTCAATCAGACTAAGGCGCAAATAAAGGGCCGGGGCAAGGAACTTCTCATCAAAGAGAGCGCTGGGGAATTCAAAGCTCAATTGCGTTTGGTAGATCAAAGCTTGAGTAATTTCCTTGAGTTAGCTGATGAACCGGAAAAATGCGACAGCTACCTAAACAAGCTGATGATTCAATTAGAAGAACTGGAAAGTCGTTTTTCCGAATCAGAAGAATTTGTAGATCAGATTTCCACTTTACGTGATGACATTTACAATGCATTTGAAACTAAAAAACTGCAATTAAGAGAAAGCCGAAATCGCAAAGCATTAAAGCTAAGCGAATCCGGTAAACGAATTCTGGAAGGTATTCAAAGAAGACTGCACAATATGGATAGTCGGGAGGAAATTCAATCCTATTTCGCATCCGATTTTATGGTTCTTAAGCTTAGGGATCAAGCTAAAGCCCTTCTGTATCTAGGTGAATCAGTTAAGGCTGATGAACTGGAAAGTCAACTAAAATCCACTTATGAAGAGGCCTTAAGGCAATTAAAGGACAAGCAAGAACTCTATGCTGACGGTGATCAATTAATCCAATTAGGCAAGCACCGCTTTAGTGTAAACCATCAGGAGATTGATCTTTCCTTGGTTCAAAGAGCGGATGATATCTATCTTCATATTAACGGAACTGGCTTTTTCGAAGCCATCAAGGATGAAAGACTTGAAGCGTGTAGACCAGTCTGGGACCAACTTATCAGAAGTGAAAATGATACTGTTTATCGCGCTGAGTTTTTAGCCCATAGCATTTTTAAGGCTGCGAAAGGGGGATCGGAGAATTGGGATTTGAATGAAATCCGCACTCTAACTCATCTTGAATTATTACCAAGGGTACAGAAAGAAATGTCAGAGCGTTTTCAGGAATCCTATGTGAAAGGGGTGCATGATGAAGATGCAAGCCGCATACTAGAAGGTCTGATAAAATTACATTTCGAATTAGGGGTATTACGTTATTCTACCAAAGCTCGTCTCTGGGCATTATACACTTGGGATCATCTTGATTCTGAGACCAGAAAGGCCCTACAGAAAGACTTGGAATATGTAAAAAGCATCCTTCAATTTTTCCCTGATAGCCAAAGCTTCAAGAGCACATTGGCTGAATTATCTCAGCACCTTCAATCCGATGAGGATAGCCGAAAAATTAGCCAAGCCGCAGAGCAACAATTGCCAGAGGCTGTAAGCTTTTTGTTCAACATTTTAAGTGGGCGTGAGAGCTTGAGCTTTAGCCAAGAAGCGCGCAAATTGGCCGATCAATTTGAGGCTGCTTTGCGTAAAAACCAGGCTCTAAAAAGCTTCGATACGGCACGAAAAAGGAAAGAGGGAGAATCTTGGTATAAAGTCAATCAGAGAATACATTCTTGGCTGGATTCCTATCTAGACAATGACGTTGACCATCATGCTCAAGATATTGCTTTGGAAAGCGTTTATTTATTGCAACAAAATAGCGGCGGTAAAGAGATAGCCCACTCTTATAGCACTCAACAAGTAATTGACAGATTAAGAGGGGACCATAACCGCATTAAGGATTCAAAAATCACCTTGGATTACCAGGAGTTTCAAGATCGCCTGGAATCCTTCCTAAACCACAGCTTGCCATTATTTGAAAAATTCCATGACCTCAAACAGGAAATACTTCAAAGGGAGCGTCGCCAGATGGGGTTGAATGAATTTAGGCCGCGAATTATGAGCTCATTCGTAAGGAATGAATTGCTTGATGAGGTATATCTCCCTTTAATTGGCGATAATCTGGCTAAACAAATCGGTGCCGCTGGCAAGGATAAACGTACCGATCTCATGGGCATGCTGTTGCTAATTTCTCCTCCAGGTTATGGTAAAACTACCTTGATGGAGTATATCGCCGCTCGCTTAGGCTTGGTATTCATGAAGATAAATGGCCCTGCTTTAGGACATAATGTAACCAGCGTTGATCCTGAAGGAGCACCAAATGCAGGAGCCCGCGAAGAGCTTTACAAACTGAATCTCGCATTTGAAATGGGCGACAATGTGATGATTTATCTGGATGATATACAGCATTGTAATCCTGAATTTCTCCAAAAGTTCATTTCGCTATGTGACGCTCAACGCAAAATTGAAGGGGTGTATAAAGGTGAAGCTAAGACCTATGATTTTCGTGGTAAAAAGGTAGCCGTGATTATGGCCGGTAACCCTTACACCGAAAGTGGGGATAAATTTCAAATCCCTGATATGCTAGCGAACAGAGCTGATATCTATAATTTGGGAGATATTATTGGCGGCAAGGCAGAGGCATTTGAATTGAGTTATATAGAGAACACCTTAAGCTCGAATAAAACCCTCGCTATACTTAGTGATAAACCCAGAGAGGATCTCAAAGCCTTATTACGCGCAGTGGAAAATGACGCAGCCGATTCCATTGAACTAAAAGGGACCTATAGTAGTACCGAAAAGGAAGAGTTGTTACGAATCCTTCGTCTTGTTCATGAAATTAGAGCAACCGTCTTAAGGGTCAATCAACAGTATATACTTTCGGCCGGACAGGCTGATATGTTCCGCACTGAACCTCCTTTTAAATTGCAAGGTTCTTATCGAGATATGAATAAGCTCTGCGAAAAGCTCAATCCGCTAATGAATGCCAAGGAATTAGAGGAAATACTACTCTCGCATTACGAGAACGAATCTCAAACTCTAACAACAGGAGCGGAATTCAATTTACTGCGCCTAAAGCAAATGTTGGGTAAAACCAATACCGACGAGAAGGATCGACTAGAGGAGATTTTAGCTACCTATGAAAAGCAGCAGCAAGCAAAAGGTTATGGATCGAATCAAGTGGCTCCCATTGTGGAAAGACTAGAGAAAATGGGCTTAGGCTTAAATGAATTGGTACGCATATTTGACTATAAACAACAAAACGAAAACTGAAATGAGTTTATTCAACAAGCTTTTTGGACGCAAGGACAAAGAGGAGCCCAATCCCTTTGGTCGTACACCCATGGATTTGGACCAGGGCTATATTTTCGAATATGATCTGCAGTCCTGGGAAGTACTGGCCGTATATGAATATGACTGGGGCAATGAGGACTTCAGCAAAGAATTTAAGGTAAGCGATGGCACCAATACCTATTTTCTTACGGTGGAGGAGGATGATGGCCTAGAAATGACCTGGTGTCAAAAAATAGCCCTAAAGGATATTGACGGAAACATCGCTCAACAAATTGAGACGAATGAACGGCCCCCAGAAACTATCACCTATAAAGATCAAACCTTTTACCTCGATGAGGAAAGTGCCGGATATTTTCATGAAAAGGGCACGGATGAGGATGCCTGGACCGAATTTATGGTTTGGGATTACTATGATAAAAAGGAAGCTTTTAATCTGAGCATCGAACAATGGGGACCGCGATCTTTCGAGGCTTCCTATGGCAAAGTGCTTGAGAATCACGAAATTTCAGACATCTTACCACGAGAACAGTAATTATGAGACGGATTGCATACTTCCTTAGCCTTGCCGCACTGGTCTTCTTCATCCAGTCCTGCAACTCCAATAACCCAGTCTTCCAAAAAAACCCGGTAGATGACCTGATCAAGAACATGTCGGATATCCCTGATTTCAGCATTATCCTTTACGACATGAACTACGAGGAATCGAATGAGCAATATCTGCATCAATATCGAATCCTCAAGCAACCTGCAAGCGCAGATACCATTCTGAGCGAAACCACAGAATGGATGCAAGTGAGCCCAGATTATTTCAATAGACATATTGATAACATGGGCATGACCATCGTAACAAAAATCAATGGCACTGTAGACAAGGAGAAAGTGAGTCCTCCAGGCTACAACCAATATGTAGGCAATGAAAAATATGGACAATGGCGCCAAAACTCAGACGGCACCAGTTTTTGGGAATTTTACGGAAAGTATGCCTTCCTCCGCAGTATTTTGGGTTTTGGCTACTCTCCTATTTACTATGGGGGTTGGAATGATTACCGGAGAAACTACTACCCCTACGGCCGCACCTATTACGGCACATCCAGCAGAGGAAACCGATATGGTACCACTGGAACCCACAACCGCAGCCGGACAACCGCATCAAACTGGAATAGTAAAAACCAAAACTTCAAGAACCGGGTCCGAAGCCAGGTCCAAAGAAGCTCAAGTCGCACCAATAACCGAAGAAGTCGTTCCAGTTCAAGGTACCGCAGTGGATCCAGCAGCCGCGGACGTGGATTTGGAGGAGGTAAATAATTCTAAAAATCTTGACAATGAATACAGAGATCCTAGCGAACGAATGGCTCAACGACCTGCTCCTCTTCAGTATCTATTTGGTAAGTTCCCTACTCCTACTCTACCTTGGTAAATGGATTTTTAAGTTTACTAAGGCCAGCATTAATGTGGGCGAGGAAATGGTCGAGAAAGATAATCTCGCCTTCAGCTTTGCCTATACCGGCTACTTCGGAGGACTATTGTTAGCAGTTGGTTCTGCTGTTTATGGGGAGTCCTTGGGCCTGTGGACCGATTTGGAGGATATGGCAATTTTCGGTCTGCTGGCAATTATACTTCTGAACTTATCATCGATCATTATTGATAAAATAACCCTACGTCGCTTTTCAATCTGGAAAGAAATTACCGAGGACCGCAATGTGGGTATGGGGATTATTGAAGGTGCTAATTACCTGGCTTCGGGTTTAATCATTTTCGGCGCCATTACCGGTGAAAGCGGAGATTTAGTATTTGGGGTGTCTACAGCCCTTGCCTATTGGGCGATTGGTCAGGTATTGATTCTAATCGCCACTGCTATTTACGATCGCTTTACACCCTTCTCCCTTCACGAAGAAATTGAGAAAGACAATTGCGCTGCCGGTGTAGCTTTCGCTGGATTGATTATTGCCGTTGCCAACCTTATCCGCAATGGTCTAATGGGCGATTTTGAATCCTGGGACGAAACTCTTTTAGAAGTCGCTTATGAAACGGGTATTGGATTAGTTGTACTGCCAATTATTCGTATTCTGGTTGATCGCATTCTATTGCCAGGTCAGAAACTGAGCAAAGAAATTGCGGGTCAGGTGAAACCTAATATTGGCGCGGGCTTAATTGAAGCTTTCGGCTATATCGGCGGATCTGTTTTGATTATTTGGTGTATTTAAATTGAACTCACGTCGCTCTCCAATCTTAAAACTGGCCTTATTCGCCACTGGTCTGTCGGGCATAGTAGCAGAATACATCCTGTCTACTTTGGCCACCTACTTCATTGGAGATTCGGCCGTGCAATGGTCCCTGATCGTATCGGTAATGCTCTTTTCTATGGGCTTAGGCTCTAGACTGAGTAAATACTTTGAAGGGAATCTTCTGGTAAAATTTATAAGCGTAGAGTTTGCCTTAAGCATCCTGGTATCCTTTTCCTCCTTGGTGGCCTATTCCGCCGCAGGACTCACCGATTATGCGGGGGTGATTATCTATGCAATGAGTATTCTCATAGGCTTGCTAATCGGCCTGGAAATCCCGCTGGTAATCCGACTCAATGAAGAGTTTGAAAGCTTAAAAGTGAATGTGGCTTCCGTAATGGAGAAAGACTATTTGGGCTCCTTAGTCGGCGGACTGTTCTTTGCTTTCGTCGGTCTACCCATTGTGGGCTTAACCTACACCCCCTTCATTTTGGGTTTTATAAACCTGATGGTTGCTTTGGGGCTCTTTATCACCGTCAGGAGGGAGTTAAAGGGAAAAATCAACAGACGGATTAGTATCGCTAGTGCGCTTATCGTATTGGTGATTTTCGGCGGATTAACTCAGGCTAAACCCATCATCCTCTTCGGTGAACAAGCCCAGTATAAGGATAAGATTGTGTTGTCAGAGCAAAGTAAGTATCAGAAGATCGTCATCACCCAATGGAAAGACCACTATTGGCTTTACCTTAACGGAAATCAGCAACTGAGCACCTTGGATGAAGACAAGTATCATGAAGCGCTAGTGCATCCTGCCGTTGGCTTGGCGGATCAGGTGAAGGACGTCCTCATTCTAGGTGGCGGGGATGGTTGTGCCGCCAGAGAACTACTTAAATACCCTGCGATAGAAGCAATCACGATTGTAGATCTGGATTCAATTATGACTGGATTGGCTACTCGACATCCAATCCTCACCGAACTGAATCAGGAGTCTTTTTCCAACCCCAAGGTGAAGGTTTTAAATACGGATGCCTTCAACTATATGGAAGACAACAAACAACTCTATGATCTCATTATAGTTGATTTACCTGATCCTCGGTCTGTAGATTTAAACCGTATGTACACCAGTGAATTCTATCGCTTATGTCATTTGAAGTTGCGCCCTCATGGTGTTCTGGTCACCCAAGCAGGCAGCCCTTATTTCGCTACAAGGGCCTTCAAATGTATCGATACAACGATGGTATCTGCCGGTTTTGAAACCCTACCTTTCCATAACCATGTGGTTACGCTGGGAGAATGGGGCTGGGTACTGGGCCAAAAACAAAACTGGTCGAATGGCACTTTAAAAGAAAGAGCCCAAAAACTAGAGTTTAATCGGATCGAAACAAAGTGGTTGAACAATGAGGCAATGTTAATGATGACTTCATTTGGCAAGGATGTTTACTTCAAAGTGGATGAACCGATTCGTGTTAACCGGATTCAAGATCCAGTCTTGTATCGCTACTATTTAAAAGGCAACTGGGATCTCTATTAAGATGGAGCAGAGCAAAATATATAACTATCGCATTTGGCTTTCTCAGGCGGATTCTGAAAGTCTCACCAAACTTTTAGAGCGTATGTTGCAAGAAGCAGGATATGGAATTGTCGGCTTTAGCGAGCACCATTTCAGTCCACAGGGCTATACTTGCACCTGGCTCTTGAGTGAAAGCCATTGTGCTCTGCACACCTTTCCGGAAGAAGGGCGCTCCTATGTTGAGTTAAGTGGCTGTTCCGAATCGAAAAACCAACACTTTGTAGAAGCGGTTCATAAAGAGTGGAAAGGCTATATTCGCTCTGAGCAAAAAAGCATCTGCTAATGACCAAAGCTATTTCATTCGTTCTGGGACTGTTGTTCATCTGCTTCAGCCTACCTGCTCAGGACTATTCTATTATCATTCACGGTGGAGCTGGAAATGGGCTCGTACCGGAGAACTATTCGGAAGAGCAGACTACGGCTTTTCACGATGCTATGCAAATGGCCCTGAATAAGGGAGATTCTGCCTTAGCCCAAGGTGCCAAAGCTTTGGATGTGGTAAGCATTGTCATTCAGGTATTAGAAAACGACTCCCTCTTTAATGCTGGCAAAGGCGCCGTGCTGACCTATGAAGGAAAGGCTTCCCTGGATGCTTCGATTATGGATGGCGCCAATTTAGAATCCGGCGCTGTGGCCGGGGTTTCCTGTATTAAGAACCCCATAACAGCGGCTCTTGCGGTTTTAAGACATTCCCCCCACGTACTGCTCAGTGGAGAAGGTGCTGATCAATTCTCTAAAGAGCAAGGAATAAAGTGCGTTGATCCCTCCTATTTCATTGTTCCGAGTAAGCTGCGCTCTTTGAAGAGATTTAGAAAGGAAACCGGGTCCTTGGATAGCGTTTACGACTATAAGATGGGTACAGTAGGATGTGTGGTTCGAGATGCTCAGGGCAATATTGCTGCGGGCACCTCTACCGGAGGAATGATGGCCAAGCGTTATGGCCGGATTGGTGATTCACCGATCATCGGAGCAGGAACCTATGCCAATAGCAGGAGCATTGGTGTGAGCTGCACCGGACATGGCGAATACTTCATCCGCAATGTAATTGCCTACCAATTGAACGCGCGATATTTATACATGAAAGAAAGTGGCCAAGAGGCGGCCGACTATATGATAAAGGAACTCCTATCGGGTCAAAATGCTTTTGGTGGTTTAGTTGGCTTGGATGTGGATGGAAACTTCTTTTACAGCTTCAATACCAAGGGTATGTTACGCGGTTTCAAAAAGCAGGGTGAAGAAGCGCAAACCTATATCTTCAGTCGGGAAATTGAGGGAGACAATTGATTTTCAAAGCCTTTTTCAGGCGCTGCACTTTTCCTCAAATATTTTAACCCTGAGATGCTCCACAAATTAAAAAAGCATTCTATATTTGCCGTCCCAAAACGGAAGGGCGATTAGCTCAGCTGGTTCAGAGCACCTGCCTTACAAGCAGGGGGTCACTGGTTCGAATCCAGTATCGCCCACAACATAGAAAGACCCACACTTATAGTGTGGGTTTTTTGTTTTTGCTAATCAAGCAAGCTGGGCTAACGACAGGAAGACCTGCATAAGTGAAGATTAGAAAAACAAAATTGGCTCCCGACAGGGGAGGGAGTCTTTCTAGGTTGTGTAAGAACACCCCAGAAAGATCGCAGCAGCAATCCAGTATCGCCCACAACATTTAAAACCCATGCGAAAGCGTGGGTTTTTTCATTTGGAGGATTGGAGCCAAGCTTGCTTGAGCGAAAAAGCATCTAAATGAAAAAACGCAGTAACGACCAAAGGGAGTGTTGGGTTTTAAATTTTGGGTAAAAGGGCACTTTCTATGGATCACGAAGTAATCCAGTACCGCCCACCAAGCTGCACAAGCAGCTTGGTGGGCATTATTGAACGAAGTTCGAACATATTATCAGCAGTTAGTTCACTGTTAGTCATCGGTTGTTAATCGGCGGGGGTGTCCCCGGTCAAGCATCGTCGGGGGCTTCGTCCGTTGGCCTCAGGGTCGCTTTGAGGTTGGCCTGTGCTTCGCTTCGGTAAGGCTCCTGCATCAGCCTGCACTGGCGTTTCGGCAGGCTGAGAGGAGGTTTTGCCCCTTGGCGAGCTTCGGGGCGATCCTGATAGGTTTGGGTCGGGTTGCGCTTTTCTTTTTGGGGGTGTTTCCCGCTTCAGCGGGATCAGCCAGGCATTGCCCTGGCTGCTGTTCTGCGGCCTCTGGCCGTTTGCTTCTTTCTGCCCATGCCAAAGGCAGGTTAACTTTTGGGCTTCGCCATGCCTTGTGAAAGGGAAAGAAGGCGTAAATGCCGAAAACCAGCCGCCACGCAGTGCATAAGGTAAACGCGCGCGTTGCGCACCGCTTACCTTATGCACAGCTCTGGCCAACGCTCCGATTCGAGAAAGGGAAGTGCAAATTTCGCTGGGGAAGCCGAGGCACTTTTTCAGGCGGTAGAGTGCCAGCGCCTCCTCCGTAGGCAGAGTGCCTATCCTCAATTTTTCCGAAGGATTGCCAACGCGCAAATAATCATCGCCAATCCTTCGCAAAAATCGAGGTGAAACCTTTTTGGGTTGTGGGTTTGTGCTTCCGCGCTTCTCTTCCCGCAGGCTATCGCTGAAATGTGCAAGTTCCCAAACGATGTTCTTCGTAGGAGGCACCGCATCAGCTCTTATCCCGGCACACATGCAACGCTTATAAGGGCTGAAGCTTGTCAGGTGAGTTGACATCACTCCTCTTCCTGATAAAGGGTTATCCTCAGCTTATTGCGTTGTTGTTTGACCTGAACCAAATCACCTTGTTTAAACCCCAGTTCCTCCAACCATTTACCCTCAAGTCTGATTTCGGGAACTTTAGTGTAGTTCCTCCATCTTCCTGGTCTATGCTTGGTGTAAACCTTCAATTTTCTGAATCCGCTCATTGGTGCTTAGTCCTTAGGGTTCAGGTGGTTCTCAATCTTGATAATGGCACACAATAAATCGTAGCATTCTTCTGCTAAGGGGAGCAGGCTTTTCGGACTTCCCGAGATTGGCTGTAGGTGTGCATCCTTTAAATATTGGTCATAGATTTCAAACCATTGGTCAGGAGTGTCTTCACCTAAACCCATGAGAACAGAGACAGCTTTGTGCAATTGAAGGAAGTAGCTATCTGTATGGAGGTCAATACTTGCAAGGCTGCTGACAAGTTGATTATGCTTTAAATCAGCCTGAATCAAGGTGATTATTATGTCTCTATTGTCCATAAGCACTGAAATAGAAATCCAGATAATCAAAATAATCTCAATGATTGGCTAAATTGATGTCCTGAAAAACACCAGATAATGACAGAGCTAGGCCTCTTTCTTGCTAAAAAGACTGTGAATAAAGCAGAGGTTTCCAGACGCACTGGTATAAGCACTTCACGATTAAGTGAGTTGAGCCTAAAAGAGTCTGCACATTTAAGAGTTAAGGAACTCTACCTTATCGCATTGGCGATTGATGTTCCACCAAGTGAATTGCTAGACGCTGTGTGTAAAGGCATGAGGCTTGAACAATGATTACAAATTAGAGAACCCCGCGTACCAACTAAATCAACTCCGTAATCTTTTTCGGTATGGTGTTGTCTACGTTTTCGTAGATCCAGATTTTCGGGTCTTTTGTGGGTTGAAGTAATCTCCCAAATTCTACAGCCAATGATGCAGGCATTGCCGGAAGCACGTGAATCGTACAGTCTTTACCTACTTCTTTCTGTATCTGATTTAACAACTGGCGGCACGATTGAATGAAGGCAGCTTTTTCTGATTTTTTGGTCAGATAACCTTGCACAGGCTTATCTATAGTCAGGTGATAGACGTGTGGGTTACCACCAACCATATCCTTGTATTTATCTTCAGTGAGATAATCGCTGAGAGCAAGAAGTAATATAGCATTGGTTCCTTCTCCTTCGCTGAGTCGAGCATCTTTGTAATTAATCACTTTTCCGTCCTCTTCGTTCCATGCCCATTTTTTGTCGAGATCGTCAGTTCTTCTTGGCTCAAAGACCTGCATAATTGCTTTATCTCCCAATTTTCTGCCCAAATACATTAGGAGCGGCTGTGCCGCCAAAGCGAAAACGGAAAGGTGTTCAACAGACCCCGTAGTCAGTGAACGGTTAATACTCTCCACCGCCTCATCTACTTTTGCATGAGCAACTTGCCAGTCTGCATCATTTTTACGAACGAATTGCCCCACTTCAACTTTGAACCAGTCATCGCTGATCTTATCGGGGTAGTCTGGAAGCACAGCTGATTGGATACTCCGATCACTAAACATGGTATTCTGGCCTTCGATTTGAGCAGTTAGTATTACGGGGCGAGTCCTTTTTGCCTTCTGATCAAGTAACATCCTAACACGATCAGCGTGCTCTTTTTTCATTTTCTTTAGTTCTTCAACTGGATAAAGCCCGTTGAGAACACCATCGTCAATTTCATCGTGATGAGGTCCACAAGTCAACATTATATTCGAAGGATCTTTCGCTAATTCCTCGGAATCTTTACCTCCTCGAGGTCCATCTGGACTAGCACCTATAATGTGTGCCATCTTACCGAAATTCTTCTTGTTTAGAGTAAGTTCATCAATCCATAATGGTTTGTTACATCCTCTGAATTGACAACGACCTGCTGCTTCTGTCCAAACCTGGAGTCTCACTTTCTCAGGAATTGCAGGTCTTTTATATTTCTTCTTTGCCATCAGCTATAGAGTCGTTTGATTTTTCCAGTTTTTCGGTTTCCTTCCCATACTCTGACTCGATGTATACCCACGATAACGAAGTACAGGTATAGGCTTGAAAATGTACGGGTGCTTAATATTTCTTTCCAGTTCCTTATGTCCTGGCCTGAAGGTGTTGGGTAGGATTCGGGATGGGTATGCCATTCTCCCAAATAGTTGCAGGTACCACTGCTTTTTACCCATGCATTGGTAATGACTTGTTGATGTCTTTTTTCTCCACGAATGAAAAAAGTACGGCCTCGTTTGTCACCGATCATCGGTACTGTTATGCGATCTACTATTACGTCCTTAGAATCTTTAATGAACCTTCCCAACATAACCCCACCGGCCTCCAATTTTTCATTGCTATCCTGTTTGTACTGATTCATTCTGATCAATGCTTCTTCACTGATCTTGAACCTTCCATCGTTTGTCATTTCTACAATCATGATCTTAGCCGCAGTGGGTACATTTTGGATTTATAAACTGATGTTTAAATTCTTCCAACTGCTCAAGTGTTTGGTTCAAGTACCTCGTGGATAATTCAAAGCCATTTGAGGTGAACTCTGAGCTGTTACCTTTCCAGGAAAGTACTTGCGGTTGGTCAACTTGGCCAGATAAAAACGACACCGCTAATCGGCTGGCTAATTCAGATGTGCGGCTTGAGTCCAAAGCATTGTAAGGAGTGTACACTTCGCCACATCCTAGGTGTTTTTTATGAAATGGTTTAAACTGGTCTTTGGCTGCAAATGAAGCAACGTTGTACTGATCTCGATAGAGGCATTTATAACATCCCTTTTGCGGGGATATGCTGAGTTGAGCATGTCCACCTACACTATAAGGCTCATTCCATGCTACTATTAAAGGAGTCTCCTTCTTTCTGCACTCCTGATTCAAATACATATTTATGGTTGGATCACCAGTAGCTGAAATGATAAGATCGTAGTTAACTAAGTCCGTACCCTCTTTGTCGATGAATGATTCAATTGTGCTCTGGTGAGCAGCTACCAAGGTGTTCAGGTGGTTTTTGTCTAAATACTCCTTTAATGCCGTCACCTTCGGCTTAAGAGAATAGTCAAATCCGATGGCAAAACGTTGTGTGTTTTCGAGATTGAGAATGTCTTTGTCTACTAAGTCTAATTTGCCAATGCCCATTTTTGCCAGATTCAAAGCGATGTGACTTCCTACCGATCCACAGCCAACGAGCAAGACTGATTTGTTTTGCAACTCTATTCTTGATCCACCTCTCGGCAGAAATGCAGCATCATCAAGGCGCGAAATGGCGAGTAGGTCATGCCCCCACCCCGTTCCTTTGTTAAGTAGTGGGTGAGGTGTCTCCTTTTTGGGCTTTAGGTGAACCCCGACCAAAATTGTTGCCCCGGTTTCTCGCGGAATGCCAAGTAGTAAATACTCAAACCTTGTTGGCTTTTTGTCCAGAATTGATTCAGTGATGTTCTCCCAATGCTCATCACTAATCTTTGGTCTTAGCCAATCAATAAATTCAGCTATTGTCCAATTCTGATCGTACTTGGGAGGTACTAAATCACAGTCCAGCTTTAATGGGATATAAATACCTGATTTTGCTAAGGTTGCTGAACTCTTAAAGTGCGCTCGCTTGTGCCTATCAATATTCTTGTCAGTGTCAAAAACAATCGCCTTCCTCTGATTCTTCAGGAGTTGAACCTTTTTTGGCTCATCACCGACTTCAATGAAAGACATTACGTGCAAGGGGAGTCGAAACTTGTTCCGTTCCCAGAAAACGTGAAACTCTTCCCTAAAATCTCCCTTATTCTTTCCAGATAATCCGTCTTTCAATGTTTGAATAGCAAGCTCCACTGATGCTTGAAATACGATCTTGGGCTCTTCTCGATTAACATAAACACTTTCCTTCTCTAAGTAGCATATCAGCCCCTTAGGCTCGATGTGGGGTAAAAATCCGAGATGGTCGTATTCAGGAAGATGAAAAATAGGCAGATGTTGAGGAAACCATTTGCTTATGAACAGAGAAACGGGAACTTTCTTATTATCAACAGAAAGAAGGCAAGCAAACAGAAAATGCGGCTGTTCTTTCTTGAATAACTTGGAGCCAACTAAGTCTTTGGCAAACTCAATTCCTTCAGTATGCTCAATATATTTTAAAAGTAGTTCCCTTGTCATCGTCACGCGCTTTCGCTTTTCCCAGGAAAGGCAAGAGCACGTTTTTGGGCAGATTTATCTTTTTCAACTATCGGGAAATCTTCTCCTAATTCCTTGTTGAGCATTTTTGAAGCTTCATGCGGGTCAGGCTCGTTCTCCGCTTTTTCGAGTACGGATTTCAAATTTTCCAGCTTTTCTTTTAGCGTTTTGCATTGCCCGTCTGTTAGCTTCTCAAACAAATCATTGCCAGGCTCTACGGGCAGGTAAGTAGTTATCCTTCCATCCCACCAGCTGAATTGGTCGATGATTTTACCCACCAACTTTCTAAAGGCGACAAGATCATCTGGATCTACACTTGAATTGAATGAGATTCGGGTTATCTCAGGAGAAAAGTGATCATACGCCAAAGCTGTGAATGCAATTCCTGTTGGTCGGCCGTTCCCTTGGCTTTGGAACTTCAAGTCTTTCCAGCGTTTCAGATAGCGAATGACTCTCTTCATTTGCTGTCGATCATCTGAATCAGAAAACCTATTGTTTACCTTCTCTTTTAAGGCTTTTGGATTTGCCTCTTCCCATATTTTGTCGGAGGAAGCAGAAGTTGGTTTTCCTTTAGATAAGTAAGTTTTTCCATTACTGTTGGCATTTGCATATAAGGCAAAATCGACATGAAAATAATCCTCACCAGCTTTATGGTACTGTACTCGCACACATGGCTTTTTGTACTCTACAGTTCTATTGGGCCTGTCTAATGCCTCATAAACCCATTCCTTCACTTTCACCGGCTTATGGTCATCCTTTGAGAAGTTGAAAAGAAGCATGACATCAATATCATAGTCTTCAGATTCAAGAGGCTTTATACCTGTACTCATGGAATAGCTGCCTTGATTTTCTACAGCAAAAGTGATTTTGGCAGTTCCTTCTTCTTCGGCTTTCTTATCGAAGTAATCCCTAAGCTCACTGATCAACATGTCTCTCTTATCTCGAAGAGGCTTGTTGTCCTCAGTGTCAATCAGTTTAATTTTTTCCTGGAATTCATTGAATTGTTTCTGTAGATGTTTTGCCATGTGTGAAAATTTAGAAGGTTTAATAATTTAATCGCATGTCCAGAGAGCGACAGCTTTTATGCCAAAGCGATTTCGCTTGGTTGATTCGGTCAACCTGACATAATTGGCTGAAAAACTGATGATTACACTGCCATTTTGTTGCTGCTTTGGCAGATTTAGAATCTAAATACGGCAGTCTAATTTAGATGCCTCATGGGTTAGCAAATTGATTTGCTTGTACCTACGCTCAACAAAGAGTTATCAGTAAAAATGGTACTTCGATTGCCCAAAAGCAAGCGCTTCCTCTACCAAGGGCTTCTTTGTCCATTTCTAAAAACACACCCTGTCGGGCACTAATTTTTATAAAACTCAAACCCTCTCCTAGTAAAACCCTCTGGCCTTACCGCCTGTGGCATCAAAGCATTTGCACTACCTTTCCCTTTCGCAAAACATGGCGAAACCTAAAAGCTAATCTGGCTTTGGCATGGGCAGAAGGGAGCAAATGGTCATAGACCGCAAATAGAAGCTAGGGCAATGCCTAGCTGATTCCGCTGAAGTGGGAAGCACCCGAGATCACGCAGTAATCCAGTACCGCCCACCAAAAAGACCATGCCCTTTCACATCATAGAGGGGTCTCCTCTCCCAATTCTCATCAAATCAAACAGCAATAAAGACTAACTTTAGCTTTTGACTCCCAATGACTGACCACCCCTTTTTCTTTCTCGGTTTAGCGCTAATTACAATGCATGAGATGGACGCGATCCGATGTAGGGAGTGGAGGATCTTTCCGGGTCTTTCCTTACTTAATGATAAAACCGGATTGATTGTCTTTACTTTTCTGCATATCCCCCTCTACTACTACGTTTTCTGGCGTTTGACCAATCCAAATCTCGAAGCTTTCATTAAAGGCTTCGATTACTTCTTAATGATCCACCTTTTCTTACATATTCTCTTCCTGATGCATAAAAAGAATGAATTCAAGGATTGGATTTCATGGACCATCATTATCGGAGCTGGTCTCTGTGGAGGCTTAGACTTGCTTATGAACTAAGAAAGATCCAAGAAAACAGAAGGAGCCTAAGAGGAATTGGACTTATAAAAAATGAAAACCCCGGAGATAGAATCTCCGGGGCTAAACCTTAACCTGATTTAATCTGCTTCGCTATGCAATTGTAACACTTTTCTGGGACTTTTGGTGCACCCTACTATTAGAAAAACGTTTTTATTGAAGATTTTTCTGACGTGAAGCTTCCTTGCCTGCACTAACCGAGGCGATTAAGTAGCTCTTCCTTGTGGCTGGGACTAATGTTTACGTAATCCCCATTCTTCAGGTAAACGCTACCTGGCTTGCCATTCTCGTAATAGGCAACTTCCGACAAATTGATCACGTACTTCTTGTGCACCCTAATAAAAACATCAGACAATAGCTTCTCGGTAACCAATCCCAATCTTTGAGAAATCACCTTCTTGTCACCATTCTTTAAATATACCTCGGTGTAACTGCCGGCACTTTTAAGATAGTTGATGTCTTTTTGCTCCACATAACTGATGCCTTTGCGATCCGGTATGGCCAGCTTCGCATTCACCCAAGAGTTCAGTTGCATGGCCTCCTGGCTTTGCTCCATGGCACGATACATGCCGGGATTGGCCTTAATCTTATCCACGGCCTTAGTGAAACTCTTTTCATTAATTGGCTTCACTAAATAGTATAAACTCGGATAATCATAAGCGCGTAAGGCAAAGGCATCATGACTAGTGGTGAATACAATATTGAAACTATAATCTTCTAGTTTTTCCAATAAATCAAAACTGGTACTTCCACCCAGGACAATATCCAGAAACACCAACTCTGGTTTCTTCTCGGCCAGGCGCTCATAAGCACTGCTCACAGAATTGGCGGTGCCAATCACTTCAATGAAAGGCGCATTCTTTTGAATTAACTCTTGAAGCACAGCAATATGCTCTGGTTCATCGTCTATTATGACACATGAAATCTCTTTCACTGCTCTATTCTAAGTTGGATTTTTAAGCCATTGTCATTCTGTAAATGAATAGACAATTCTTTTCCTTCAAGTTGTCTGATTAGCTCCACTCGCTTCATCACATTACTTAATCCAACTGATTTTTGGGTATTTAATTTCCTTAGTACTTCCTCCTTTATTCCCAAACCATTGTCTTGAATAGTAATAAGCAGGATTCCGGAATTCAGCTCCACCCGAACACTAAGCTTAGGTTTCTCCACTCCTTTTAAGCCATGCTCCAAGGCATTCTCAATCAATGGCTGCAATAGCATGGGCGGTAGGAAAAGTCTATTTGCAACTACACTTTCAGCTACCTGCAAATCAAAGTTCAACTTACCTTCAAAGCGAGTACTCTCCAGGGCAACATAGTTTTTTATTCGCTCTAATTCATCGCTAAGAAGTACCCTTTTATTGTCTGATGAATAAACAATATTGCTAAATAAATCAGCGAGTCGGGTAATATAGCTATCGGCTTTTTTCAGATCATTTTCTCGTTGGTAATATCGTATGGAACTTAAAGCGTTAAGTACAAAATGCGGGTTTATCTGACGTTTTAAAGAAGTGATATTCGCCAATAATAATTGTTTCTCTCGCTCCGAAGATCTAGTTCCAAGAAAATAGGTCAGCCATGCCAGGGACAGTACTGCAGCTATAACACTCGTAGCGAACCACCATGTTTTATAAAAAGGCAACCTAATCTTAAATGAGAGTACTTCTTGAGTTTTAGACCATTGCCCAATTGCATTTTCCGCAGCAACTTCAAGCTGATAAGCACCCGGCGCTAAACTCAGATAATTGATAATCTTAGAACTAGACTCCGTCCATACGCTATCCTTTCCTACAAGGCGGTATCTGATCCTATTATCGGCATTACTATGTAAGGTCCTTAGTTGAATTTCTGCTGATACATTGTTCTCATCGTAAGCTAAAGACCCATTCTCCAAATCTGACACCTTCCTTGGAAAGTTGTTGATACTAGTTTGTTTCAACTTAAAAGCATTACTAAAGGGATAAGCGAAAACACGAGTATCTAAGGACAGAAGTCCATCCTTTGAAACCACAAAAGGATTTTCATCTGTGAATACCATGGAGTATATAGTGGCCTTATCGAGTGTATATGCCGGAACTCTAAGCCCACTGATCCCAGTACTATCAAAATCGTTTAAAACATATATTTCTTTGGCCGTTCTAAGCCATATATTTTGCCCCCAACTTTCTAGCTGACGAATAAAATTATCTGAATATCCAGAACGCAATTCCGCTTTATAAAACTCACCATTGCTAATAATACCCAGTCCGCCTCCTTTCATTCCTAGATAGAGATTATCAAAGCGATCCAAGCTTAAGGTATTAACGGGAGAATTGATTTTTTCCGGAAACAACTGCTCAAAAGATCCCTCTAGCGGATTAAATTGAAAAAGCCCACTAGGTCCTCCTAAATAATTGATTTCCTCAGAGGAGCTTATTACACAAGAAATATCCTCTAAAAAGCCATTTGAATAAGAGTCAAAGATGTTCCTCTCGTCATCCATCATAATAAAACCCCGGGAGCTAAGCCAGAATATCCTCCCAAATGAATCAACAGTAACATCGTTTTGCTTAATCCCACTGATGGTTCGGGCCCTTGAAAATGTCATGTAAACGCTTGACTTACCAGCCTTGTGCAGGTACATTTTCACATCATGCTTTCGCGTTTTACGAATCCTCCGGTTTACATAGATTATGGAGCCTGCTCTGTATTTACTTATGGATAAAAAATGGTCGTTTCGATCAGAGAGTTTTACCTGCTCAATAATCTTATTTTGATTTAAATCGACTTTCAGAAGGATGTTATTATCAAATAGACAGAAGGTATCCTTATCTACAAACATCTCGCTGTAATTGGAAATCGTCTTTGTAATAAGAGGGAGTTTAAGCTTTTCTTCAGCAAAAGAATTCACCTTTATGCAGCCTTCACCGACAGTAGTTACCCAAAGCACACCCTCGGCATCCTGGAATACTTTGGAAACAATGATTTCCGAGAAATAATGATTGGCAAAAATGTATTCTCCCTTATCCTTTATGTATCTGAATAAACCCTTATCTGTGGATATTAAAAGATCCTCACGGATTTTCTGTACGTCATTTATCCGAAACTCTAAACTGATGGAATCCCTGCCATCCTCTGGGAAATATACATGATTACCAGACCAGACAATTTTAGATAGATGGTCCACCCCATAATTTTGATAGCCTAATTCACTATATATTTTCCGATGCCAGAGCTTAGGTCTTCTTAGTTCTTCCACCTCCTTTTGGGGTGGTCCGCCACCGATATATTTACCTGAAAGCCGAAAATCAGTAGAATCAGTAAGATAAAAAATCTCGCTTCTCTCAATTTCAGGAATTAAGTGTGCTTTAAAAGTTGAGGAATCTAAATGCGCCGAATAGTAGTAATTACTTCCCGAATGCATTGTGAAATAAAGTCGATCATCTTCATCAAGAAATAGATCACGAGCATAGATTACTGCATTTAATTTTTGTTGAGCAATTAAACTCTGGTTGAAGGCGGGTTCCTTTAAGGAATCATTTTCGATATAGTATATCCCATCATGATAGGTGCTGAGCCAGATACGATGCTTATAATCTTTAAAAAGCTTTAGCACCACCAGGCTAGTGCCGTTTTCCGGAACAATTAAGTCTGCATCCAGACCATTGTATCTAACCAAACCAAGGTCCGTTCCTAGCCAAAGGGTTCCGGCGGTATCTTGAATGATACTAAAGACATTGCTGGTTGGCAGACCGTTACTTTCGTTTAAACTGCTATAATTTATTTCTCTCTGACCCAGCAAGGCAGACGGCAGAAATACAAGTATAAATAGCTGTACTAGGACAATTTTAGCAAAGCTTCTGATGGAGAATGGAAAACAAGTACTATCAGTCAAATACCTAAGTTTAGCAAGCGCAGCAGATTTTCCTTCAATACAAAAGTACTGCGCTTAAGCCAAGCTAAGCAAGCTCGAAAGAAGGATTATCAAGGGATTTAGTAAACGATTGGTTGTTTTATGAACTGAGAAAGGCGCTTCATGAAATAACAGCTATGTCTTGCCTTCATATAAGCTAATCTTGAAGTGTGATTAAAGAACTGAAGTGCAACACCCAAAGTAAGTAAGAATTTATGAGGAGGATTCAGTTCAAGAGTTCACCCCCATACTGAGAGTTAGACAATTTCTGTATTAATCTGCCCCGCTACAAAAAAAGCCGCTCCAATAATTTGGGCGGCTTTTTTCATTGGTACTCGTAAAATCTAAATAGTGTAAAGAAGAGTCGATAGCCGAAGCTTAACTAATTTCGCAGTATGTGGCAAGAACCTATTCCTACTTCCCTTTATAATGAGGACCAAAAAGTTCCTCACTCCAATTGTAAAATCTGCAACAAGGATTTAATGCAAGGCGAGCCTTATGCCATTCAAAAGGTGTATAAGAACTACCCGGATCAAGATAGTGCCCAGGTTCTGTTTGATTTTGCCATGTGTCAAAGCTGTATAGAGGAAGCAAGAGCAGAATTAAGCCTTGAATCACGTCAGCGCATTGATGCTTTTATGATGAAAGGACTGCAGGATCTTCAGGCTCAGGATGAGAATCCTCGCCAGCGCTTTGCACAAAATCGCTGCACAATTAGCGGTAGTCGATTATCAGAAAGTCAAGAATATCAGGTAATGGCAATTTGCCAGGGAGAGATGATGCTTGAAAGTCCCATCTGTCTCAGCGATACCACGCTCGAAGCCATACAAGAACTCCTTTCAGAAAAAAGTCGAGATGAACTCAACCGCTTCACGGAGAACAACTTTGGCTGGCCTCCGGAATTGCGGAAAGCTTTGAAGGATGGGGAGTGGGTGATATTTTGATGGGAGATATGGGATGTGAGATGTGGGATTGTGAACTAAGAACCTGGAGCATAGAGCTTAGGGTATGGCTTCCTGTCTCACTACTAGGTTCTCATTACTAAGTTCTCATTACTAATCTCTTACATCAAAACCTAACTACAATTCCATTATCCACTTTGTAAGTCAAATTAGGAATATCAGGGTCTACCACCGGCTGAGCATCATAATTTAAACTTCCGGAGACAGTGAAAGCCCAATGTTCCCCCAACTTGAAGCTAAGTTGGTTTTGCAGACTTAATCGCCAATCACTCCAATCATCAAAACGGGGCTGATAGTAACTCACAAAGGACCAGGTAAAGCGATCCTTTACTTCCCAATTCATACTGATGTAGGAACTTAATCGCCAATCATAATGACGAATTCCAGATTCCAATTCGAGGTCCTCTTCGTACATGGCGAGATGACCGGTATGAAACTGAAATGACCCTTGTTCGTCTACTCCATAACGTGGACCAAAACCATAGAGCGTCCGGCGATCGATTCTCAATGGGCGATCCGTTTGAACTTGATTGAAAAGCTCAAATTCCCATTTATCACTAAAGCGGCGTACATAACGAACATGCATAAAACCCGATTGAGCAAAATTGACCTCATCCGAAAAATTGAAATGAACCGAACTCAATACCCAAATTTGATTTGACCCGTTTTGATACCGAAAGAGGAAGTCATTCTCAATATCAACCACTTGCTGGGTGTTTCTAAAAATGCTAAAACTCAATTGATCCAGATAAAGCCAACGACTGGTATCACTTTTGAAACGAAGCTGTTCAATATTTACGATTTGCCCCTTCAAACAAAGGCTAAGCAAACTAAAAAAGAGAACTTTGCGTATTAATAGAGGTATGGACATGCCGCAAAAATAAATAGTCCCGGCCTGGCCGAGACTATTTAGACCCGAAGGTCATGTCATGAAACATTTGAAAACTCTACTCACTTCAAATATAAGCGCTTTGTATTGAAATACAAATAATCTTAATAACTGATATATAATTACTTACGTATTTTCATGTTGAAAAATAGCATTTATTCACTCCTATTCCTTTCGATTTTTATCCAGCCTTTGAAAATCCAGGCCCAAGATGCTAGCGGTGAAGAGCTGAAATCAAAGATTGAGCAATTCCTTGCTAATCATGCGGAGGACCACAAGAAAAAAGAACTCAACCTTAAAATGCGGGAAGTTGGTGGTCTGGAAAATGAGCCTTTTGCCTGGAAGAAATTCTTTCGATTAGAAACATTGGAAGAGTTCGAAAACACCCTTGGATACACCACTGAAAGGGAGTACTACTTCTTATTCTATCACTATGAGAACGTTACGGATCGTCAGTATGCCCTAAAATATTGGATGGAAGACTTCATTGAAGGAGAAACGATCCGCCCTGGTCGCCCCAAGCGAACTTATGATTACGCCAAACCGACCATAATCCTGATCAACCCCACCAATATCATTGTCCTCAACTATGAATGCAAATATTTTGATGAGTATGATTTTGAGGATTGGCGAGATAAGATGCTGGAATATTTTGGCGATAAGAAGGAAACGATGATTATCGAATTGCAATGCAAAGGTCCATTAGAATGGACTTTAAATGCTCCGGATCCTAAGATTAGGGATCTGTTTTGATTTGCAGGGACTGAGGGTTTAGTGGTTTCTTGCTTTAAAAGCTAAGTGGGGACTATTAGTTTTATTCTTTCATTTTGTCTTCCTGCCTGTCGGCAGACAAGGACACAAAACGAAACAAAAAGTCAAGGCTTGCAATAAATCATAGCCTCGAATTTCAATAAACTTATTTCGGCCGCGTGATCTCCTTCGGAGCTTCGCGGTATCTCTAAAGTTTATTCTCATTCTCAACTATGAATATTGCTATGCCGAGAATACACCCAGCAAAGATTGTCTTAGGATTCATCTTTAATCTGTGCCAAACGATCCTCTAACAAATCAATATACTTCTTAAAGGTTTTCCGATTCATCCATCGAGCTGCCCAATGAGACAAGGGAGTAATAATGATCATCAAAATAAAGAGCGTAAGCAGTATCCCCGAATCTGCCAGAGCCTCATCCAAACTCATATCCTGTAAGAGACTGAGGAAAAAACCACTGGCCGCTGCAATGGGATACAAAATTAAGCCTCCAATTTCCTCTTGTCGGATGGTAGCCTTTATGTTTTGTAAATAAGCTTCCAAAGTTGATCGAACATCTGAGCCGCCCATATCCAAACTCCTGGCAATTCGATAGCGTTGAATGAAAAACACCAATCCCAAAACATGGGCAATGGTGATTACCGCAAATAACAATTGAGGTAACCAACTATCCACATAAAAGAAGGCTAGAATATAGAGTGGGGTAAAAAGAATGGTAAAACCAATTTTCCAGGCCAGTCGTTTATTTAATTTCCGTACTGCATCCTCGCTCCTTAAATGCAGTCCAGCCCGGATCTCCGCCCCGCTAAGGCGTTCATCAAGTGAATTCCAGGTATCTTCAATTTTCATTTTCTTCCTTCTTGATTGCGTTTTTCAACTTCTCCTTAATACGGTGAAGCCTTACAGCAACATGATTCTTACTGATTCCAGATATCATAGCAATTTCATCATTGCCATATCCATCCAAATGCAACATGATGACCAACTTCTCAGCATCATTTAATTCCCGGATATGAGCCATAAGCACTGCTCGCTCATCTCCTGAAGGTGCAACCTGCCAATCGTTATCAAAACCTTCCTGCTCCTTGCGCTCCTTTTTCTTGTGAGTTAGAGCAGTATTCAAGGCCACTCGGTACAACCAGGTTGAGAATTTAGATTCACCTTTAAAACGGGGATAAGAGCGCCATGCCTGATATACGACCTCCTGGCGCAAATCCTGTTCGTCGGCATTTCCTTTAGCATAGATGCGGGTCACCTTATAGATGATCCCGCTATGCTCTTCCAATAGTTTTACGAATTCGGCCTCCTTATCCTCGGTCACCCTGCAATCAATTTAGGGGTGTCAATTTAAAGCCTTTCTCTTGTAATAAGGTAATCACCCCTTTTTCGCCTGGAAGGTGCAATGCTCCCACTGCGATGAAGAGACCTCCCTTGTTTAGCTCAGGCTCCAATTTCGGAATCCAATTAAGGTTGCGATTGTCAATTAGAATTTCCATCTCTTCAGGCTCGTATTCCCATTCCATGGAAGCCTTGTAGAGTCCATCCAAATCGTTTTGGAAATAGCTCTGAATAATACTAACTAGTATTTCACCGGAGTCATCCTCTTCCTTGACCATTTCCAATAGTTCTTCCAATTGCTCTTCTACGGTTTTACTATTAAAGAGCATTTCAAATTGTTCGCGCATTGTCTCCAATTGCATCACGGTCTTGCCCTCACTTTTAGCATTCTTGGCAAAATGTAAATCCATAGGCAAACCTCCATACTTAAGCGAATCTGGAGTTAACTCATTGGCTATCGCGCCAATATAGGCTGTAGTTAAAGCCATAGGCTTCACCATATCGTAAATCGCTAAGTCCATACCAATAACCGGCTCCAATTTCTCTTTTAAGATGATATAATCCATAGAGTCCGTCATGGCCTTAAGGGATTTCCCAGGCATTAAGGATAAAGTCGCTAACTGCATTATCTGACTACTGTCAATAACCGTTTCCACAACCACCATCCTCGCCGATTGATAGGCTTTGGTCACTTGCGGTTTTTCTTGAAAATAATCTGCTCCAAGGAGATGATAGGTCCCATAGAGGTAGGATACTTCCCCATTTTCCGCTTCTACCTTCCAGAGTAAAGAGTTCTGTGCTGATGCAGAAAAAACTCCGATCAGAAAAACAAAACTGAGTAATGCTTTTTTCATTTTCTGTGATTTTAAGGGGTTAGTAGGTTTCGACCCTTTAAAATTACACGACCACTAAAAAAAGTAATACTCCACAAGCACACATTAGAAGAATCTGTTTAAAATGCAAACTGAATAGGGTATACTATTTAATCGTTAGTTTGCCATTTTGAATAATTCTGGAATCAACAAGGATTTCATATTGATAAAATCCTGAAGCAATTGAACTTATGTCAATTGATTTTTCATTAAGATTAAACCAGAGTTGAGTCAAAACCCTTTGCCCACTCGAGTTAGTAATTCGCAGCTCTACCGGAAGGAAACCCTCTAGTGTAGAACTTATCAAAAGAACATCCTTTGCAGGATTAGGATAAATGGTAAATAAATTACTAGAGTATTCATTTATTCTTAAATCAGAAATCGAAATACACTCAGAGGTATCCGTACATCCATCCCTGCTTATCACGCAGGCATATATATCATTTCGAGGCACTATGAAACTTTGAGAAGTTTCATTAGTAATTGGCACAAAAGAACTACCACACAATCCCCATTGATAGGTTGAATTTGAGTCTAGAACTTTTAAGGTATCTCCGGATCTTATAACTGCCTTATTGATACTTCGTACCACCAAATCGATGTAATACAAGGAATCACAACTAGCACTTACATTAGGAACTGTATCGATATAAACTCCGGTAGTATTATAAACTCTTCCAGATGGTCCAACAAAACCAGAACAAGTATCAAGAGCAATACTATCTACTAAAACCTGACATTGACTGGTGTATCTTACTAAAAAGATATCTCCTGCGCCCTCGCTCTGATATGGAGTTGTAGATTGGCTGGGGTCAAAGTCAAGGCTATCACTTCCAGTTCTTCCGGTAATAAGGATCCGAGCATCTCCCTGTGGCCTAATTTTTCGTGATACATCATCACCTGATCCATTCATATTAAATCCTCTAAAAAAGGTACCAAGTGAATCATAAACAGCGATAAATACATCATTACTCCCACCATTTGCCAGACTTGTATTTAATGGACCGGGATCTAAATCAAGGTTGGCACTTTCCGATTCGCCAAGGATGTAGACCGTACTATTCGGACCTTGGCAAATAGATCTAACCTCATCATTATCACCCCCTACAATAGACTTTGCGTATATAAAGTTTCCATTATCCCCATCGTAACTGGCGAAAAACCCATCCTCTTTTGTTGCACTTGTGTTGACCAGCGTACCATTTGGGCTAAATGGATCAAAAGGCACCGTGCCACGGAACTCTCCACAAATCAAAATATCCTGATTCGCCGTTAATGCCAAATCATATGGAATTGCATGAGAATTACTAAATCCAAAATCGAGAACCCAATCGTACACTCCAGATGAATCGTACTTAACAAGAAAGCCATATCTCCCGCCTGAGGTTCCCCTTAAAGCAGAGCCATTTCTAAAATTAAAATCAATATCATCTCCATTAAAGTGACCGGTGACATATACATTGCTTGAATCATCTAAATCCAAAGCAAAGACCTCAACAGAAGCAACCTTTGCTGAGTTAAAATCAGTGAAAATCCCTGACCAAATATGATTTCCAAGTGGAGTATACTTTGCCAAAAAAACGCCTGAACCACTCTGCCCACTTCTTTGTCGAACTATGGGAGTCCCATTAGGATTTAAGTCAATTGAGCTGCTATAGGTATCGCCAGTTAGGTAAATATTCCCCTGTAAATCGCATTGAACAGCACGCCCATAGTCGTGATCACTCCCTCCAAGTGGCATTGCGAAAATCAAACCGCCATTTGGATCGTATTTTGCTAAAAAAGCATCGGTCCAATTTACCGCTGAAATGGCAGGTTGAACCGCTGCAGAATCAAAATTAACCGTACCATTAAACTCTCCGACTACTACTATATTTCCATTTAAATCTACTGCCACATCTCGAGCTCTATCCAAACCACTAGCCCCAATTCCCTGAACCCATAGGATTTGACCCGTTGAATCATACTTTGCAATAAATATATCATCTCCGCCATTTGAAATTAAAGGAGAATCCTGAAAGGGTCTAGGGTCAAAATCAGTAATACCGGTATAAGACCCAACAAGAATTATGTTTTTCTGGTCATCAATCACCATGGAATAAGGCTCTTCATTGCTAGAACCAGCCATATACTTAGCAAAATCGAAATCCAATAAAGCTTGCGCTTGAATGTGCGCGCTTAATAGGATTAAAACTATGAATGGAAGTACGTGATATTTCATGTTCATTAATTAGTATTTCTCTCAAACCTTGATAGCTAATCACATTTTTAAAATTGAAAGCAATTGCCTTCACACATAAAACCATTTCAATAATTAAATGAATGAGGGCTAATGGTCAATCTTACTCTATTCTTCTCCAAAAATTCGATCGTAGTAGGCATAGAGAACCGCTGGAATGGAGCCTGCTTTTAAAGGTACCGTTACACTAATCCAAGCCCACCTTCTTGCCATGCGAGCGGCATAATCCCAATTGGTATAAGCAATCCCTCTCCAGGGTTGCATACCCGCTTCCAGCGTTTGCCTATTAAAGGTGGGGTCTACTGGAAGTAGATTAATTGCAGCATTCAGAACATAGCTGGCATCGGTACCTCTAAACCATCTTTGTGGGAAAAGATGCTCCAAATCGAAGTTCCTATTCTGAAAACCAATAATAGCTGGAGGAATAAACCGATTGCGCAAATTCCTACCATTATTGTAAATAGGCTCTACCCAATGCATATTCCTTAGACCTTGCGTGAAATCAGACCCTATTGTAAAGCGGCCGGTGGGCTCATAGAAGTATCGATAAATATTGTTCAAATTATATCGATCTCTTCGGCCTACAGCGTTCACCACGCCCCGATGCGCAACATCTTGAGGTAGAACATAATTCAGTCCTAGTAAATCTCCTGCCAAACCGATTGCTGCGCCTGAAACCGATCCCCAGATTATGCTATCGCGGATATTAGACCAATCTTCATTATGATCATAATAGAACTCTCCGGTACTCACCCAGCGGTTTAAGGTCCCTTTAGCCAGGGTATTAAAGCCGGCCGTAGAGCCTCCTTCTATAAAGCCGGCAGCTATGTAAGGAGCCCCAGCCAAGAGCGCACTTGCACCAATATAGTAGGGAAGTATAACCTGAGGCGTGCCCGCTATACCCCCAGCTAGGAAGTACAATCCATTATTCCACATAGAGTCCTCATCCCAATTCTCCCATACATTATAAAGTCCGGCGCCTATAAATGCCGCACCCAAGGTAGCTCCGAAAGCAATTTCCCCACTTGGATCTACCCGATTTACCGGGTTATTTCCTGTATAGAGATAAGGACTCGCATACTGTCCAGCAGAATCTGTAGCCATGAAGCGCCTTAAATTGGGGTCAAAGAGTCTAGCTTTGTAATTATAGAGCTCACTATTAGGATCGTATTCCTGTCCTGTATATCGGAATAATGTGCCGTCTCCATTGCCGCTTCGCATCAGATCTCCGAACGGCATGTAGTCATAATGGTTGAGCACATTGCCATCCGCTCCGTCTACTAAAATTCTTGTTGATCCTAAATGATCTTTTAAGGGGTAGTAAAGGGAATCGCCTTGCTTGATAGCCAGGATACCATTGGCCCCATGGATATAGTAAACACCATTGCTTGCCGTGCTTTGCTTTTGAGCTAAGACCGCTTGTCCATCTCCATAGATGGAAAGGGTGGAAGAAATTAAGGTCCCATCTGAACTATTATAAGCCTCCCAATTTCTGGTATCTTGAGCGCCGTAGTGGTATTCAATCTTGTTACCAGTATCGCTACTTAATTGAATACTACTGGTCTTATTAGTTAAAGAATCATAGCCAATGGAATACAAATCAGGGTTTGGGGTGCTTTGTGCATTTCCGTTGGCATTGTAGACATACTCTGCTGCACTCCGACTTCCATTGAGGCTAATATCATCTACATAAAAGCCTGGTCCTGCCCCAGTACCATTTATGCGTTTATAGTTTCGTAACTCAAGGGAAATAGAACTAATCGCATCGACATCCAAGGCCAAATCTGAGAGGAGTTTTGGTAAATTAATACTAGCCTGGACTTGTATCCAATCACTTGAATTAGATACGGATACAATCTTTTGTTCAATAAGCTGTCCTGAAGCCTGATCGATCCTTAAATACCAGGCTGCATTCCCAGGGGTACCGTCAAAGTTGTTTTCCGTTCTAAGCCAGGCGCTGAAATCATAGCTGGTGCGAGCGTCTAGATAAGTAGGAAAGGTAAGTAGGTTATAATGACTTGTACTTCCACCGGCCAGAAAAAGGCATTGAGTACCGGAATGAGGGTTATCAGTTGATATTCCTGAACCAGAAGGTCCTCCATTATTGCTTCCCCAAGACCATCCTTCCGCCTCGGTGGCATCCGAAGCTACCCCTTCAAATCCCTGACTTACAGTTGTGGCATGTACCAAATTCGCCAATTGGTTAGAAGTGATTTTAGATGCTTCGCTAAAGAGGTAATTATAAGTCTCAGCATCGGCTCCTCTTTGCACTTGCTGAATATTACCGTTAGCGTCAATAGAACCACTGGGCACACTTATGCTCCATGCATTGTTTACGTTGTTTTCGGCTTTGATAAGTTGGTTAAAAGCATCGTACTCAAACTGAAAGGTATAAGCATCGGGGGGAGTGGTCCATTTGGATCCTGCTTTGTAGGAAAACTCCGTCGAGGCTATGGATCCATTATAATAACTTAATCCTCCTATTCCGGTCTGATTGTCGTAGCCCAGCACCTCTTTGAAATAATCGTCCTCAATACTGGCGATACGACCATAATCATTATAGCTATAAGAGCGCGAGAATGCATTTTCTACTAAAGCTTGAGCATTAAGATTTTCTCCAATTAATCTTCCTTCGGAATCATAAGAATAGCTGGCATAAAACTTTGCCTCATCGCTAGGAGGTGTAGAAGGATCTACAATCCCGGTTCCACTTGATGAGTTTCCTACAGCAGCTAAACGACCCATTCGATCATAAGTATAGGAGACATTTACAGCTTCATCATCAGAGTTTAGTTTGGGATACTTAATCACGGCAACTTTATCCTGATTGTTATAGGTGTAATTTGTAGTAAGAGCATCGCTACTACTAGCCTGGACGACCACCGAGACGCTTAGCTTGTTGCCATAAGCATCATAAACCAAAGTTTCAGAATCGGGGTTTTCACCATTGTTAATTTGAGTTTTGTACAATCTCCCCAGTAAATATTTAGTATCCTCATTTCCATCGGTATCAAAACTGTACTTCTTTTTCCATTTGCCAGCGGCATAGTTAGGATCGGAAGATTCGGAGCTGTCGGTAATGGGAAAGGCCGGGGTATTCAGTTTACCTGCAAGGGTGCTACCCCAGGGATAGTCTGCAGATTGCACATACCCTTCTTCAATTACGCGCCCTAAAACGTCATATTTAAAATAGACTATACGTTGAGGAGATAAAGCCGAACCTACTGCATCCATCTTAAAACGCAATCGCTTCGCCGAATCATAGGCATATTTCACAGACCCTGAATCTGGTTTAACTGATTGAGTCAAAAGGCGGTTAAAAGAATACGCGTTCCGCTGTATCCAAGTAGTAGCGTCAGAATTAGCAGGAGGATTTGTGAAATTAGGTAATAAAATCTCGGTCAGATTGCCAAATGCATCATAATTATAACCAGTAAATCGCACCTGATCTCCTGCACCTTCAAGTTCCGCCAATAAATTTCCCTGCAAATCTTTAACCTCAGTCCTTGATTGAGTAATGGTGTCTCCTGTTTTAGAAATACTTAAAACACTTCTGCTCTGCCTTTGAAGATATTTATAGGTATCCTCTTCACTTACTCTTGCACTGCTTGGAATAGAGCTCACACTCTCGTAGCTGATGCTCGTAGTGAAATTTTCTACTGAATCTGAAGTAGCTCTAGGCCTTTCAATTTTAGTAATTCTTGACAGAGGACTGGTTTCATAGGAATTACTGGTATAATCTATAGTTCCTGAGTTACCATCCACATATTGATCGATGGTCTCCTTAGCTCCGCTTGAACTGTATATATAGGTGTTTTGATCTGCCTCTATCAAGAGCGGACTTTCATCAGCTTCCCCTGCTGCGTCTGCTTCGCCTGCTGCGTCTGCTTCGCTTGCTCCACCTGCTGCGTCTGAAAACTGAAGTTTACCTTTTATGGTGTTGCGGATAATTGAAGGGCGTCCCATTGAATCCAACAATACCCCTTGCCCGCTAATTAATTGTTCCTGTGTATCCACATCGGCTTCGGTGGATTCCTTCCCTTCCAGGGCAATATCCTGCAGTGCTTTTCCTAAACCATCGGTGAAATTGGCCTTGAATTGCGGTTCCTGTAATAAAATAAGATTGTCAAAAGAGCAAGCCTGAGTGGCCGCTAAAGTGAGATTCCCAAAACCTTCAGGTAGCGGGGAACTCGGCGTATACTGATAATTAAATAATTGAATGCCTTCGATGTAACACATCACATAGCCATCCACAATCATAAAGAGCCAGTCCTCGCGAAAGCCAAAATTATTATTGCTTTGAATTACCGTGGTGCTACCATCCGAATTAAGTTGAACCAGTTCCCATTGGCCACTGGAATCTCCTGCTGTCCCAGTCTCGTTCCAATGGAAGAAAATGTCTCCATTACCCAGAGAGATGCTGGCTAGATCTCCTTCGGTGCTCCTTTGAACTTCCATGCGACAAGCGAAATTGGTACTTACATATTTGCTAATCTGCGCTGTACCTCCCAAGCCTGTGACTGCCGTGGATGGGGAGAAATTCAAAGATCCAGAGGAAATATGCCAATCCAGACTCGGATTAAAGGTCCAATCTCCTGATTCCACATTATGGAAATCGTAGAAATAACTTGTACTGGAGGTGGCCAATTTCATAACGCTGTTAGGATGTTCCGGAATAAACTGATCATCTTGCATTAGCATTCGAGAGTAGGAAATGAGGTTCACCCCGTTAACCCTTTCATCAGGTCCAATATTAGCCACCACCAGATCCAAGTTATTGTAAATCATCTGGCTTACTTGTCCGGTATGATCCAGGGCTGCCGTTGGACGCCAGCGAACCGGATCGTAAACCGAAGCTCCAAATCTTGAAATTAAAGGACTAATGCGCAAATTATCCACCCAAGCCTTGGCATCATCTGAGTTTTCATTATAGGCTTGCAAATCGATGGAAAGCTTAGTATCCTCCGATAAGCCGGCCGCATTGCGAATAGCCACCAAATCAATAATGGTTTGATAGTATGACCATTTCCCTTTGGAATCTGAAAAATCAATTAGTATCGGATCGCCAACCTTGGTAGCCCCATTGTAAACGTTGATCTCCCATTGCGCTTTTCCATTAGCTCCGTCGAAATCGCCTTCAACCTTAGCCCAGGTGCCAAAAACATAGCTCGCCTGTTGCGAGGCTGGCTCCAAATTTTGTACTGGTCCCTGTTTGCTGGTGCTGTTGGGTGCCAAGACCAGGCATTGGGTACCTGTATTGTAATCATCAGTCGTAATCTGACTGGAAAGTGAAATGCTGCTCGGACTATAGTTCCAACCATCCAATTCAGCATAAGGCTCAAAATCCAAATAGGAGAATTCTGCCGAATTATTACTCGCATTGAAGCAGGTAGCTACTTCTAAAAATGCCTTTTTATCGCGGATTACCGAAGAGGTAATTCCATCCACATTGCTTTCCTCCTTAAGAAGTCCATAGGCATTTCTGGAAACCACCGTATTGGTATTTAACCAGTCGCTGGAAGGCGCAGGATCGGTCGGCTGCCAACTGTTGAAAGTAGATGGATCTCCTTTTTGAGCTTCATAGTTTTTATAGCTATTCCATTGCGTGGATCCATAGCCCCAATCGCCTTTCCAGGTTGTAATTTGAATACTGGTTACGGTGGTTTGCGATTGGGTCACATTTTCGGTGGACCTTTTGATTTCAATTATAGGAGAAAGAATATTTAAGCTGCGACTAGTATCATACTGCTGGTAGAAATAGGTGTATTCTTCGATCCAGTTTTCAGTTTCTCCGGCCCCATTATAATTGGTACTTAAACTCTTGGTGGTAAAGCCGGTATTAACATCATAGCTGAATTGCTTAGTTTGCTGTACTCCTTCCACCAAATTTACCTCCTGCTTTTTACGCGAATAATATCCATAGCCCCTGGTACCCAATTGGACGCCTGTGATCCATAAATAGTCTACATTTTGAGATTGTAAGACTAATTCCGTGGTGAAGGCATTTATATTTATGATATAAGGACTTCCTTTAATTAAAGAATAGAAGCTAGGAGCATTAGTGTAGGCAGTCGCAGTTGGATAAGGTTGCGAAGGTGCTTCTCCAAATGCACTAGCTATACCATTAAAGAAATAGTTATCAATGGTTCCATTAGGCGTGTTTGTAGCGGAATCGCTACCCGGAACCTGAGTTACCTTATTGAACTGAACTCCATAGCCCCCATATGCAGCAATGGCCGTGGAAGCCTCAAAAGCGATGGTCTTGTTAAAGACCGCGTAAATATTATCAGTGGGCGTATATCCATTGTCGGATTGAACCAGGGTAACAGCATAGCAATTCTGTTTTCCATCCACGGCCCCACGGAGGGGTCTATAAAGACTAAGCGCCGAATCTGCCGCCTCAAAAGTTCCGGTAAAGCTTATGAATGATTTTCTTCCAAATAGGCCACCCTGTCCGAGGCTCGCATTATAGATCTGTTCCCCACTAAGATCTATTGGTGCATCCGAATTTTCCGGAGCTCCATTTTTCAAGGGGTAAATCACGGTTTTCTGAGAGGCTTCACCAGTATTAACTTGATAAGCCAGCAGGTTTTGATCTATAAGTTGCACCGTGGGAAGATCCGCCGCGGTAATAGTGTCGGGAATTGTAAAAGACGAAGACCAGGTTCCATCCGCCGCTACCGTATAAAGCTTATTCGCCACCACTGCGAATATGCTAGTAGAAGAATCCGTTCTGGCGGCGGCCAAAAGAAGATTCTCATTATCCGATGTTTCTTTCACTTGAGCAGTACTTCCCCAGGAGCCCGTATTGGGATCGAACTCCAATAAATCGTAGACATAAGGAGTAGATTCTGAAGTGGTGATCTTCCTTAAAATTCGATCGACACCCACCTGGGTATTGTCCAAACTAGTTTGATTGCTATAGGAAATACTACTACTATCAAAGCTTATCCATTCGCTGCCATTAAAACGATAGGTGTATTGATTGATGACCACCAGGCTTCCCTGAACATTTGCAATTGGCAATGCGGCCAGGCTTTCTTCATATACTGTTTCCCAGGTAGCCGTGCTCAATTTACTCTGCTCGGCATTGGTCCAAAATGCTCCGTATTGAGCCTTAAAGCGAGCACCGGCTGCGCTTTGGAAAGTGTAAACTACAAAGGTTTTGCCCGCATTAAGGCTAAGTGATTGTACACCGCTCAAGCGCAAGCCGCTGATGGAATATTGCTTGGATTGAAAGCTTCCTTGTAAGTCAATTCTACTTTGATAGACAATTGGGTCTCCGCCCGACTCCCAGGACATTACGAAAACCTGATTCTGCAATGCACAAATGCCGAATTGCGGACTGCTTACGGTAGCAATATTTACCGCGTCCTGGGCCTTCCAGGAACTTCCGTTCCAATAATATTGGTAGAGGACCAGCTTCCCAGCATTAACACCAACAATGGCCGCAAAGCTGTCGGCGCAAGCCATATACTGGACATCTCCATCAAATGCTGGACTGAAATAATTATCCGGAACTGCTCCACCCAATATTTCAGGAAAAATCCATTCACCTGCCTGAGCGGTGTTTTGATATAAAGCGTAAAGCTTACCGGAAGCATAGAATGCAAAAAACTCTTTTTGCAGATAAATTTTGAACTCGGCATAAGCATCGGCACTAAGGGCAAAAGTGCCCAGATCTCGGTGTAGCCATCTCCCATCCCAGTTATAGGCCTGCAAGGAGAAGGTGTTGTCATCGCCTTTCCAGGTGGCAAGCGTATAGGAATCTTCGAAGTAAAATTTTGGATCTGAATAGCTCACCCCTTCTTTACTGGGCTTTTCCAAAGTCATTTTACGTTCAGAATAAGCCGGATTTATTTGCGAATACTGATAGCTTACCGTTCCTCCATCTGGGAAGGTGATGCTTTTAAGAGCTCCGTAAAGAGCATGATTTGTGGCGCTGTATGGATTTGTAGCGCTCACGCCATCAGAATCGTCACAATAGCTAAACTTATTACCGGGTAAGATTCTCTTTTTGGAGGACAATCTGGTTATATCACTTAACAATCGCTTGCTCAAGCTTCCACTGCCCAACATCGAGCTTGAATAGCCCAGGTTGATTCTATACATCATAGAGGCATCAGCTGCCAGAACCTCAATGAGATCCAGATATTTTGTCTCAAAGCGATCCTGATAAGCATTAGGAGCTGTAGGATTTGTATGCGGATCCTGATACTCATCGGCACTCTTATCCTTGTAGCTAAGGACAATTTTCTGCCCTAAAGCATTTTGCACGGAAGATAAATAGCTGGCTTGGGTGTACTCCAAACCAGATGAAGAGGAAACAGCAAAATCAGTCTTGCTGTAGCTAAAAATCAATTCATCGTCAAAACGATTGGATATTTTATTGAGATTCCAGGCTATCGCCAATCGGCTCTGTTCGCTAGTATCGTTACTACTGTCGATCCAATTCTCCCAGCTTACTCCCCATTGTACGGTATTTCGACCGCTGTTTGCGACGCCGTAGATATAGGTATTGCCATTCTCATCAATGATGGTCCACTGCTGGGCCAATTCATTAAAGGTAATCTTCCAGAAAGCATAGGATTCAGCCCCAAAATCATACTCCCCTTCTTTAGAGGAGCTGGTGCAAACCAAGGGAGTATTTCCAAGGCTTCCAGACAGGTAGAATTTAGCCGCTGCGATATCCGAAGAGTGATCCATTATTTTGAAAATCCCTTCGAAGGGGAGGGTCCAACCTAAACCTAAAACTCCAGTTGGCTGACTTAAATTCCAGGAGCTGGCTTGCTCCAACACCTGACTATTATAATAGGCATTTAGATTATAGTTTAAACCGTTTCGACCTTGCAATTGCGCTAGGTTTATAGGTATTTGAACCTGCCCTGAATACAGGTCTACACTATTCTCGATATCGTTTGGAGTAATCATATCCTGGAAATGTTTTTAAAGAAATTGCAATTAGAGAAAGGAGGCAGTTCGTACCATGGCCGCTCCGCCATTCTGAGCCGCACTCAACCCCATTGGTTGCATCTCCACAGCTGGTCCACGATAGGTCATTGTTGTGCCAGATTCTGTAATCCAAGAGGTTCCTGGAGTTAACATATTTGGGCGTGGAGAAGGAGGAGGGCTAGTTCCTGGTGCAGGGCTTGAACCTGAAGATCCACCGGGACCTGTGTTTCCGCCAGTTCCTGTGTTTCCGTTAGGTGCGTCAGTTTTTAACCGAGTATATCTACCACCACGACTAAACAATCTCCCCAAGCCGCCAGAAATACGACTACCTATGCCTCCCCCAATTGCAGGTCCGAAACTGGTGCCACCTCCACCGAGGATATACCCAGTAATAGCCAGTCCAGCACCTAAGCCAATAATTCCTCCCACTACGCCAATGGCCACATCTCGAGCCGTAGATAATCCTAGAGGATCTATATGAGAGGCTGGATTATTGGAAGCATAGCTATAGTGATTTTGAGTTTGGGGATCATAAACAGTCCCAAAGAGATAATCTCGTTGAACGAATCGCAACATGGTTGGAGCGTAATAACGAGCTCGCATATAATTCAAACCATTACCATCGTCTATTACTCCGTCCCTGCCATTATAAAGGAATGGATTATAGGTATTGGCGTCTAATCCTTTTACGAGACCATAAGGCGTATAGGCATAACGATCCTGGATGGCTCCATCGCCATCAGTTCTGGCGATGGTACTGCCATTAGCGTCGTAGAGATAGTTTAGAACATTTCCTGAGCTATCTTCCTGACTGATCAAGCCATGGCCATAAACATAACGGTACTGCGTATCGCCATCTGCATTAGTGATTTCCAGCATTCTATTTAAAGCCTGCTGAAGAGGCACGATCGTATCCTTCGCACCATAAGCTGGCTCTAAGACTTCATTGCCAAATAGGTCCAATATATCTAAGCTAGCATCCAATGATCTCTGCTCATCTGCCATTTCATACATCGGACTTTGATATGCCTGAACATCCTGCACGAAAAACTCCTGTGTTCCGCCAATGGTACGGGACTCCCTCATACCATCATCGTCATAAGTATAAGTATCGTCTCCCAATGCCGTGACCTGATCAAACTCATTATAGGTCATGTCCTTCAAGCCAGAAGCATCTGGGAATTTTAAAAGATTGCCATTATCATCGTAAGTAAGATCATCACCATCGAAATTGCTCATTTCATTGGCGGCATTGTAAACCAGGGTTAATTGCTTTGAGGGGAAATTCGGAGAAAGCGGCAGTACCAAATTGGCTGCCTTGCGATTACCCAGAGCATCAATCTCGGTAATATTCACTTGCGATAAGATTGCAGTATCCTTTAGGTACTCAATACCCGTTAAACCTCCTGCTTTGTTAAAGGATGTATTGCAAACGGTTGAATTGGCAAAAGTGCTCTGTTTGGTTTGTCCAGTAGGCCAATAAGTATAAGCGGTTTCTTTGGCATTCCAATCCGTCACGGTAGCCAAACGATTCAGTCCATTATAGGCATAATTGACTTTGCTAGTACCATCTGGATAGGTTATGGTTTTAATTTGATTGCTTGGAAAATATTCATAGGCCAATGCCTTACTTTGAGCATTGGTACGGCTGAGTAGGCGGTTCCAATTATCAAAGGTCCTGGTGATATTAACCGTAGTGTTGGTCGCTGTGCTTAAGCGATTTCCATTCTTATCCAGAGTATGCTCTATATAATCCGTTCCATTAGGAAGCGTGGTTTTATAGAATCGAGCTGCACTATCGAAACTGAAACTTAGTGCTTGCGCATTAGCATTGGTATATTTTGAAATACTACCCCATGGTGCATATTCCCAGCTACGGGATTTCCCAAGCGCATCAGTATCCCTAATTCTTTTGCTTAAGGCATTGAAAATTTGCACGGATTGCGCTTCATCATTTCCTGGCTTACCTATACTAATTGCGATGCCTTTCGTATCAGCATCATAGGCATAAGTATATTTCGTAACCTGATCTGCATTGGTAACTTGGGTAATACGGCTGATAGCATCATAAGCAATTTGCTGGCTCTGGCTCAAACTATCATCCCCTCGGAATATTTCTTGTATTCTATTCTCAGCATCATAGGTTTTGATATACTGATTACCCTCAGGATCGGTCTGCGTTTCTACACTTAAATAGGTTCCCGAATCCGTATCCTCCTTAAGTGTATAGGCCGTGGTAGTTATGTTGCCCGCTTCATCTTTATAGGAAACAATACGTCCCAGTGCATCAAATATGCTTTCTGTGGTATAAGGATCATCACCTTCATTTTCTGGTGGTAAGGTTTGGGTGATTATAAGTTGCTGGGTGCTGCCATCGGGGTCTTGTCTTTGACTATAAGCGATGCTGGTTGCGGCAGACGCACCCTTATCGAAAGCCGAGATTAAACGACCTGCTCCATCATAAGTATTTACAGTTTGATAGGTATTATCGGGATCAGAATCTAGTTTAGGGAATACTTCGGTAATGGCCTCATTGTAAGAGGAACCTGAGGCTGTTTCCACATAGGTATTTGTGTAAACTTCACCCATCGGATCAGTATACTTCTTCAAGCGGTCGAAAATATCGTACTCATATTGCGAGCTGATCTCGCTGTTGTTAAGCACCTTTTTTAGATGGTCATTCTTATCATATTGATATTGGGTGCTTACTGTGTTTGATTGAAACTCCTGATAGGAGCGGCTCTCTAACAGATCATTCTTATTGTAAGTATAAGTGGTAACCTGATTAAGAGGATCTGTCTCCTGAGTAAGTTGTTCTATACCATCATATTCATATTGATATTTATAGGCATCGGCAGAAGGCTGACCTGCTTGAAACTCCTCTCTTGTTTTTAAACTATCGGAATCCCAGTAGGAGTATTTTCTAGTAAACATTAGGGTACCGCCAGAATCCTGATTTTCCTCTTGCAGCTTTCTTCCAAGGTCATCGTAGGAATTGATGTCAATGATGTTCCCCAACGGAGAAGTTACCTTAGATATATTGGCATTGGCATCATAACTAAAGGTGGTGGTGTTACCATTGAAGTCGGTAAAGGTTTTCACAAGGCCTTTAATACTACCATCTTCATAAGTAAGGCTGACTTTCTGGTTTAGAGGATTGGTAATCTCTTTTAGGAGGTTTCCTGTATAAGCGTAGCTGGTGGTATTTCCTAATACATCAGTATGGGTGAGCAGGAGATTTTGGTCATTATAGGTAGAGGATTCAATTTGACCAATAGGATTGGTTTTGCTGATGACGTTGTTGGCCCCATCATATACATAAGTAGTCTTATTCCCTTTACCCTGCTCAAAATCGGCAGTTGGGCCTTCGTAGACAATCTCCGTAAGTACATTATTAAATCCATCAAATACGCGACTAATATTGCGTTCATTGCCATCTCCTAAATCATAAATCTCAGAAACGGTATTTCCATTGGCCTTTACTGATTTATAAGTGGATGTATTTCCTTCGCGATCTGTTACAGTGCAAGTCACATATTCAACGCCATCCTCTTCGCTCTCGCTATAATCAAAGCCAGTATAATACTGATCCGCCGCAGGAAGTGATAGCGCTACACCATCATACTGTTTCACCACTTTGGCATCGGAATACACATTTTTCAGAATTAAAATATCATTCTGATTTGTGATGGTCTCCATTAAGGAAGAATCATCATAGGTGAAAACGATGGTTTTATTCATCACATCCGTAAATGTGGTGAGCTTACCATCGCTATAAGCATAGGAAATCTTACGACCGGAATTATCGGTTACCGACTTGATATTATCTCCATCATAATCAAAACTGAAACTCCGGCCACTGGCAGAATCTTCCACTTTATCCAATTTGGATCCACTATAGCTTAGGCTATGAAGGTTTCCGGCACTTGACTCAATACTTTGAAGAACCCCAGAGCTATTGAATTTTAAAATCTCTTGCTGTTTGGTGGTGAGAATATAGGTGCTGGTCGCATCGAAAACTAAAGATGAACCGTCTGGAATACCTTCAGGAGGGTAATTACCGGTAATGGAATTGGGGATGGTGTAGGCAAAGACCTTCCCGCTACCCCATATCACATAGAGTTTTTTCTCCTCGGTATTCGTTACAATGCGGGTGTTATAATTATGATTCCATCTCAAGCCCATCGGATTGCCTGTATATACAGGGTTTTCGGAAGGAATGGGAGTTACCGTATTGTAGTAGGTGATGAACTGCAGAGGAAAGGGCGAAGCTACTTGCATATCAACATGCGAATAGGCATAAGAACCATCCGAAACCGTTACCGGATCCGATACCGTACTACTACCAGGGTTATTAGGATTAGGAGTCACTTTACCAATAGTAACCTCTGTATTAGGGGTTTGCAAACTGGGACAACTGGTCTCGTCCCCTTTCGTTGCTAAAACAGTAGCCTGATAAACCTCATCCTTTACCACATGAGTTTCAGAGGCTTCAAATACCACCGAATTATCTGTAACACCAGTCTTATTTGGAATCTCTTTTGGACCCTTAAGCTCCACGGTATATGTAATTCCGTTTACGCCAGTAACCGCATCCCAGCTCACCGTAACATTATTATCCTCCGTTACCCTCGCCATTACGTTTTGAACCTGAGGTAGATCGTTTACGCAGACCGAATAGGGCTCACTCCAGGGACTAGTACTGGCACCATCATGGGCGCGGATTTGCACTGTAAAGCTTGAATCCTTAACAATTTGGGAATTATTAAAAACATAAGACTTTGTTTCGGCACTAAGGTCATCTGAAGTGCTAATTGGATCGCTTTCTCCAGTTTTAAAAAGCTGCAGCTGATACTTAAGATTGGGATCATCAGAGTCAATCAGACCCCAGTTAACCGTAATACTATGAGTGGTGGCATCACCATTCGCATCCGAAATAATAGGAGCCAGAAAATTTTGAATCACTATATCGGTACTCTGTTCCCAGGCTCCAAAATTTCCATTTGTGATGGCTCTTATTTTGGCATAGTATGTTTCATTGTTGGCATATTCTCCAAGCAATGATTTGGAATTATCTGTACCCGGTAAAACTCCGCTGAAAATGGAAGTATCGCCATTCGCCTCATCCTTCTTAAAGATTTCCAAATAATAATATTGGATGTCGGTAGAAGTGATGGTCCAATTGGCAGAAAGAATTTCCGATTGATAACTGAGACTTATAGCGAGACCACTAATAGAATCAATTGCGGTTGCCGGACCTAGGGAGTTTAAACAAAATGCCCGGATATCATAAGACCAGGCATCGGGATCTGTAACTTTCGAACTTAAGTCTAAAGTAGTGGCCGTTTGGTTTGCCTTAGAATCAGCACTGGCTGAACCATTCTTATACCAACTTACCTGATAGGCACTAGCCTGGTTTGCTGCTTGCCAGCTAGAGCTGATCTGATCTCCACTGGGGTTACTTAAGGTCTGGCTAAAGCCTTGCAAGGTGATTTCCGTTACCTGTGCCGTGACCCAATCGCTTTTTCCATCAGCATTTTCCGCCCGTACTTTGGCTGTATATGCCGTATTTAAATCGGTACCAGGAATGCTTATTGAAGTTTCGGTAATACCATTTTGCGCATAACTGAAATAGCCCTTATCCGAACTAATTTCAAAATCGTAAGTCGTTGCATCTGTAACTGCATTCCACGATGCCTCCAGCTTGGTGCTTAAGAAAACGAGATTGCCTGTATCCACAAAAGCACCACCACTTACGGTACCCGAACTGTCTGCAGAACTTAGGGCCCAGCAAATGAGTAGATCATCGCTAGCACTAAGTCTCTGCTGCATATTGGTCATAATAGATGCAGCGGATTGAATCCCCTTCCACAACCTAAATTCGCTCATATAGCCAGCAAACTGAGATGCTGCTCCTGCATCGGGGCTTTGACCAAGTACCAGATCCCCATGTTCTTCCAGACTTATAGCGCTGGAACTGCTAACAGCTCCCAAACCGAAAAAGACCTTAACTCCATCCTTATAAATGCCAATTTGAAAAGATTTCTGATCTGTAGCCGGTAAAATAGTGATTGCCAAATGATGCCAATAATCATCATCAACGGCCACTCCAGTAGCTGGGCTAATGGCAGAAGAACCTATACCAATTACAAGATTTGAAGGGTTCTTTAGATATACTTGATGACTAACCGATCCAGCGGAAGCATCATAAGACCAAATAACTGCATCATTTTGCCCACTGGCGCATTTCAGCCAGCAGGATATAGTGAATCCACTAATCGGGAAATTGCTAACACTTTCCTGACTTACAGTGGCTGCACCGGTAAATTGAAATACTTTCCCGGTATCTATAAGATCACTCGTATATTTTAGGTCCAAACTAGGCGCGGCAGGAGCTGACATTCTATTGTTTTTAAGGTTGGGAGAAAACTCGAGTATCGATGTTACCTGGATCGTCCAGGGCATAAATCACTCTGTTCACGGTATTCCAACTTACAGAGGTAAGTCGGCTTAAATCATCGTATCCATAGGCCACCGCTTGGGCATAAGGTGCGTATACATAGTCACTCCACGGTCCTTGTAAAAGCGGAGCGGTGCTTCTGATTCTGCAGCGATATACTCCACCATCGTCCATGGTCACATCAAAATTAGAGGGAGATTCAGGGGGGGTATTCTCTGCCTCTTTGGCACCATTTTTTTGTAATTCGACGATATATCCGGATACCACTGGATTAGAGTCTGCAGTCCAGCTAGTATCTATTTCCGTCCCAGTATAGATTAAAGCAAAGTTCGTAGCGCTGGTAAGCAATGGATTCAAAAGAGCACTATTAGGTCCGAAAACCACTCCATTGCCACCTGTTGCCCTTACGTATGTGTTATAAGTAGTAGCGGGATCAAGGTTCTTATTGAAACTAGTATTTAGTTGATCCGTGCTTGAATACCAAACATCGCTGCCTGGTTTCTCAAGAGTAGCGCTATAAGCCTCCACTCCCTCTCCATCCGCGGCACTCCAGCTTAACTCAAGGACCTTACTATCATAGGACACCAGGGATAATTCTGGGCTTACACTAATCGGTGTATAGACAGTACTACTTGGACCCAAAACTATCCCAGTGCTATCAGAGGCCATCACAAAAACCGAGTATTTTTCTGAGCTACTCAGACTCTTTTTAAAGGTCGTAGTAGTTTCCGCGGTAGTATTGTTCCAGGTGTTTTTACCGAATTCTTCAAGCGTGATATAATACTGAATATCATTCCCGCTTATTCCTTGCCATTGCAGACTAAGTTTCGTAGAAGGATCAGTGTCATACATGACAGTGAGGACTACTGGGGCCGAAACAATAGGCTCATATATGGAGCTAGGCGGACCTAATACTGTTCCCGATTCATTACTCCCTCTTACCGTTACTGAGTAGGACTCACTTGAAGATAGAGTTTTATTGAAATCCACCGATCCGTCATTACTATCGAGGTTCCATGTGTTCTTGCCGAATTCTGTAAGAGTAGCGATATAGGTTTCTATCCCTTTAGCCCCATCACCTTCTGCATCAACCCAGGCTACTGCAAGTTTTCCAGGAGATACTGAATAAGCAACACTTCGCATGGTTGGGGCCGCGCTGATCAAAGTAAGGGGATCACTGGTTGAGCTCGGTTGATCCTGAACCATTACTGTAATCGTAAGGGTATAGGTTTTATCAGAAGAAAGCGCTGTATCCTTAGTGAAGGAAGTCTCATTGGTCTCAAAGCTTTGTTTGTCGCCATCCGAGTCGGTAAGGTCGAGGACGAATCCTGTAAACCTAGGGGGTAAGTCTACGGTCCATTCCACATACAATTGCTCCCCATTGTAATTGGCATGAGTTATTATTGGCTTAGTCATGGAGTAGTAATTTATTCGGCGCCAGAAACGCCACGCCTTTTTAAATAATTGCGATAATCTTCGGACCATCTTTCGGGAATTTCAGATTGGTGAGATTTAGCAGCTAGAATTTGATCCTTTCCATATTTACGCTGCATATAAGAATCCCCTACCAAAACCCCATCTGCGAAGTAGGTACTTTGACCAGGTGCTTTGGCATCCATTGCCCCAGCCTGATCAATAACTAGATTCCATACTGCTCCACCATAAGAATCTTTCTCTATTTTTTCAATCCGACTTTCTCCATCCAGAGTAATTAAATAGTCTCCATTACGAAGATCCTTAGCCGCAAGAATCACCTGTTTATTGGCTCTCTTGGCTAAAACGGTATGACCCTCGGTCATTCTAACCTTTGCTCCATTTTCAGCTCGTATGGTATAAAGCCAATCATCTTTCCCCTGCATAACTGAGTGCACTTTCACGGTTCTACCATCGGTATCGGCTAGTACCTCATCATTTGCAGATATATTTTCGATCAACTTTGTGCTACCATCCGCCATAGTTATTTGAGAACCTGTTGGTAAGCAGCTCCAGAAAATTCCCATGTTGGGGATTTTTAAGAAATAAGGGCTAGGTTGAGCGTCAGGTGCATTAGTAATTGAAACAAATACCGGCAACTCATTGATAGTCACGCTAACCGTAAATGTGTAAATGGCGTCTTGATTAGCCACCAAACAACCCGATACTGGCTCAAAGTGAGCAGGGTTTAGATCCCAGGTGAGTTCATTACCATTAATAACTGTGTTTGGATCAGCGAAAAAATTTGTGGTTGATTTTACCATGCAACCGCCTCCCTGACCTTCGGTACGGGCAAGGGTTATCAGGCACGAAACATTGTTTGAGTCAGAGTTTATTGGATCGATAGTATCACCAAACCATATGGTACCAGTAATTGGTAATATAACATTGGTCCCTGAGCCTCCTACAGGATCATAATCACAATTCCCCTTCTCTCTTCCTAGGCATACTATTATCTCGGTATTACCTGAAACCTGAATAGCAGGATTCACATTCTTTATGCTGTCTGGAGCAGCAGATGTTAAACCTACAACGTATCCATGGTAGGGCGTTCCTGTCGAATCTTCATAAAAATAGGTTAGAATTGTTTGAGCCTCATCAGAGCCCGCAGGCATCGTTCCAATTGTTTCTACATTGATATCCTTACTTGAGCCATATGTAACGGAATCTGCAATGGGTCCGATGGTGTCTCCATTTTTATCATACATCCCGAGGTAAACATGATGGGCAGCAATAGGCGCAGGAGCGGCGGATAAGCCGGAGGTATTATAATTCGTTCCGTCATCCGACCCGAGAGTGGTGATTTGATGTATTGCGATAATTGCATGATCAGGATCCATATCTGCGGGCGATACCTCTCCACTTGCCACCTGAGAGGCAGAGGGGATTTCATATAGTTTCGGAACATTCGGCCCTCCATTCTCTTTGTGCATCTGTTTGGCTCGCTCTAATGAGGCGTAAAGTTGTGGATGGTCCTCCTTGGTGTAATTGGCCCTTTTCAAATGATGCTTAAAAACCAAATAATGGTGCTCCTTATTGAAATCCAGTGGTGCTGGAATGCCATTCTGGGCTTCATCTGCTAGTTTCCGAATCGCCAACCGCACCTCTTCAGCACTTGGTTCTTCTGTTGCTTTTATTTCATCTTGAGGCTTCTGTTCTTTCTCAACTCCCATATTACAGGAGGAAAGAAAGAGAATAACTAATGCTAAAAGTGGAGTACTAATTCTTGACATAATAGCTGATTTTGCTGGTTATTGGATATGATAGGCTGATTTGCCATTTCGATACATAATCAACCCTGAACTGCTTCGGAGTGGCCTCGAAGACAGTGCATGGCGCAGATGGATCGATGGGGTTGAATTCACTAGAAAAGGTCTTTGATGAAGTGAACACGGGCGTAATACCCTTAATTGGATAGTCCATTTAAGATTTATTAATATCAGTTTAACAGTAAACTAAGGCACACGAAATACCTGACTTACAATCATTCAGATTGTAATAATCTTAGTATTACATATCGATAGACCGGGGGACCGCATTGATCACGAATAGCAGTAACAAGAAATGGGAAGATCAGTCGTCAAAAGCATGGTCAAAATCAATTCATTGAAATTAAGACAGTTAGCACCCACAGCAGCTAGGGGATATCCTAAGAAAAATAGGGGGATTTTCTTTTTGGATCTCAGCAGGCCAGAACCTTATCTTATAAAATTTTTTCGTAGTATTTCTGAAGCTACAAACATATTATCAAGTATTTACAAACTATATTTTTTCTACCAACAGAATAAGTATCCCTGAATTAAATAGCAATATTTGATTCCATTATAAAACTTTTTATTCCAGAAATTTACAGCAATTAATTTGTAAAAAAATAAGAACTCTTCAAGCAGAATAAAGAGCGATGTTCAGATATTTAATTACATCTGATACCAACTTTCTCTATCCAAACTTCGAAATTGGACGGCCTCGGCAACATGCCGGGCATGGATAGAATCCAATCCTGCTAAATCCGCGATCGTACGCGCTACTTTTAGAATCCTATCATAAGCCCGACCACTGAGGTTCAGCTTATCAATAGCCAACTTAAGGAGACTCATACCTTCCTGGTCTAGAACACAAACTTCTCTTAACTGCCTGCTCTGCATCTGAGCATTAGAATAAATCCCTTCCTCCTTTTGGAATCGGTTTTGCTGCCTTTCACGAGCTTTAATCACTCGCATGCGAATGGTCTCGCTACTTTCCGAAGGAGCAGCCTCCGATATCTCTTCAAAAGGTACGGGTGTGACCTCAACGTGTAAATCAATTCGATCCATTAAAGGCCCGGAAATACGGTTTAAGTATTTCTGCACAACCAAAGGAGAACAAACACAATCCTTATCTGGATGATTGAAGTATCCGCAAGGGCAAGGATTCATGGAAGCAATCAACATAAATGAAGCAGGAAAGTCAACACTAAAACGAGCCCGGCTTATTGTCACCTTTCTATCTTCCATAGGTTGCCGCATAACCTCAAGGACTGCCCTTTTAAACTCTGGCAATTCGTCTAAAAATAGAATCCCATTATGAGCTAAACTAATCTCACCGGGTTGCGGAAATCCTCCTCCCCCAACCAATGCAACATCAGATATGGAATGATGCGGACTTCGAAAAGGCCTTTGCAGCACTAAACTCTGACCTTTTCCCAATCGCCCGGCCACAGAATGTATTTTGGTCGTCTCCAATGCTTCATCTACTGTCATTAGCGGAAGAATTCCCGCCATCCGCTTTGCCAGCATTGTTTTGCCTGCTCCAGGAGGACCTATCAGGATGGCATTATGCCCTCCGGCGGCTGCAATCTCAAGGGCTCTTTTTACATTCGATTGACCCTTGACTTCAGCAAAATCCAGATCCAGTCTGGACTTATCCTGTAAAAGCAGTTGCTCACTATCAATTTGCAGTTCCGGGATGGTCTGCTCACCACTTAAATGGCGAATGGTTTCCTCCAGACTGCGGGCCGCGTATACCTGGATGCCCTTTACCATGGCAGCCTCGCGACCATTCTCATGGGGAACAATTACTGCCTTAAAACCTTCCCTTCGAGCTTCTAAGACCGATGGTAAAACACCTTTAACTCCAACTAACCCTCCATCCAGTGACAATTCCCCCAGGATCAGATAGCGCTCAATTTCATGAAAATCCTTCTGTCCCGAGGCGGCTAAAATGCCAAGGGCAATTGGTAAGTCATAGGCAGATCCTTCCTTTCTAATATTAGCCGGAGCAAGGTTAATTGTAATTTGATAGCCTGGCCATTTTAAGCCATTATTCTTCAATGCTGCGACAATTCTATGCTGACTTTCCTTGATAGTGGAATCAGGTAATCCGACCAGAAAAAAGTTCACCCCCCTATCGGTATGGGTCTCCACCGTTACGGTTCTCGCATTGACCCCCAGAACGGCGCTGCTATAGGTTTTGATAAGCATTGGAATAATAATTTTGATAAATGGATGAATTGAAAAAGGTCTTCTAAATCATTTTTTAAACGACAAACTCTACCAAACAACCTCAAAATTCAATTCACATTTTCACGCACTTAGCAAAAATATTTAGCTTTGCTACCGAATAATTAGGAAGGATTAATTAAATATTTTAAAACTCTTATTATGTCTAGAGTACCCAAATCAGCACATACCCCTAAGCAGGTTGCGCAGTATTTGAAGAATCAAATTGCCGTGCGCGGTGAACGCGGATTAAAAAACGCATTTGCGGTGCAGTTCTTCTCTCACTTTACTGCTGACGAGCTTGAGGATATTGTAGCTTCATTTCAAAGAGAAATGCAAAATCGCTCCGAAGCGGAAATCGAAAGACTTCGCGGAATGCTTGAAGCAAAAAGCGGAAAAACGGTGGAGTTGAAGGATTAAAAACATTAAACACTTCAAAATTGATTAGGGCTCGCTTCTGTTAAGAAGTGAGCCCTTTTTCTTTCCAAAGCCAGCCATAAGCATCCTATATTTGCTTAGCACAGAATTCAATATAGAGATCATGAGTGATGATAAAGGCGCGAAGCTAAAAGCACTGAAACTTACCCTCGACAAGCTAGATAAAACCTACGGTAAGGGAGCTGTAATGCGCATGGGAGATACCGCCATCGAAGAAATAGCAACCATACCTAGCGGTTCCTTAGGAATTGATTTGGCCTTGGGAGTATCCGGATATCCAAGAGGAAGAATTGTAGAAATCTACGGACCTGAAAGTTCTGGAAAAACCACCCTCACCCTGCATGCCATAGCAGAGGTTCAAAAACAAGGGGGGATCGCAGCTTTTATCGATGCTGAACATGCCTTCGATCGGATATATGCCGAAAACCTTGGTATCAACACTGAAGACCTTATTATCTCTCAACCGGATAATGGGGAGCAAGCCCTTGAGATCGCAGACAATTTAATCCGCTCCGGTGCAATTGATCTAATCATCATTGATTCTGTGGCTGCCTTAACCCCGAAAAGTGAGATTGAAGGCGAAATGGGCGATAGTAAAATGGGACTTCAAGCACGCTTAATGTCTCAAGCCCTCCGTAAATTGACGGGTACTATAAGTAAGACTAACTGCTGCTGTATATTCATCAACCAATTAAGAGAGAAGATTGGAGTGATGTTTGGCAATCCTGAAACCACTACCGGCGGTAATGCCTTAAAATTCTATTCCTCGGTTCGATTAGATATCCGTCGAATCTCTCAAATCAAGGATTCGGAAGGGGTTACCGGAAACCGTGCCAGAGTCAAAGTAGTTAAGAACAAGGTCGCTCCTCCTTTTAGACAAGCCGAGTTTGATATCCTATATGGAAAGGGAATTTCAAAAGTGGGAGAAATCATTGATCTTGGAGTGGACAATGAAATCGTGAAGAAATCCGGAAGTTGGTTTAGCTATGGCGACACCAAATTAGGCCAAGGTCGCGATGCGGTAAGGCAACTTTTAGAAGACAATCCCGAATTGGCAGAGGAAATCGAAAACAAGATTAAGGAAGCCATTGCGGCAAAATAATTAGGCCACCAATTACCAAAAAGCCCGTCCTATTCAGGTCGGGCTTTTTCAATGCACCAAAGCAAAAACAAATTAGCCTACAGACTGTATTTTTGAAACATGAGATTATTGAAAGCCCTCCTCATAGTCCTAACTTTTGGTTTATTGTCTTGTAACAATAACAAGGAAGTAACTAATCCCAGTGAGACTCCAGCACAGGAAATTACTCCTACCGTTCAAAATCAAAACGCATCAAACGACAGCCTTGATGTGCTGATTGCTGCTGAACCAAATAATATTGAGGCTTTGACGGAAAGAGGCAGAATCAGATTACTACGGAACAATCAGAATGGCGCCTTACTGGATTTTCAAAGAGTTTATGAGATTGACAGTATGTATGCTCCTATGCTACTCTATTTAGGGGAGTTAAGAATGATTCGAAATCAAAGTCGGCTGGCAAAAAATGCCTGGACCAATTGCGCCACCTCAGATCCCGATGCGATTGATTGTCGAATTAATCTAGCAAAACTGCACGCCAGTATTCAGAACTATGAACCCGCCCTTAAATACCTTAACGAGTTAATTGCTATTGATGAGTTCTATGCACCAGCTTACCTTTATAAGGGTATCGTAGTGCGTGAGGCCAAACAAGACACCACACTTGCCATACAGTATTTTCAAAAAGCTACGGAGTTGGATCAGGATTATATAGAAGCACTAGACTTAATGGGAGTAAGTCTGGCCAGTAGAGGAGATACCCTGGCTCAATACTACTATAAACGCATCCTAAAAATTCAACCCCGTAATGCTGACATCTGGTATAAATTAGGGGTGCACTACATGGATATTGATGAAGTAAATCGCGCCATAGAGGCTTATACTCAGGCAACTATAATTAACCCTAAGCACGCGGATAGCTTCTACAATCTTGGCTACATTTTCACCGTCAAGGTCCCGAACTATCAGGAAGCTTTGAGCTATTATTCCAAAAGTATAAAAGCAAAGCCCGATAACAATTACAAGGCCCATTATGGCCGGGGATATGCTTATGAGATGTTGGGAGATGTAATAAACGCTGAAAAGGAATACCGAAAAACCCTGGCAATGCTTCCTATCCATAAACCTGCAAAAGAAGGACTGGAACGAATTCGTAAGTAATGGCTGATTGGTATCAAAACAAGAATTGGAATGATGATTTGCATCGGAACTTTTACGAGGCCTACCGCAATGCTGATCCCCAAACCCAGGAGAATGCCCTAATCGAGCAAGCAAGCCTTTTAAGTAAACATCTGGACAATACTACCTTAAAGGCTGCTGAATCCTTGCTTATCCTATGGATGTCAAGACATTATAACAAACAAAGAGCAGCAGAGGTATATACCTTAATGCAGGCTATCTGTGTCCGTATCGGTGATCATGACCGGGCTCAGCAGTTTAAAGCCAAATTAGAAGGACTTTAAAACTTTCCGATAGTAGCCAGCATACGACCAGGATAGTCGGTGATTATACCATCTACCCCCCATTCCTTTAACCTTTGCGCATCAGCAATCTCGTTGACAGTCCAGGGAATCACTTTCATTCCTGAAGCTCGTAATCGTTTCACCTGGCTTTCAGCTAAAAGACTAAAATCACAACTGTAAATCTCTGGAACAAAACCAAGGTCTTTGATTTGCTCTGCCGGACTGCGATTACCATCCTCCGTTAGATAGGCTAAAGTTATTTCAGGATAGCTCTCATTTAAATAGCGCAGCGTGCGCGGATCAAAACTTTGAATAACCAGTCGCTCTCCTAAATTGGCCTTCCGGAGTGTAGATATCACCAAGTCAGCATAGAACTCTATACTGGGATAATAAATCGAATCCCATTCTGGTCTCGACTTAATCTCCACATTGTAAAAAGGATCAGGTCGATTCATCATCAGAGATGCTTCTTCCGCTTCAGAAATAACATCCAGCAACCTGGGTTTAGCAGCAAAGTACTTTTCTTGAGCAGGAAAGCGATCGATCTTTAGTGAACCACAATCAATCTTAGCGATATCCGCATAGCTTAGTCTAAAGAGGTTAGTCTCAGCGTTAAGCCTTTTCTTTCCATTAGTGCCCAAACAAATTTCTGGATTAAACCAGGGCTCATGAGAAAGAAGGACCACCGAATCTGCGCTGATTACAACGTCCATCTCTAAAGTTTTCACCCCTTCCTGAAGTGCCAGTAACATGCCTTGTACCGAATTTTCAGGAGCCTCTCCTCTTGCCCCTCGATGGCCCTGCCAATCGAAAGGCTCAGGATCACGAGTGCCGGTTTTACAGGCAGTAAAAAATGCTAGTATAGCTAGAAGGCAAAGCTTATTTACCCTTGCGCGTGGCCTCGCCAATCCAATCCCACATCTCATCAGGTACTGCTTCTAAAAAGTTTAACTCTCCGGCTCCTAAAAGCCACTCACCTCCATCAATAGTTACAATCTCACCATTCATATATCCGGCAAAATCGCTCACGAGAAAGGCCGCTAGATTGGCTAGCTCCTGCTTTTCACCAGCCCGCTTTAGTGGTACCTGGTTCTCAATTTTCAGCATATCCGGAATATCCCCCGGCAAAAGCCTACTCCATGCGCCCTCAGTAGGGAATGGACCGGGAGCAATCGCATTGAATCTGATTCCATAGCGCGCCCATTCTACCGCTAGCGAACGCGTCATAGCAGAAACACCAGCTTTGGCCATTGCTGATGGCACGACAAATGCAGAACCTGTGGTAGCGTAAGTAGTAGTAATATTTAGAACCACTTTATTGCGCTCCTCATTCTGAATCCAGTGCTTACCGAAAGCCAGAGTACAATTTTTAGTTCCTCTTAATACAATATCGATTACCGCATCGAAAGCTCCAGGAGACAGTCTTTCAGTAGGACTAATAAAGTTTCCAGCTGCATTATTCAATAAGACATCCACTTTACCGTAGTGGTCCAGAACTGCATCCCGGAAAGCTTCAACCGCTTCATAGCTGCGCACATCACAGGATTGAAAAAACACTTCAGACCCTTTGGCCGCCATCATCTCTGAGGCTGCCTTCTCCAGAACCTCATTCCTGCGACCACAGATGGCTAATTTGGCGCCTAACTCCAAAAAATACTCACCCATGGAACGGCCTAATCCAGTCCCTCCGCCAGTGATCACAATAACTTTATCTTTCAAGGCTCCATCACGGAGCATTCCCTGCTGAACCATTTAAGGGGTGTTTTTGTTGAAGCCGCAAGATATTAAATAAGGTCACCACTAAATTGTTGCTCGCGAAGAAAAATTAGGAACTTAGCCCTAAAATAGAATCAATGCATCAGGCGCCTAGAGCGAAAAAGGAAGAAAAGAAACTGGAGATTCATCAAGACCTCCGAATTGATCCTTACTATTGGTTAAACGATCGGGAATCCCAGGAAACTCTGGATTACTTGAATGCTGAAAACAGCTATCGAGAGTTGGAAATGAGTCATCTTAAGGGCTTTGAGGAAGACCTTTTTAAAGAACTCAAAGGGCGCATTAAAGAGGACGATAGCTCCGTACCTTATTTCAAAAACGACTTCTGGTATTACGTTCGCTATGATCAGGGCAAAGATTATCCAATTTACTGTCGACGCGAAGGAAGCATGGAGGCCCAAGAGCAAATCATGCTAGATGTTAATGTTTTAGCCCAAGATGAAGAGTATTTTCAAATTGGAGGCATGAGCGTAAGTCCTGATCGTAATCGCTTAGCCTATGGCTATGACAATCAGAGCCGCCGAATTTACCGCATCCGCATTCGCAATCTCGAAGATGGTTCTGAACTTGATTATGAACTCCCCAATTGTACCGGGTCGGCCGCCTGGAGTAGTGATGGCAATTACCTCTTTTACACCCAAAAGGATGAAACCTTAAGGCCTAATAGGATCTTTCGCCATCAACTCGGTACCGATCCCAATCAGGATGAGCTCATTTATGAAGAGCAGGATTCAAGCTTCATCTGTTCCGTATATCGTAGCAAGAGTGAGCGATTCATCATTATCGGCGCCCATAGCACAGTCTCTAATGAATATCAATATCTCGAAGCAAGCAATCCGCAGGGAAAATTCAATTTAATCCAGAGCCGAGAAAGGGATTTGGAGTACTCCATCGCCCATTTTGGCGATCATTGGTATATCCGCACTAACTTCCAAAGTGCCCGAAATTTCAAACTCATGCGTACCGCTCTCGACAAGGGGAGCAAAGAGAATTGGGTAGACCTGATTCCGCATCGCACAGAGGTTTACCTGGAAGGAATCGAAATTTTTGAAGACTATCTGGTCTTGGAAGAGCGCTCAGAGGGATTAAATCGCTTGAGGATCATAAAATGGGATGGTAGTGATGATCACTATATAGACTTTGATTCCGAAACTTATACCGCCGGAACCGGGCTTAATCCGAACTTCAAAAGCAAGAAATTACGTTATGGCTATGCGAGCTTGATCCAACCCTTTTCAGTGATGGAGTATGACATGGAAAGCCGTGAAAAAAAGCTCCTGAAGCAACAAGAAGTCTTAGGGGGTTTTGATAGTAGCAAGTACAAGGAAGAACGACGTTGGTACTCCGCCCCAGACGGTAAAAGAATTCCAGTGAGCTTGGTTTGGCGACCTGACGGTCAGGGTTCAGGTGCTCAAAATCTGTTGCAATATGCCTACGGATCCTACGGCTATACCATTGAAGCCGGGTTTTCATCCAATCGCCTCAGTCTGCTTGACAGAGGTTTTACTTTTGCGATAGCCCATGTAAGAGGGGGACAATATTTAGGAAGAGCCTGGTATGATGAGGGCAAAATGCTTCATAAGAAAAACACCTTCCAGGACTTCATTTCGGTATCTGAAGGACTTATTGCAGATGGCCTTACGGACCCTAATCACCTCTTCGCGATGGGGGGAAGTGCCGGTGGCTTGTTAATGGGAACCATCATCAATTGGCGACCTGAATTATACCAAGGAGTAATTGCCGCAGTGCCATTTGTAGATGTCGTAACGACCATGTTAGATGAGAGTATTCCCCTTACCACCGGAGAGTTCGATGAATGGGGCAACCCTAAAAATGAAGAGTTTTACCACTACATTAAGTCCTATTCACCTTACGACAATGTAAAGTCGCATGAGTATCCAAATTTACTGATAACCACGGGGCTACATGATTCCCAGGTGCAGTATTGGGAACCAGCAAAATGGTGTGCAAAACTGCGGGACCATCATCAAGGGGACAATAAGATATTGATGTATTGCAATATGAATACCGGACATGGTGGTGCGAGTGGCCGTTTTGAAGCCTTAAAGGAAACTGCTATGGAGTACAGCTTTTTATTGTGGCAAGCAGGTATCGAAAAATAACAGATCTGATATGGGAGCATTGGACTTTCTGTCTATTGCTGCTTATAGCTGGAGTATTGCGACTCTGGAACCTGAGTAGCCTTGACTTCTCTCATGATGAGCTCAGCGCCCTATATCGCACTCAGCACACTAACTTCAAAGACCTTATTAATCAAGCGGTTCGCACTGATGGGCATCCAGCTTTAGTGCAAGTCTTTCTATATCTCTACGCTCCCTTAGTCGGCTATTCCGAAAGCTGGATAAAACTCCCCTCGATAATCTTAGGCTTAGGAAGCCTATACTTAGTTTATTCCAGCTCATTGAGGCTGGGGAGCCGGATGAGTGGGCTAATTGCCTCTGCTATACTAGCCGGCAGTCAATACTATTTGTACTATCATCAAGTGGCGAGGCCTTATGCTTGGGGAGCATTTTTTATAGCCTTAGCTGCTTATGCCTATTTCTCCTGGTTTTATCATAAAAGAAAGAATCTCTACCTAGTACTATTCACTACAGGAGCTGTATTGGCCGCTTACACGCACTATCTGGCATTACTTTCAGTTCTGGTTATAGGATTCAGCGCCCTGACCCGAGATTATAAAAAACCTATCCCCTGGATCATCGCCGGATTGACAACCCTTGTTCTATTCCTTCCACATCTGAGCATTTTTTACGCTCAATTACAATTAGGTGGTGTAGGTCAATGGTTGTCTAAGCCTGATTCCTTATGGCTAGCTAAGTATTTTGAGTATGTCTTCAATTTCGCCTTCCCGTTTTGGCTGATTGCGATTGGATTAATGTTTCAATTCTATCTCGCTCTACGAAGAAACTTCTATGAGGGGCTTGTTTGGTTTTCCCTGGTCTTCTTGGTCGGATATTTCTATTCAGTTTATCGAAATCCGGTACTTCAATACTCCAGTCTGATTTTCATTTGTCCCTTTCTCTTTCTACTTCCTGCTGCTAAGAGCGAAAAGGAAAAATCAGCTCGCTTGCAATGGCTTGCCCTCCCCTTTTGTCTATTGCTCATTTGGCCGCTTTTCAATGCTCGGCAGTTTATAGGAAATGCCCACCTCAGCCCACCCAAAGAGACCTTCCAATATATCGCAGAAAATGATCTAAAACCTTCCGCCGTCTTCTATCATTGGAGTGACGAAAAATGGAAGTTCTATCGACAAATTGATCCCGAAATCCCTGAGGGCACTTATATTCAAGAACTTCCGAAGAAAATACCCGGGCATGACTTTTTGCTTATTAGAGATCATGCCAGTTCGGGTACATGGCCTATCGAAATATTGGATAAAGGTTTTCAGCTCATAGAAAGACGGAACTACTTTGGCTTTAGTATCGACCATTATTCAAGAAAGAATAATGACAGGTCCTCGGTTGACAATGTTATTACGCTAATAGAAACTAAATCCTTTCAATCAAACCAAGCTCCCTACTTCACCTTAGATTCCATTAGCGGGGAAACACCACTTTTGGAAAGACCCCAAAGTATTCTCGTTATAGACATTTCAGATTGGGAAGGACCAGCCGAGCATTTTCTAGCTATTAAAATAGAACAAGATGGTGAACAAGTAGCCTGGAAATCATTCCCGCTTAAAAATGGAAAAAACTATTTCAGCGTTCCTATTGGCCAATATCCATTATCTAAAACTAGCTGGAAAATACTATTGGATCAAAGCGTTGACGGGCAGAGCTCAAATGGCATTATAAGGTGCAGAATTTGGCCTGGTAATCCCAAGGTTTATGGCCTGGTGCAAGATTTTAAAGAATAGCGTCAAAATTCTCTTTCGGACGACCAATTGCGGCTTTATCACCGTTTAATAGAATGGGTCGCTCCATTAACCTAGGATGCTCAATCATCGCCAGGATCAACTCATCTTCGTCCAACTCTTTATCCGCAAACTCCTCCTTCCAAATGGCTTCCTTCTTGCGCACTAAATCTATCGCTTCCATCCCTAAAGCATCCAGAAGAGTTTCCAATTCATTGGGACTGATCGGTTCTGACATGTAAGGAACAACTTCTACCGACTTACCTTTCTCTTCTAAATAGCTTAAACCTTCTCGGCTTTTAGCGCAGCGGGGATTATGATAGTATTTCATTTTAGCGTTCTAGATGAAGAAATCCTTTTTGCTCTTTTCCTTGACCGCAAATATCTTCATAATTGAAGAGATAGTAAAAGACTCCTTCCGGAAGATCCAATCCTTCATTCTGCCCATTCCAACCACCTTCCATTATGCTTTTGGAGAAGATGAGTTGACCGTGGCGATTAAAGACCTGCAAATCTCCCCTACTTAAAAATGGCACCACTCGCTCCACTTCGATGGCGGTAAATTCATCATTTATCCCATCACCATTAGGTGTAAATACATTAGGGAACTCAATGCTAAAATCTTCATCATAGAAAAAGACCTCTTCTACAAATTCAAGCTCTCTATTGCATATTGTATCCTTATACAAGAGTTTAAGCTCAAACCAGCCACCGCGATCCAAATTGTAATTCAAACTATCTGATGTGGCTACCAATTCATCATCAATATACCATTCAATTCGTTGAAAATCACTGGGAGAAATTCGACTTTGGTCTATCTCTGCCCTGAGCCTCCGTTCTGGATCACAAGCATCACTGCTGGTAAACATCTCCACTTCCGAGCCCCGAAAAACGATCTCGATTTCCTGCTCCAGGGTATCAATCTGTTGACATAATGGGTCTTCTGCAATCAATTGCACGGTATAATTGCCCGGTAAATAAGAGTGGGAAGGTGAGCTTAAAGAACTGGTATTTCCATCTCCAAAATCCCATCGGTAAACCGAGGCACCTTCACTGACATTCAGGAAATTCACTATCCCCGTCCCATCGCAACTATCATAATCATAGGCAAAGTCTGCATCTAAAGGTCGATTAAAGCCATAGACAAAAACCTCCGCACTATCTATAAGATTGCAATTGGTATCAATAGCAAAAAACTTAAATATCGAAAGCCCACTATCCTGAACCGTGAAGATCTGAGTTCCCAAGGTGTCTAAATTCCCATCCGGATCCAGTACCAGGGTAAAATCAGCATTGAAGCTATTATCAACGAATTGCACACTAGCTGGAAGACAGGTACTATCATTAAAGCCGGGCGCTATTCCGGGTCGGCATAAAATGGTATCTGCTTCCATATCAAAACGGAAAACCGCCATGTTGCAGTTATTACTGCGATTGGTATCGGAGTAGGCATTTGCGGTAATCGGGAACCCATTAGGAGGGCCACAAGAACAAACTGCCTGAAAAATACTCCCATCCCGCCGAAAACGAGAACTACCTCCATCAACATGATCCCTACCACTTTGCCATTGACCAAAAAAGGTAGCGTACTCCAGGCGTGTCCAGGAAGCATCGAGGCGCAAAAAATAGAAGTCTCCTAAATCGGAGGAATCTCTAAATGCATCTGAGGTAACTGGTAAACCGCGGGTATCACCCATCAATGCTCTGGAGCTATTGAGATAGGCTGCTCCCCAACCTGAAAGGAAAATATCTCCGCAATTAGAGACCATTAAGGCTGTTGGACTGATATCAGTTACCCCTAATAGACCGTCACCAAATGTGGTCGAATGAATGACTCGCTTTAAATCAGGGGTGAATTCCTGCAAAAACTGAGAACTCCCTTGAACTCCCCAAACACTGTCTCCAACCCAGGGCCAGGGACCACTAGTTTGACCAAACAGAACCAGATTACCATCAGGAGTATAATCCACAAAGAAGGCTCTATCCTCCTCAGCCGTTCCTGAATAGGTCCAGGCTAAAACATCGCCATTAGATGGGTCTAATTCAGCTAGAAAAGCATCGGCTTTACCTTTATTAAAGCTCTGGTAAACATCAGTAGTGTCATATTGTAAACTGTCGCTATCTGTTGTGCCGGTAACATAGAGACGGTCCTGATTAGTAAACCGTAAGGATAAGCTTGCATCGTCTTTAGAGCCCCCCAGGTATCGAGCCCAATTAAGCTGCCTCAGATCAGGGCTGAAAGAAACTATCAAACCATCCTGCTCGCCGTTATAGTTAGAATTGGTCGCAGCGCCAACCGGTAAATTTGGAGAAAAGGTGTAGGAACTGATAATGATGTTTCCCTGAGCGTCCAGAGTGATATCACCGCGTGCCGGATCCCCATAATTAAAGACAATCTTCTTGTTATTGCCATCACTCATAGTATCTCCGAAAAAAGTCCCGCCTAAGAGATTACCTCCAGTACTGTCCAATATGCAGACAAAAATGTCGGATGAATGATTAAACCTGATTTGCCCACCGACAATTAGATTATCCAAAGATCCTTTAGCAAAACTGGTATCGTAGCCATTAGGATGAACAGGAAAATCAGGTGATCCGGCTGCGCCCAGAATAATTAAACTCTTGTTTGGGCCTTCTAGTAAACTAAAGGGAGCCTCATTGCCACTTCCCCCCATATAGGTAGCATAAATCTGAGACGTGCCGTCTGCGGTGTACTTGGAAATAGTAACATCGACTAGGCCACCTTGGGAAGAATCCTGAAAGGCACCCAAGGAGGTTGGATAAGCCCGATGGATATTACCATATCCGTAAGTAATACCTGCGCCATATGCCGAACCATCCTCTGCGAAGGTTGCCGAAAAGCCAAAGTTATCATCGGTACTTCCACTATAGGTGCTAAAAACCAAAGTAGGATCAATGATTAACACCTCATCCTGATCATAATCATCCAGGTTAAAACCATAAGTCTGATCCTCATATTGCTGGAAAGCAGAACCGATTAACTCTTTATTCTGAAAGGATTGGGGCGCTGAATAAACTGCTGATCCGATAGATGTTATGAGGACTAAGTCCCCCGAAAGTAGACCTTGCTGTGCAACCCCTTCAATCTGCCATCGAATTTGTTGGGGATCTGCTCCAAGGTTCACGATAAAATCAAATGCACACACACCTAATGAAGTCAGGTAGTAGCGCAAATCAATACCTGGATAAACATCATGATAAATAAGCTCACGGTATTGCTTTAAACCAGAGGCCCATTTATCGGGATCATTGCCCAGCAGATAATTTAGTTTAGGGCTATTGCCCAATTTCTTGACCGTGTACTCCGCCTCTTTATTGGCGCCAAGCCACTTAATGCGATAGGTATGTCCTTTGTGAATGTAGCTATGATGGTGATGAAGTTTATGATCGACATGCTGGGGGGCAATCAATGAAACACTGTGCTCAGTCGCTTTAATAAAAACCATCCCCTGAGGATCTCGCAAGCGAAAATCAAAGTCACCTTGCCATTGCCCGGCATTAGGAACAAAGCCATTTTCCTGAGCCGATAGGCCTAGTGCTAGAAGACAGGAAAGTAACAGAGTTCTCAAAAGGGATAATTTCCAGCAAATTAAGAAGCTTTTGCCAGAAATACGAGAACCAATTAGACAGCCATTGATTTACTCGATTGAAAGCTTAGACTTCTTCAGCCTCCGCACCTTGACCTTTACTCATTAAGTAAGACTTGATAAAGGCATCTAAATCCCCATCCAAAACCTGATCCACATTGGAGGTCTCTTCCGCGGTGCGCACGTCTTTAATTAACTTATAGGGATGTAAAACATAGTTCCGAATCTGGCTTCCCCATTCGATCTTCTTCTTACCAGCTTCTATTTCTGCCCGCTTTTGATTCTTGGCTTCCAGCTCAATTTCAAACAATTGAGATTTAAGCAACTGCATGGCCTTCTCCTTGTTTTGCAATTGCGAGCGGCTCTCCGTATTCTCAATAATAATACCTGATGGTCCGTGTCTTAAACGAACTCCGGTTTCTACCTTATTCACATTCTGACCTCCGGCCCCTCCGGAACGAAAGGTATCCCATTCAATATCTGAAGGATTGATATCAATCTCTATCGAATCATCCACTAAAGGATATACATATACCGAAGCAAAACTGGTATGACGTTTTGCATTGCTATCGAAAGGTGAAATTCTCACCAAACGATGTACTCCATTTTCTCCCTTTAAATATCCAAAGGCAAAATCGCCTTCAATTTCCAGGGTCACGGTTTTAATCCCGGCTACATCACCATCCTGATAGTTCAGTTCGCGAACTTTAAAGTTCTGACGTTCAGCATAGCGAATATACATGCGCATCAACATGGATGCCCAATCACAAGACTCCGTACCACCAGCCCCTGCTGTGATCTGGAGCACTGCACTTAGTTGATCTTCTTCACCGGAAAGCATATTTCGAAACTCTAACGCTTCGAGAACTTTCATGGCTTTTTCATGCATGCTATCTAACTCCTCTTCTTCGAGTTCACCGAGTTCTAAAAACTCCAGACCTAGTGCCACCTCTTCTACTGCGGCGGCAAGCTCATCGTAGGATTCGGTCCAAAACTTTAGACCGCGAATCTTCTTCATCACCTTCTGAGCTTCCTTTTGATCTTCCCAAAAACCTGCATCAGCGGTTTTCTCCTCCTCATTTATTATCTGGATGCGCTTTTCTTCAATCTGGAGATACTTATGAAGTGAGTCCAAACGCTCCTGTAATTTTTGCAACTGTTCCTTGCTTACCATAGTGCGCAAAGTTATTGCTTTGCTTCATTGATTAGGGTAACCGTGAATTTCTGCGTTAAGAATTAATCCTTCCTGGATATAGAGTCGAAAGCCTGGAGCATTTATAAAGAAAGTAAATCACTCATTCCTAAGTCCAATAAACCCGCTTTGATACTAAGTTTCCCTCCTTAAGATTCGCTAATTTTGTGTGATCAAAATCTAAGATTTAATCCATGGATAAATTCGACGTGGCCATAATCGGCTCCGGACCTGGTGGTTATGTAGCTGCCATTCGCTGCGCCCAATTGGGCATGAAAACTGCAATAATTGAGAAGTACGCAACCCTGGGTGGAACCTGCCTCAATGTTGGATGTATCCCATCAAAGGCGCTTCTTGATAGTAGTGAGCATTTCCATAATGCCAATAAGACCTTCGCTGAACACGGAATTGAGATTAATGCGCCGAAAGTGAATTTCGAGCAGATGGTGTCTCGCAAGCAGGCCGTAGTAGATCAAACTACCGGAGGTGTGCAGTTTTTGATGGATAAAAATAAGATCACTGTTTTCCAGGGTATGGGTTCCTTCGTTAACGAAAACACGATCTCCATTAAGGGTGAGAAAGAGGAGCAGATTGAAGCCAAGAATATTATCATCGCTACCGGTTCAAAACCGACTGAATTGCCTTTCGCAAAATTTGATAAAGAACGAATCATCAGCAGCACCGAAGCGTTGAAATTACCAGAGGTCCCTAAGAAGATGATTGTTATTGGGGCCGGTATCATTGGTCTTGAGTTAGGCAGTGTTTATGCTCGTTTAGGCAGCGAGGTTGAGGTAGTAGAATACCTGGACCGTGCGATTCCCACCTTCGATAGCGCCATGAGCAAAGAGATTACAAAGTCTCTAAAAAAACTAGGTATCAAATTCAACTTCAGTCATAAGGTAAGCGATGTAAGCCGCAAGGGGAATAAGGTTACAGTTACCGCGACCAATAAGAAAGATGAAGAAGTAAAATTCGAAGCTGATTATTGCCTGGTGGCAGTCGGTAGAAGTGCTTATACAGATGGCCTTAACCTCGAAGCAGCTGGCCTACAAGCAGGCGAAAGAGGTAAGATTGAGGTTAACGATCATCTTCAAACCGCAAAACCACATATCTACGCCATTGGCGATGTAATTAAAGGCGCGATGTTAGCCCATAAAGCCGAAGAAGAAGGTGTTTTTGTAGCCGAATTACTTGCCGGACAAAAACCTCATATAGACTATAACTTAATTCCTGGAGTAGTTTATACCTGGCCAGAAGTAGCTAGCGTGGGCCAAACGGAAGAGCAATTAAAAGAATCAGGGACTCCCTATAAAGCTGGGTCCTTTCCTTTCCGTGCATTAGGTCGCGCTCGTGCAAGTGGGGATATTGAAGGATTAGTAAAGATTCTTTCCCATAAGGAAAGTGATGAAATTCTCGGCTTCCATGTAATTGGACCAAGAGCAGCTGACCTGGTTGCGGAAGGTGTAGTTGCTATGGAATACCGAGCATCTGCGGAGGACATTTCTCGAATGAGTCATGCCCACCCAACTTTCGCAGAGGCGGTAAAAGAAGCGGCTTTGGCGGCCACTGATAACCGTCCTTTACACGTTTAAGTTGAAAAATTTTAATAATTTGGAAGGGAGGCCGGTGGGTCTCCCTTTTATTTAACCTAGATTAGCTGTAACACTGGGGGATGCGCAATATTAAATGGGCCTATATTAGCTATATCCTACTGATCGTTTTCATCAGTTTCCTGCTCTACATTTTCCTAAAGAGCACCTATGATGAAAAGGCTTACGATGCTCAGCGGATTAACGTAGCCGGACGTCAGCGAATGCTCTCCCAGCGCATTACTAAGGAAGCGCTTCACCTTACCGAATACACTCAAGTAAACGAAGTTCAAAAGCATTGTTCGGATCTAAACAATGCTATAGAAGCTTTCCTCAAACAGGAAGCTCTGCTTAAAGATGGACCATTATACTGGAAAGTTCAGTATGAAACACGAATGGCCGTTGATTCTCTTCATCAGAGACATCAAAAACTCAGAGATCGGTATGTAGAAAAGGCCCAAAGACTTAATGCCTATTGCAAGGGAAAAATCTCTTCCCAGGAGGCACGTACGCTGGCATTGGCCTTGCTCGACGATAGCGACTATGTTTTAGAATACCTCGAGAAGATGGTTAGCTTTTATGCCAAAGATTCTCGTATTAAAGACGAGGAGCAGCTAACTCTTAACAATATCGCCTTTGCAACAGTAGCAATAACCTTCATCCTTCTTTCAGTACTCTTCTTCCTTCCCATATTCCAACAACACAAACGTGAGTATGCGGCTCGTATGAAGAGTTTAAGGGACAGCCGCGAAACGGGTAAAAAGCTAAGTCAACTTTTAGAATCCGAGAAGGAATACAGCCTGGAATTGCAAAGACAGCGCAATGCTTTAGCGAATAGTCAGGAGGAAATGAAATCCTATGTGAAGGAGCTTGAGTTGGCTAGAAAGAAGCTGAAAGTCAGCGAGTCGGAATTACTAAGTGTAATTGACAACCTGCCTGTAGGGGCCATACTCGTACAAGGAGATGAGCTCCTAGCCAACCGTGCTACGGTTCAAATCACAGGATTTGATGCTAATGAAATTGACAGTATCGAAAAGTTCTTTGAAAAAGTTTATCTGCAAAACTCTGAGGAGATCCTGGATCAATACAAAAGGGTTTTACGCGAAGGCAGCATCGAACCGTTCTTGTACCCGATTTACCGGAAAGACGGTGAGCGTAGAGTAATCGAGTTCGGTGGATACAAATTTCCGCGTGGGGTAGTTTGGACCCTCCTTGATGTTACAGATAAAAGAAGGGCTGAGCAAAGTCTCAAACGGAATGAGGAGGCCATTCGAAAACTTTATTCCATTTCCGCTGATCGCAATTTAGAATTTGATGAGAAGGTGAAAAAAATCCTGGAACTGGGTACCGAGCGCTTCCGGCTTCCCACCGGGGTTGTTACCCAATTCCATCACCCTTCCAAAACTTATCAGGCGATTTATGCCTTTAGCACACAATTGGAAGTTGAAATAAATCGGAGACTACCATTGGAAGGCACCCTTAGCGAGCTGATCCTAGAAAAGAAAGATGCACTTAGCTTTAACAGTGAAGAAAATGCGCCTGAATTTGTCAATCAGTCCCCTAAGTTCCCAATAAAGGCTTACCTCGGAGCACCTATTGAAACGGAAGAAGGTTACTTCGGGACCCTTAACTTTAATAGTCCGCGCTCAGTACGAAGCCCCTTTACGGAGAATGATTTGGATCTCCTGCGCTTAATCGCCCGCTGGCTGGGAGCCGAAATCTCAGCAGAGCAATCTCGAAGGGAACTCATTGAGGCCAGAGATAAGGCGGAAACTGCCGCAAAAGCTAAAAGCGAATTCTTAGCCACAATGAGCCACGAAATCCGGACTCCAATGAACGGGGTAATCGGAATGACCTCTCTTTTATTACAAACGCATCTAGATGATGAGCAGAAAGACTTTGTAAACACCATCCGTTTGAGCGGTGATACCCTACTTAGCATCATCAATGATATTCTCGACTTCTCTAAAATAGAAGCGGGAAATATGGATCTGGAAGAATACCCCTTCTCTGTAAAACAATGCGTAGAGGAGAGCATAGAGTTGCTATCAAATAAGATCACCGAAAAGAACCTTGAACTAATCTACAGTGTCGATCCCAAGATTCCCAATTACATGGTGGGCGACATTACCAGACTGCGTCAAATTCTCATTAACCTCCTTACCAATGCCGTCAAATTTACCGACGCTGGAGAGATAGAAATCAAAGTTGAGCTAGAGTCCTTCAAGGATCAGGAATACACCATCCATTTCTCGGTTCGTGATACCGGGATTGGTATGAGTGAAAAGCAGCAACAGAAGCTTTTTAAAGCCTTTAGTCAGGCAGATAGTTCTACAACGCGCAAATACGGAGGTACTGGCTTAGGTCTGGCAATCTCTCAAAAGCTTACGACCCTCATGAAGGGGGATATTTGGGTGGAGAGCAAATCCGGACAGGGTTCGATTTTCCACTTCACAATGAAGTCAAGGCAGGCGGAAGATCAAAAAGACAAGGATCAGGAGGAAATCCTTAAAACCTTACGCAATCGAAGAGTCCTCTTAATTGATGATAATCACACCAACCTGCGCGTCTTGTTAAAGCAATTACGCATTTGGGGAATGCAGGCTTTTTCAGAATCCGATCCCCGAATTGGCTTGGAAACTGCATTGAAGCAAAATGTGGAGATTATCATTACGGACTATGAAATGCCCATGCTCAATGGCTTAGAACTAAGTCGCGAACTGCACAAGGAAAAACCCGACTTACCTATAATAATGTTGAGTTCAGCCTATCTCGAGCTAGATGAGCGGGATAAAAATGAACTCTTCAAGTATTATCTATCTAAACCGGTAAAACACTCCCAACTTCTAAACTGTCTGGGTGAAGTGTTTAAGGATACCCGAGCTGTTAAAGTACCTAAGGAGGAAGAACCTCATGAACGGCTACTATCGGATCTTGGATCAGAGTTCCCTCTAAACATCCTGTTAGCGGAGGACAATGCCGTAAATCAGAAGCTCGCCGTCCTTACATTAAAGAAAATGGGCTATACCGCAGATATTGCGGCTAATGGATTAGAGGTATTAGAGGCTTTGAAACGTCAGCCTTACGATCTGATTTTTATGGACATCCAGATGCCGGAAATGGATGGCATGGAGGCGACTCAAGAAGTAATCAAAAAGTACGGCAAGGAAAGACCTACCATTATTGCCATGACGGCTAATGCCATGGAGGGCGATCGGGAGAAGTTCATGTCGGTCGGAATGGACGACTATGTAACCAAACCGATCAATCTGCGGATCATTCAAAACATGTTACGTAAGGTCTATTTAAAGGAGTATTCAGATCGATGAACTCCGTCTTTCAATTTGATTTTAAAAAAGGAGAATTAAACCTAAGCACTCTGGAGGATCTGGCTCGGCAGAATGCCTACTGCATGATTCTCGATTCCCACGGACATTCAGACTCATATAGTAAGTACGAGTACCTGCTCGCCTGGGGGAAACATGATCTGTTTAAGGCCCAAGGAGACGATCCTTTAAAAGAATTAGAGACTTTTAGAAAAGCAAACCCTCAGTGGTTATTTGGTCATTTGTCTTTTGATCTAAAAAATAAAATTGAAGACTTACACAGCCGGCATTCGGATGAAATGGAATGGTCCGATCTGCAATTCTTCGTCCCCACTAATGTAGCTTATTGCGAAGGAGGCCAATGGAAAATGGAGTCCAGGGAATTTGCCAATATCGAAGAGCTTAAAAAGCGGCTAAAAGGAAATGCCCCGAAACCTGATAAAAAGAGTTTAGACTTTAAAGCTCAAACCGAGCTTAGGGATTATTTACAGGATATCCATTCGCTGAAGGAAGAACTACAGTTTGGCAATATCTACGAAATCAACTATTGCACTTTGCTTGAGGCACGTGGGGAAATGGAACCCTTTAAACGTTATCTGCATTTAAATCAAAAGCATCAAGCGCCCTTTGGTGGCTTTTATCGGGATAATGAACGCTATTTGCTCTGCTTCTCACCTGAGCGGTATTTATGCAAACGTGGAAGCAAGCTGATCTCCCAGCCGATAAAAGGAACCGCTCCGCGCAGCAAAGACCCTATTCGCGACCAGGAACAAAAGGCCCACTTGTTAAGCTCTGAAAAAGAAAGGGCAGAAAATGTGATGATCGTCGACTTAGTGCGCAATGATCTTTCCCGTACCGCCCAAAAAAACAGCGTAAGTGTACCCGAGCTTTTTGGGCTATACAGTTTCAATGCCGTCCATCAAATGATAAGTACGGTAAGTAGTGAGTTAGATGAATCCCGCTTTAGTGCTGAAGATGCCTTGCGTTATTCCTTTCCGATGGGAAGCATGACCGGTGCCCCTAAATTATCTGCCTTGCAGTTAATTGACAAGCATGAGCATTTTCGTCGGGGACTATATTCTGGTTCAATAGGCTATTTCGATCCGGTTGGAGACTTTGACTTCAATGTGGTTATTCGCAGTATTCAGTATCATAGCCAAAAGGAATATGCACAGGTTGCAGTAGGCAGTGCCATAACCATCCATTGCGATGCGGAAGCGGAGTATGCCGAATGCCTCCTAAAAGCGGAAAAACTAATTCGCTAGTACCTTTGCGCAATGCTAGAGACGGTAAAAGAAAACCTTTCCGCCTACGGGTTAGACTCTAGGGATAAAATTCTCCTAGCCATTAGTGGTGGCCTGGACAGTTGTGTGCTGCTGGAAGCATTGAGACTATTAGGTTTTCAGCCCGACCTGGCCCATGTTAATTTTCAGCTTAGAAAAGAGGATGCTAATGCCGATCAGGAGTTCTGCAGATTGTTAGCTAAGAAGCATGGCTTTGCATTTTACTCGGAGAGCTTTGAAACGCAATCCTATGCTGAGGAGCAAAAATTGTCCATCCAAATGGCCGCCCGGAACCTACGCTACGATTTTTTTGAACGCCTCGACCAACATCATAATTACCAGGCTATTCTTACCGCCCATCATGCCGATGATCAGATTGAGACGGTTCTATTCAAATTAGCTAGAGGTAGCGGTTTAGAAGCAATTGCTGGTATTCGCAAGAAAAGACAAAAATACATCAGGCCCATGTTGGATGTGTTTCGCGTTAATATTGAGGACTTCGCCAAAGAACATTCCCTTCAATGGCGAGAGGACAGCTCCAATGCTGAAACGAAATACCTCCGAAATGCCTACCGACATAAGTTGATTCCTTTTTGGGAAGAGATTCAACCTGACCTTAAGACCAAACTAAGGGAGAGTTCACAGCTTCTAAGACAAGAAAGTAAATCCCTTCAGGCGCTTTTACTTGAAAAACTCAAAAACCATCTGGTCTCTAAAGGTGAAACGGAAAGCCTGAATTACCATGAGCTTTCAGACAAGCCCTACTTTCCTGATCTGCTTTTTCTATGGTTAAGTCGCAAGGGAAATTGGGATTGGAAGGCAGTTAATCACCTCCACCTATCCAGGAAAGGACGGTTTACAGAAAATGAGGATTATCGACTTTATCATGGAGAAAACTGTTACGTTCTTCAGCCCATCAAGGAAGTCATTCAAATTGATGAATGGATCGAAAGAGATCAAAGCAGTTTTAGAGATTTAGAGTTTTCATTTGTCTCTGCTAAGGACTTAGAAATGGATGGTAAGCCCGAACACCTTTTCCTCGATGCCGATACTCTTAATTTCCCCTTAAAACTTCGGAATTGGCAGGATGGTGATCGTTTTCAGCCGCTTGGCATGTCAGGAAGCAAGAAACTGAGCGACTATTGGATCGATCAGAAAATGGCTATGGCTGAAAAAGATCGACAATTGGTATTGGAAAGTTCCGGTGAAATTGTAGCCCTCATTGGGCATCGTATTGACCATCGGCACCGTATCAAGAATTCAACGAAAACCGTTTACTTTGTTCGACTTAAAAAATAGAGCATTCATGCGATTATTAACCTCTCTAGTCCTAAGCCTGGGATTTTTTATCAGTTCGGCTCAAATTCTAGATCCAGTAGATGTAAAGTTTGAAGTTAAAGATTTAGGCAAAGGTCAATATGATCTCCTCGCGGAGGTTACCATGGATAAGGGATGGCATGTGTACTCGGTTAATACGCCGGACACTTCCTTGATAATGGGTTCTATTTTCGAGTTTGTAGAAAGCTCAAACTATAAGCTAATTGGAAAACCGGTAGAACCGGAACCGCATTGTGCTTACGATGAATACTACCTTCAAGACCTCTGCGCTCACGAAGGAACTATAGTTATTCGCCAAAGAATTCAGGCCCTTAGTGAATCGGACTTTGAAGTCGAAGCCACATTTGGTTATCAAACCTGTAACGAAGAGACCTGTCTAACTCCTGAATATATTGACCATAGCTATAAAATAAATGGTTATGCCCCACCAAAGGAAAGTTTAAGTTCTGACGAAAGTGAAGAGGGTAAATCAGATTCGGAAATGGAAGCTGATCCCGATAAAGCTGAAGGGGAAACCTCGACGACAGAAGGGGAATCGCTTGAAATAGATTACTCCCAATCAGAAGATAAGGAAGAGGGGAATTCGGAAGAAAGCCAGGAAACAGCTAACGAAGCTAGTGCTGATAAAGACAATGGTGGTAGAAGCTACTGGAATATCTTCATTCTTGCCTTCCTTGGAGGATTTGTAGCTCTTCTTACCCCCTGTGTTTTCCCAATGATTCCTCTTACCGTAAGCTTCTTTACCAAGCAAAGTAAGAATCGAGCTAAAGGAATTGCAAACGCTCTTATTTATGGAGCCTCAATTATAGTGATATACACCTTACTTGGATTTGGAATTGTTAAGATTTTTGGTAGTGATGCGCTTAATGCTCTATCGACCAATCCTTGGATGAATTTGTTTTTCTTCGCCCTATTAGTGGTTTTTGCCATCAGCTTTTTTGGGGCCTTTGAAATTACCCTACCGAGTTCCTGGGTTAATCGAAGTGATAGAGCCGCTGATAAAGGAGGGATCATAGGAATCTTTTTTATGGCTTTTACCCTTGCTCTGGTATCATTTTCCTGCACAGGACCTATCATCGGCACACTGCTAGTTGAAGCTGCCAGTGGAGGCGTGCAAGGCCCTTTAATTGGAATGTTCGGATTTAGCCTGGCCCTGGCTCTTCCATTTGCCCTATTTGCAGCATTTCCTGGTTGGCTAAACTCTCTTCCCAAAAGTGGCGGTTGGCTAAATTCAGTGAAAGTAGTCTTGGGTTTTATTGAGTTAGGCTTTGCCTTTAAATTTCTAAGCACCGCTGATCTGGTTTGGCAAGCAGGCATTCTAAAAAGGGAGTGGTTTATTGTAATCTGGATTGCGATAGGCCTGTTACTTACCGCTTATCTTCTCGGGAAATTCAGAATGCCGCATGATAGCCCAACCGAGAAAATCTCCGTTTTTAGACTAATGTTCGCTGTAATTACTTTAAGCTTTACGGTCTACTTAATTCCAGGATTATGGGGAGCACCACTTAAGCTAATTTCTGGGTTTCCACCTCCAATGTTTTACAGTGAATCACCAAATGGATTTGGTGGATCAGCTGCAGCGATCAGCCATAGCGGCTCCGATATTCCCGAGGGAGTTCATCCTGAAACTTGTCCTCTCCAGCTCAATTGCTTCCACGATTTTGAGCAAGGAAAGGCTTATGCTAAAAAGGTGAACAAACCTATGCTTCTTGATTTCACTGGCTGGGGATGTGTGAACTGCCGAAAGATGGAAGAGCAAGTTTGGAGCGATCCGAAAGTTCTGGAAATACTGCGGAATGATGTGGTACTAATCTCTCTATACGTGGATGAGCGTGAAAAACTACCAGTGGAGGAACAATACACCAGTGAAGAAACTGGCAAAAAAATTCGCACCATCGGAAATAAATGGAGCGACTTTCAACGCAAATACTTCCGAAGCAATGCGCAACCTCAATACATCATCTTAGGTCATGATAACATGAAACCTTTAAATGGATCAACGGCTTATGACCCAGACATCCAATTATACGTTGACTGGCTAAAAGAAGGTATCGCCGAGTTTGAAAAGAAATAAAGAAAGCCTCCCCAATGGGAGGCTTTTTTCTTAGACAATTATCTGCTTGAAAGCTTCTATATAGGACCGGCTGACTTTCAAAACCTCTTTATTTTTCAGCTGTACTACAAAACCATGAGAAACCTTTTCTACTTCTTCTATTTGAGCAATATTTAAAATGCTCGAGCGATGAATGCGAAGAAACTGAGCGGGATCTAATTTGGACTCCAAATCGCTTATTCCCATATTGCTCAAATAAGCTGCATCCTCGGTGCATATCGAAGCATAATCTCCTTCTGCTTTAATGCTAAAAATCCCCTCTACCGGAAGGGCCTTCAGCTTTCTCCCTGTAGGTACCAATACCTTTTGCAGATAGGTAGGTTGTTGACTTTGAATCACCTGCGCCAAAGGCTGCAGACCTGGTTGCTGATTCCATTTTTCTACCGCTTTTTGAAATCGCTCCCGGGTATAGGGCTTTAAGAGGTAGTCAACGGCATTGACTTCAAAAGCCTTTATTGCATATTGATCGTAAGCAGTAGAAAAAATTACTGCCGGGATTTCTTCCAAGCGATCCAAAACCTCTAAACCAGTAAGGCCAGGCATCTGCACATCCAGGAAAACCAAATCGGGCTCGTACTCCTTAATCAACTTTACGGCATCCACGCCATTGTTCGCTTCAGCGAGAGGAATCAGGTCAGGATAATCTTCCAAATATTCGCGAATCAGCTTTCGCGCTGCTGCTTCATCATCAATTATCAGAACCTTCTTCATCCTTAGTGTTTAAGCCAAATCGAATTACAAAACCTTCATTTGGAGCGGAGTCAATTTGCATATTCTCTCCATAACCACGTTCAAGGCGCTCCCTGGTATTTCCTAAACCTGTACCCTCAGTAATTTCACCTTGCTTAAAGGCGCCAGACCCATTATCGCCAACTTCGAAAAGTAAGCGATTTCCTTCCTGCTGTACTTTAATCCAGATGCGTCCACCATCTAACTCAGGACTGATCCCATGCTTTACTGCATTCTCCACCAGGGGGTGGATTAGCAATGGGGGTACCTGTTTCTTACGAAGATCAGAAGCTGCATCAATCACCCAGGTTAAGCGATCTCCAAATCGGGCTTGCTCCAATTGTAAATACTTCTCGATAAAGTCTAATTCATCCCCCAGTGGAATCCTCATACTTCGTGAAGCCTCCAAATGAAATCGAAACAAATCCGACAGGCTGGCAATCATCTCTCTAGTAGATTCTAATTCTCTGGGTATTGAAGCATTTATAGTATTAAAGACATTGTATAGGAAATGCGGGTTGAGCTGAGCCTTTAAAGCATTGAGCTCTGCCTGATCCTGAATCTGCTGTAAACGCGCATTTTTCTTCTGCGCTTCCAGCTTGGCTTGATGATATTCTATAGAATGAAAAATACCAAATTGAATAAAATAGAAGAGTACAGGTATGTAGATATCCCAAATTGATCCATAGCCCCCCAAATGTCCCCAATCGATTAAATCACAGGCCTGATAAAAGAGGTAACGAAAGCTAAGAGCAAAAAGAAAGGCGATCGGAATATGTAAAGTAAGACGCAGACTTAAAGGGCGATTCTTCAACCAAACAAAGATGATCCACCAGACCGGAACACTTAACAAAGCTTTGATGGTTTGATCTAAACCCATTCTCCGCAACTGCCATAACACTTCAGTCCAAAAGTTGAAGTCCTCCTTATACAGCATGGAATAAGTAATGGTAAAGGAATAGGTCAACCAGTTGAAGACGTAGAGGCCGAAAACGATCCAGAGTGCTTTGCGAGAACCGGGGTTGAGAGACATGATGTTAATTTACATCAATATTACTTAGCTACTTTTGCACAGCGAGGATTAAACCGATGAGTGACCCTATAAGCCGCCGAATGTCCCTTTTCATTTTAACGGAACATTGGGCCGTTCAACAGAAAGTACTGCTTTCTTTTGCTGCCTCCTCTGACCTTTGGTTCATCAATTTAAAGCTCATGAAAAAAGTTACTATCCTCTTGCTTCTCAGTTTCGCTTTTAATACCAAAGCTCAAATACAGGGAAATATCCTGGATAAGGCGGGCAAAGCTATTCCCTACGTAAACGTTCTATTACTTAATGAATCGGACTCCAGTCTGGTAAAGGGCGCGGTAAGTAATGAGAAGGGACAGTTTAATTTCAGCAATCCCAAACCAGGAACTTATCGGATCAAACTTCAGCTTATTGGATATCAGGAGAAGTGGTCGAAAAAAATTGACTACCAAGGCCAACCTTTATCATTAAAGGGCCTTAAAATGAATGAGGCCAGCGACATGCTTAAGGAAGTCGATGTTAAGGCTGAAAAACCAGTAATCCAGTTAGAAGCTGGTAAGGTGATTTTTAACATCGATGCAAACCTTTCAGCAGGTAGCGGAAATGCTCAGGACCTACTCCGAGCAGCACCAGGACTATTTGTCGATCAGAACGATAATATCATCCTGGAAGGTCGAACCGGTGCCGAAGTATGGGTAGATGGGCGCCCACTTAACCTTCAAGGAGATGACCTCAAGGCCTATCTGCAAAACCTCCAAAGTGATCAGATTGAAAAAGTAGAAATAATTGCCCAACCCGGATCCCAATATGATGCTGCAGGTAATGCGGGCATCATAAACATCATTTTAAAACGTGATAAAAGCTTAGGAACCCAGGGTTCCTATTCGCATAGATATAATCAAGGCTACTACGCCCGAAACAATGGCAATCTCAATATTTATCACAATCGAAAATCCGTAAGGATATTAGCCTCTGCAGGCTATGGCTTCAATCGCTCTCGGAATTTCATGAACCTAAACCGCAGTCAGAATAACACCAATTTCGACAGCCGTACCGTAAATTTTCCCGAGCTTCAGAATTACAATGCCAGGATTGGCGCTGATTGGCGTATAAGCGATGCACATAGTGCTGGTTTTTCGGTTAAGGGAGATTTGGCTGATAACCGCGGGCGAAGTGAAAGTCGCACTCCCATAATACCGGATAGCATTAACGATGCTACCCAAATTCTGGTTTCGTCCAGTACCAATAAGGATGACAACTACAGTGTATTTAGTAATGTCTACTATCGTTGGAAGACCGATCAAGGTGAATTAGGGATCGACCTTGATCAAGGACGCTTTTCTGCCGGTTCCTTCACTGATCAGCCCAATCAATACCTCAATGGCGAAGAAGTGGTGATCCTGTCGGAGAACCACTATCAGATGGAGACGCAACGCTTGTTTGATCTATATAGCGCAAAGGCAGATTACAGTCGAAGCCTGGGGCTGTGGCAGATGAATTCGGGATTCAAATGGTCAGAAGTAAATACCTCCAATGACTTCAACTTTTTCATTTTGGAGAATAGCCGAATTCAGGATCCGAATCGCAGTAATTTGTTTGACTATCGCGAAAGTATCACAGCCGGATACCTGGAAACTCAACGCGATTGGAAGACCTGGGGGCTAAAGGCTGGCATGCGCTATGAGCATACTTATTCCCGAGGAGAGCTTTCTACGATTAACGCAACTGGTGATAGCCTGGTGGAAAGAGATTATGGGAATTGGTTCCCTAGTTTGTCGGCCACATATAAGAAGAATCCCATGAGTCAATGGACGGTAAGTTATAGTCGCCGAATTCAGAGGCCGAATTATCAAAATCTCAATCCCTTCCTCTATCAAAGAGATGAGCTTTCTTTTTTTCAGGGCAATCCCTTTTTAATCCCTCAGATAAGCGACAATATTAGGATCGGGCATCTCTATAAATATGCTACAAGTACATCCTTATCCTACTCTTACACGCAAAACTTCTTTGCACAGATCACTGATACAGTTGGCGAACAACGCAACTCACTTACCACCAGAAATGTGGCGGACTCCAGAACCATAAGCCTCAGTTTTGGGAGCCCCCTAAAACACAATGACTGGTGGAATAGTTACCTAAGCATCAATACTTTTCAAACCTGGTATATCCCCCGCGATGAAAGCTTTCAGGCGATTGACTTGCTGACCGTATCCCTATACGCTCAGACCAATTTCGATTTAGGGAATAGCTGGCAATGGCAAATCTCAGGCTGGTGGAGTTCACCGGGAGTTTGGGGTGGCACCTACCGCACGAATAGTTTGGGAGCTTTAAACACCTCGATAAGTAAAAGTCTGATGAACGACAAATTGAAGGTATTTGTCAATTTCAATGATATTTTCTTCACCTCACCCTGGTATGGAGAAATGGAATACGGCGGACTCAGCATCAATGGCACCGGGGGTCATGATAGCCGTCAGGTTCAATTTGGCTTGAGTTACCGATTTGGAAATGATCAAGTCAAAGCTTTGAAAGAAAATGAAGGCGGATTAAGTGATGAGAGTAAGAGGGTGGATTAAGATTCTTATCAAATGCTACCTCTGAAAAGGCTATTCATTGTTACCATGCTAACACTTAGCATCGGTATGCTTTCAATAATAAGTCTGGTTTCATATCTAAGAAGCAACCTGTACCATCCTCTTGAAAATGATTTAATGAAAGCGCTGATTGATGAAGTCAAGACTTCACCTAAACTACCATCTAACTTTGTGGAGGTACTTAAGGAAGACAATCAATTATCTTCCTCATTACTGGAACATTTTTGGAAACAGAGCATGGGAAGTTCAAGTATTTGTCCATGCCTAAATCGAGCTAAAGCATTCTTTTATCAAGAACATCGCAAGCCAACTTCTGACTCAACGAATTATCGAGTCATCCGAACGCTATCCATTTATCTTAAGCTAAGTCAAAAACTAGATGCGATAGATTGTTTAAGCCATATGATTGAAGAACAGGACTTTCTTTACGATCAAATTGGTCTAAAGGCCGTCTCTATGTTCTACTTCCAAAAGGACCCGGCAGAATTAACCAGCAAGGAAGTCAGAACTATTCTTTTAATGCTGAGAAATCCTTATCTCTTAAATCCAAACCGCTGTCCAGCTTGCATTGAACGGTATCTAAAATCTGATCGTATTTCCAAACGCCCTTATTAATTGAATTAGCTCTGAAGTGGATTGTTTTATTAAACAATGACCTTCAAAGAATAAACTTGTAACCGGATTAAAAATCCGATTTTCAACCTTTTCGTTCTGCTTGAGTTTTTAATCAAAAATGAACCCTTTTGATCTCAACTGAAAACTTCAAAAAAGTAGAAGTAAAAAGCGCCGCAGACTTTTTAAACTGGTTAGCCTCTAACCATCAGCAAGAGGAAAGCATTTGGCTGGTCACTTATAAAAAGTCCAAGCCTGCCTATTATGTTTCCCGGGATGAAGTCCTAGATGTTTTACTCTGCTATGGTTGGATCGATGGTATTCGCAGAAAGCTAGATGAGGACCGTACTATGCAACTGGTAGGACCACGCCGAATAGAACATTGGGCCGCCAGCTATAAGGATAGGGCTGAAAAGCTTATTGAAGAAGGAAAAATGGCGGAGGCCGGATTTAGGAGCATCGTCATAAGTAAGGAAAACGGACTCTGGGATTTCATGAATGATGTTGATCAATTAATCATACCCGATGATTTGGCGAAAGCTTTAAAAGCAAAAGCAGGAGCCTGGGAATTCTTTACAAGCGTTAATAAATCAAGTAAACGAAATATGCTACGTCATATAAAGATCGCTAAGACTGAGAAAACACGTTCTGCAAGAGTTTCAAAGATTACCAGCCTTGCTGCCCAAGGAGAAAAACTGAAAGGAAGCTAAGTACCAAGGGCCCTGAAATGATCATAATGATACCATTAATCAACCCACATATACATTGAAAAAACACATTCTTATTTCGAGCCTTTTTCTGATTTGCTCAGGCATTAGGGCTCAGATTGCAATACCCACTATTGATTCTGCCAAATCCATAGTTCAGGAACTGATCAGCGAAGAAAACATAGTAGGGCTATCTATAAGTGTCAGCTTGAAGGATTCACTCATATGGTCCGAGGGATTTGGATATGCTGATTTGGAAGCACAAACTCTTATTGATCCAGCAGAAACTCAATTCAGAATTGCCAGCCTCTCAAAACCCATTACTGCCACCATTCTGGGAAGAATGAGTGAAATCGGTGAGCTAGAATTCGACCAGAGTGTTTACACCTTCGTACCCAACTTCCCTAAGAAAAAACATGACATTACGCTTAGAAACTTAGCCATGCATCGCAGCGGAATTCGTCACTATCGCTTCTACGAAAGCGAAAACAAGAAGGAGATGAGTCTCGAAGATGGCCTCAAAATCTTTTCCCGATCAAGACTCAAATTCAAACCGGGAACTGCCTACCAATACAGTTCCTATGGTTACAATCTATTGGGTGTAGCGATGGAGAAGGCGTCAGGGAAAGCCTTCGATATAATTCTGCAAGAATACCTCTGTGAACCTTTAAATATGAACCATACTTCTGTTGATCCCGGTAAATATGATTCAATGCAGGTATCCGGCTTTTTCAGATCTAACGGCAAGGGAAAAAACAAACTCGAAAAGCCTGTCTATTTAGGAATGAAAGCTCCAAGTGGTGGTCTATTATCCACTTCGGAAGACCTAATTAAACTGGGTAATAGCTATATCTATCAAAGATTATTGTCGGAAGACACTCAAAACGAGATTCTCAGAAATGCTCCTCTTCCAGATTCCAGTTACACCGGTTATGCTATGGGCTGGGGTATAAGCAAAGACCGACAAGGACGGGTCTACTATAGTCATACCGGTGGAAACTCTGGTTCGGTTTGTCGTATTATAGTTTATCCTGAGGAAGAGTTCTGCATCGTTATTCTAAGCAATACCTTTGGCATTGACTACCTAAAATTCATTAGGACCATGGCTAAAATCAGCAATACCTTTTTAGCCGATATTAATTAGGATTAAATCCATGACCAAAGCTGAAAAGGTATCATACCTTATCAATTCTCTAGAAGAGCTATATCCCCAAACCCCTATACCATTGGATCATAAAGATCCTTATACCTTGCTTATTGCTGTTTTACTATCTGCGCAATGCACGGATGAAAGGGTCAATCAAATTACTCCGAGCCTCTTTAATAGAGCGGATAATCCATGGGACATGGTGAAAATGAGTCAGGAAGAAATTCAGGGTATCATACGTCCTTGCGGATTAAGCCCCATGAAATCGAAAGGCATCTATGGTCTTTCACATATACTGATTGATGAATACGAAGGGCAGGTTCCAGCTGACTTTAAAGCGCTTGAGGCGTTGCCGGCGGTAGGTCATAAAACAGCTTCCGTAGTTATGAGTCAGGGATTTGGACATCCGGCCTTTCCAGTGGATACGCATATTCATCGGTTGATGTATCGATGGAATTTTAGTAATGGTAAATCTGTCGAACAGACTGAGAAGGATGCTAAGCGCTTATTTCCAAAGGAACTATGGAACAAGCTGCATCTGCAAATCATCTTCTATGGGCGGCAGTATAGTCCGGCCCGAGGCTGGAGTCTAGATAAGGACTTTATTTCCCGTAAGATTGGTAGGCGGAGTCTTATTAGAAAGACTTTTGGTGTGGAGGGGATTGAATTGATGGGTGACTAGGTGGGGTTGCTTCAACGCAAAGAAGCAAAGATGCAAAGGAGCGCAAAGGTTCTTAATCCAATACCGAAAGCACTCTCTGTGGCCTCCGTGCCTCTGTGCCTCTGTGTTGATGTAAGGCGATGTTTCTTCAACGCAAAGGCGCTAAGGGCGCAAAGAGGAAATCCATAAAACCGAAAACTCTGTGGCCTTTGTTCCTCCGTGCCTCAGTGTTGATGTAACCCGCTGTTTCTTCAACGCAAAGGCGCAAAGTGCGCAAAGGCTTTTTAATCGATACCGCTAATACTCTCTGTGGCCTCCGTTCCTCTGTGTTGATGTAATACCCCACTAAAAGTCCGTGGACAAGGAAACATAGAAAATCCCGGGCAACACAATACCGTCTTCCACTCCCCAGGCCCAATCCGCCCGTACATAGTACCCAAAAAGGCGACTCCGTACCCCAAAACCAGTTCCTAAAACTACGGGCTGCTTTTGAGCGTCTAAAACGATCGTCCCACCGCTACCCAATGGAACAGTACGCGTGTTTATGGCATTCTCCGGGTCCCAGGGATTAGGGCCGTTCCAGGCCGTCCCCACATCGGCAAATCCGATTAACATTAAGTTGTTCAGGAAGTCATTGCGAATCGGTCTATTAGCTAAGTAGCTAATAAGTGGCCATCGCAGTTCGCTATTTATCACCGCGAAGCTATTACCATTGCGCACATTCTGGAAGAAGCCCCGCATATTGGTAACCAAAGTTTGGAAGATGTAATTGTTCTCAGTGGCAATCGGGGTAGATTGATCCAAGCGGGGAGAAAACTCATTATCCACACCACCCATGATGTAGATCAACTTCTCAGGCCCAAAGGAAGTACCCGCTGCCAATCGATTAGCCCAAATCATATTCCGGTGTATGATGGTATAGTGCCTGGCATCAATACCTGCGGTGTACAATCCGGTTTCGGATTTAGTCAGGTTGCGATAGTACTCGGCAAAAAGCTTGTATCGCAATCCGGCATAAAGGTTTAAGCCGATCTTTCGGGAATTGTCATAAACATAGGCCGAACGCAAAATAGCATAGTCGGTGTAATTAATAGGCTCATCAAGATTGTTGAAATCACTAGCCAATCGGATATTCTCATCTATCCGATATCCTGCCGATAACTGTAAACCGGCCACCGGATTAAATGGAAAGACTACCTTATAATTAAACTCATTATTAATGAGACGTCGGAAATTGTTCAGGGCTAAGAATTGAACCTGGGAGCGACGTGTATAGGTATAGAACTTATCCCAACGGTTTTTAAAATCGGCTACCCCAATTACGAACTCGGCATTGGGAGTAAGCGAAGTACCTGGCAAGGGCTGAAAAGTAGTGCGCAAACCGGCGACAATGCGATAATCATGCATTAAATCCATCACCCCAACCTTGAAGTTCATATTGAAACCCTGGTTGAGAATATCACCACTTACGAATCCTGTAAATGGCTGGTATTGCGGATTGTCGAACATATTGTCGAAACGCACCGTAAAGTTGTCTTGAAAAAAGGAAAGGAAATAGTTCCTTACCGGTGGAATCTCAAATTCATCTTCCGTACTTGCTTCAGTGGTAGCAAGAACTTGTGGAAGTAAAGGAACTTGCTGAGGTTTACTCTCTGTTTCTTCCGACTTCGGTTTAGGCTCCTGATAAAACTTGTAATTAAGTACGTTAACATCTAACTGGCTTCTAGGGACAGAACCATAGTATTCACTTTGAGCTTTATAGACGGTTTCAGTGTTCTCGTTCGGCTCTTCAGCGACATTCGGATTCTCAATCACATTGCGACTTTCAACCTGAATCGGGTTTAATCCTAATTCCCTCGGATTTTCATACTCTTCCAGATACAATCGATACCTCTTATCCTGCAGGTATATGGAGGCCCTTAAACTCTCTGCCGGCGACATATCTACGTCCACAATAGAGAAGGGCTGAGCAGTAAAAGCATATTCCGAGAAAAAATAATCGTAATGCGTGGTGGTATCGACATAGGCGATTGAAGAATCTATCCGCACTAAGTTCTGTCGATGAATCCCATTCCGATCGGTCGTAAAACTTAGGATACCGGGATCTAATTCCTCGAGGCCACGCTCATTGATTCCAGCTGTATTGGTAAGGCGCCAGATTTTCACGGTATCCTGTCTCAGCTCCTTATTCTCAGTGGCAAAAAGATCTAAATCATTGGTTCGTAAATATCGACTGTCATTGGGCAGCAAGCTATCAACCGGACGATTAGAGCTCCATGCAATTCTTTTTCCATTGGCGAAAAAAGTGGGATCCACATCATCATAGATATCCCTGGTAATCGGAGTAATCTTAGTATTGAGAATGGTATAAACATAGATATCGGATCGACCATCCTTAACCGCGGATAAAAGAAACTGTTTACCATCCGGAGAGTACTGTAAGCTCACAATCTTGTCAAAACGATAAAAGGGCTTTGTGGTCAACTCTTCCTTTTCCAGATTGTATACGCTAAACTGGATTACCCCCTCCTCTTCTGTGAAAATGGTTAGCATTTCTCCATTGGGATGCCAGGCAATTAAAGGATAGCTATAATCGGTATTCTGGGCAATACGATATCCTCCGGTGTAAACCCTGGTGCGCTTTTCTAACTCCCGATCGTAGATGTAGATTTTATAGCGACTAAAGCGGCGATCAACATAGGCGAGATAGCGACCATCCTTGCTCAACTCCACCTCGGTGATTTCATGATTCTTTCGGCCCTTTATTAAGGCAGACTTATCCTTAAACTTTTGCTTGCCGGTATATCCATAGCGTTCCCGATAAAATGTTTTCCAATCATCGGTCATCTCCTTCATCTCTTTACCCAGAATGTAAACGAATCCACTCTCAATATCCCGATTAACCACGGACATGTAAACGATATTTCGGATCACCTTCTCACCATAGGTTTCCTTCACGAAATACCAAAAGGAATGACCGGCATATCGGGCATCTAATTGCGTAAGGGTGTTTATTCGTTTGTACTTGCCGCTAAAGAAACCATCTCGTACCTGAACATCTACATCGGCATTCCACTCATCCCCTACAAAGGAAATCAGCCCTTCCATATACCAGGCGGGAAGATTCAACAAGGCAGAATTGGTAACGCTTTGCGTGAAACTCCCATAAATCAAATTGCTCAATACAACTTCGCTGAGACCCATCCGCAAAGTCTGTTCTAAATGGGAATAATTGCCATCGAAATAGACGAACAAGCGCCTACCGCTAATTCGGGTAACTCCACCAGTATTGTAATCATCTTCCTCGGAGCTATTCACATTGCTCTGCTTCAGGTCGGAAAGATTATTGAAAACTAGAATCTGGATACGTTCATCCAAGGGTGCATCCAAATAGTTTTCGATCTGCGGAAGATTCTTGTGCGTTAATTTGGCAACGTTCTCTGCGAGCTCTTCATTTCCTCGGTAGAAGTAAACATCGAAAGCATCGAAGCGAAGAAAAACCCAATCAAAGTCATTATACTGAACCCTATTCTTACCATACTCTTGCCTGATTCCATAAAAAAATTGTGCTTCGAGGGGCAAACTCGCGAAGATTAAAATGGCCGGAATCAAGACCCTGCAAGCGTATCGGTAAAAATGTTTCAAATACTTAGATTGTTGCTCCTTATCTTTAACGAGAATTGCGCGAATTATTACGAAGTCCAATGACGAATATACTTACTCTACGCCTAAATGCCCTCTTTTGTTTGGTCTTGCTATTTAGCTTTAACATTAATGCTCAGTTTAGTTTTCAAAAGCACCGTTTTATTGTTGAGCCAAGTGGAGGTTTTAGTCCCCAAGCAGTCGAACGAATTTATGCTCCCAGTCTCACTCCTCAGGAGATGCCACATCCTGTAGGTGAACCAGATCGGATTTGGGCTAAGAATGCCATTCGAGCAACAAATTTGGGTAAGACGGCCAATGATGTGATTATTAATCCTAATACCCCACGTCCAGAAGTATTAGATAGTCTTGGCGGTAATGCCTTTTCCGGCTCTGTACCTAATGATGACGATTTTGGTATTAGTCCGAATCAGCAAATTGTAAGAGTACGAAACTCTACAATCGGAGCTTATGATTACCAGAAAGACAGTCTGCTATACGAACTTACCCTCTTTAGATTCTACCGCCCCACCACAATCCTACCCGGTAGCAAGTATGATCCGCGGGCTCTGTATGATCCGGTAGCAGATCGATTCATCGTATTATACTTAAGTGGCACCACCTGGCAGACCTCTAAAATCATTGTAGGCTTTTCCAAATCCAATGATCTTGCTGATGGATTCAATATCTATGTGTTAGATGGACATCCCTTAAACGATTCTACCTGGAGCGATTATCCCCACATCAGCATCTCCCGGGATGACCTTTTCATTACCATGAACACTTTTTACAACGGCTCGACTAATAATAGCGGTTATGTGCAATCCACTATTCGCCAGTTAGGGAAGCAGGCGGGTTATGATAGCTTACCTCTGGTGCAGCACTATTATTCTGATTTAAAAATCGGCAATCGCAATCTCTTCAATTTCACCGGAATGGATCGCGGAACGGATTATCCAGAGGCCCCAATGTATATTCTCTCCAATCGGAATCTGGACAGTATAAACGATAGCATATTCGTTGTAAAGATTGAGGGATCAGCAACGGGCAATCCTCAATTGAGCTTAGACATTTATACCACCGAAACTCCTTATGGATTGCCCCCCGAAGCCCGCCAGGCAAATGACCATCGCTTTGATTGTAACGATAGTCGAATTCAAGGTGGCTTTATCGCACACGGAAACATCCAATTTGTGGGTAACACCATTACTTCTCTTGGGAATTCCGGTATTTATCATGGCGTTATTGATGTCAACGGTCCTAAAAACAACACTTACTTTAAAATCATCAACTTCGACCCGGTTGATATTGGATATCCTCAAATAACCTATACCGGAAAGTCCTATTCGGAGATTGAAGGAATAATCAGTTTCAATCACAGCGGAGATAGCTTGAATGCTGGTTTTTCCTGTATGTTCTTTGATAATGACAGTACCTACAGCCGCCGTAAGCAAATTGTAGAGGGAGGCGATTATATCGATGTGATCTCGAGTGGGGGAAATCGCAAATATGAACGCTGGGGAGACTATTCTGGAAACCAGCAAGCCTATGGTGAGGTTGGAACCGTTTGGGCCAGTGGTTATCAGTCAAGCTCAGTGGGACAGCCACTAACAACGATTGCGAAACTGCGCAGTCCCAATTGGCAAGACCCAGCTATCATCGGCCTTGAGGAAGAAAAACTCCCCATCAAAGTAGCCCCAAATCCAGTAATAGACTGGTTCAGTGTCGAGCTAAATCAAAGCAAGTCTGAGCTATTGAGTTTTGAATTAATAAGCGCCGATGGCCGCTCTCAACTCTTCAAAGTAGAGGAGTTTGCCAATGAAGGAATCAATACATTTCGTTTCAAAACTGATGCATTGGAATCCGGACTTTACCTTCTGCAAGTATATCGCCAGGATGGAAGTCTATTGTTGAGCGAGAAAGTATTAAAACGCTAAAGGCTCAGTCAAGCATTCATCAACAAAACTGATAATCCTTGAACACCTTCAATCAGCTAAAACTGTACAGTTTACTTAGCTTGTTATTACTACTACTTTCATCAAACAGGCTTTTGGCGCAAGAGGAGGAGCTTATTGGAAAAATAGCATCGCTAACCTGCGATTGCATAAGCCAAATTGACTCATCCTTTAACGACGAGCCCTATCTAACAGCCAGTGCCTTTTGTGTGTTCCAAAGCTATCAGGCGCACAAAAGAGAATTTTACGAGGCCTCGGGAACAGACACTTCTTTTGCCTTCCCTTTCAATTCGGACCTTGCAAAATCGGTTTTCAAACAACTCAAGGAAAAATGCGATTCGAATACATTGAAAAGACTGCTTCAAATACTTGGACAAAACGAAAAACCCAAAAATGTTAAATCGATCTCCGATACTAATTCATATTGGAAGCCAGGCCAGCTAGTTGAGGGTAGTGTGATAGAAAACCCCGATCCATTTATTACGGGGGACATTCTTCAGATAGGGACAGACGAGTTCACCTTCATTGATGTTGAGCGAGTAGAATACCAGGGTGATGATGAAGAAATTACAAAGACCTACAGAATTTACTGGATGGATAGCATTAAAACTGACCTGCCAGCGGATTTTAATATTCAAAACCTGGTAGGAATGAAATTCGTCTTCTTTAGGATTAAAGAATCAAAAAGGTTTAATGACGCTACCGGGCGATATGAACCTATGTATATCCTTAGGGAGATTAAGCGATTATAAAACATAGCCAAAGACCATATTTTAATCTAAACCCATTCCCAAAACATTTAATGTGCAGCTAGACGAAGAAAACATAGACTACTACCAACATTTCTTTGGCGATCATAGTGATTATTGGACCCAGGAAGCGGTGCAATTAGAAATGCAGGGCCGCACAAGATTTAATTTTTACGCCTTCTTGTTTAGTGTTGCGTGGTTCCTCTATCGGAAAATGTATCGGGAATCATTAATTGTTCTAATGATCCTTTTCGCGATTTCCTGGATTCAGGATTTAATCTACAGCCAAGGTCAACTCAGCCAGGAACAATTCATTTTAATGAATATGGTAGTTACGATTATTGTTTCCATTATTCTGGGAATACTTGCTAATCGCTTGTATATCCAGCATTGCAATAGAAAAGTGGCGGAAATCCTGGCCGAAAACTCGGAAGAAGACCATCGAGTTCATGGACTTAAGGCCCGAGGGGGTACCAACCTGGCACTAGCAGTTGTATTAATGGTTGCTTTATTTATACTTAATCTCTTTGGCTAAACCTTCTAAAGAGAGTATCCTTTAAGCTTCCTCATTTGCCATTAAATCAGTCAAGGTATTTTATAGTCTTGTAGCATCTAGCATTCAAGCTACAGTTGATATACAGGCTTGATGGCACATCGCCTGAAACAATAAACTTTTGAAGGCTTTTCGGACTTATGGTTGAGTTAGGAAATACCTTTGTAATGACCAATTGTAGAAAGCTTTCTGAAAGCTTTTGGCGGAATCTTATTTAGTGAATTTTAAATCATACATCATGTTAAGAAGACTTAGTTTAATCCTTGGGAGCTTCCTTCTGGTAGCGAGTTGTAATAATGTCCCTGAGGCGGCGAATGAACAAAGCCCGTCTCCTGCTCCACAGCCCAAGGCGGCCGTAGAGGAAGAAAACAAAACTGTTAGCCTGGAGCTGGAATGTACCGATCAGATGAAGTACAATACTGATCAACTGATGGTTGAAGCAGGTCAGGAAGTTACTCTCAAATTAATTCATGTTGGTGAATTAGATAAGTCGGTAATGGGACACAATTTCGTTCTGTTAAAGAAGGGTACAAATCTAGCCGACTTTGCTGCAGAAGCGGTAAATGCCAAGGATGCGGATTACATTCCAAACGGCGGAGCAGATGTAATAGCCCATACTACCCTTATCGGTGGTGGTGAAAGCACGGAAATAAGCTTCACCGCGCCAAGTGCTGGGATTTATGACTTTATCTGCAGCTTCCCAGGCCATTATGGATTGATGCAAGGCAAGTTCATTGTAAACTAATTGCTGGATCAAAGTACTAGTAAGAGCCGAGTGGCGATACTCGGCTTTTTTTATGGAATATACATTGGTGTCTGATGCTTTCAGAGTAGGTTAAACCCTTTTAAGATCAAGTGATTTGAAGCAATTCATAAAGTCCCAAAGGCAAAGCTGCAAAGCCAAATCAAATACTATTTTTGCCGCATGAATCAAGACGATCTATTTAAGAAGGTTATTGCACATGCCAAGGAGTATGGTTTCATCTTCCAGTCCAGTGAAATCTACGATGGTCTTTCTGCAGTATATGACTACGGTCAGAATGGTGTTGAGCTAAAGAAGAACCTACGAGATTACTGGTGGAAAGCAATGGTGCAAATGCATGAGAACATCGTGGGTTTAGACTCTGCCATCTTCATGCATCCGACCACCTGGAAAGCTAGTGGTCATGTTGATGCCTTCAATGATCCATTGATTGATAATAAAGACAGTAAAAAACGCTACCGCGCGGACGTTCTCGTAGAAGATTATGCTGAAAAGCAAAGGCAAAAGGCAGAGAAAGAAGTAGCCAAAGCGAAGAAACGCTTCGGTGATGATTTTGATGAAGCTCTATACCGCGAAACAAATCCTAGAGTTCGTAAGTATTTGGACGAAGCGGAAAGCAGTGTAAAGCGATTAGCCCAAAGTCTGGATGCCGGAGACCTTGCGGACGTAAAATCCCTTATTGAAGAAAAGGGAATCGTTTGTCCGATAAGCGGTACGAAAAACTGGACCGATGTAAGGCAGTTTAACCTCATGTTTGGTACCCAAATGGGTTCAGTAGCAGAGGGCTCTTCCACCTTATATCTTCGTCCTGAAACCGCTCAGGGTATATTCGTAAACTTCTTGAATGTGCAAAAAACCGGCAGGATGAAGATTCCTTTCGGAATTGCCCAGACCGGGAAGGCATTTCGCAATGAAATTGTAGCCCGACAATTTATCTTCCGAATGCGGGAATTTGAACAGATGGAAATGCAGTTTTTCGTTCGCCCGGGAGAGGAAATGAAATGGTATGAGTACTGGAAGGAAAAGCGAATGAACTGGCATCGTAGCCTTGGAATTGATGAAAACTACTATCGTTTCCATGATCATGAAAAACTCGCTCACTATGCCAATGCTGCTGCAGACATTGAATTTAATTTCCCTTTTGGCTTTAAAGAGTTAGAAGGAATACACTCGCGCACCGATTTCGACCTTAAGGCGCATGAAGAGTACAGTGGCAAAAAACTCCAATTCTTCGATCCTGAACTTGGTAAAAATTACGTTCCCTATGTGGTGGAAACCTCTATTGGATTAGACCGACTTTTCCTAGCTGTTCTTTCATACGCTTATCGCGAAGAAAAACTAGAGGACGGTAGTGTGCGGACCGTACTTCGTATACCAGCTCCGGTTGCTCCAGTTAAGGCTGCTGTATTACCTCTGGTTAAGAAAGATGGACTCCCTGAAATCTCGAGAGAAATAATTGAAGAACTGCGCTACGATCTCAATATTCAGTACGATGAGAAAGACGCAATAGGTAAGCGTTATCGTCGTCATGATGCAATTGGAACTCCCTACTGTATCACTGTTGATCACGATACAAAAGAGGATCAATGTGTAACCTTAAGAAACAGGGATAGTATGGCTCAAGAACGCATTTCAATTAAAGATTTGAAATTCAAGCTAATGGATTCTCTGAGCATTAGCAGTTTATTGAAATGATAAATTTGGAGTATTCTGAATTACAGAGCTTTGAATTTTATTTACATTTGTCCGAAATTGTTTAACAACCAAATCTCGAGAGAAGGATGAAAAAAGTAAGTTTTTTTGCATTTGCACTGATCTTTGCCGGCGCTATTGCATGTAACAACCCTCAAGCTGAAGAAGCTGCTGACGACGCTACTGAAACTGTAGACGAAGCTGCTGAAGCTGGAGATGACGCTGCTGATGCTACTGAGGATGCCGCCGAGGCTGTAGAAGAAGTTGCTGACTCTGCTGCTGCCGAAGGTGATAGCGCTGCTGCTGAAGGAGCCGACGCTATGGAAGGTGAAGTTGAAGAAGCTATGCACGAAGGTGGGGATCACGATCACAGCGAGCACGCTGACGAGATGTAAGATCGCTCCTTAAAGAAATAAAAAATCCCGATTTCGACTAAAGTTTGAAATCGGGATTTTTTTTGATTCTTGTTTAAGCCTTTATTCGATCTGCTAATTCCAGCATCTTCGCTTCCACCTCCGCACTATCCCATTTCTCTTCGATCTCGGGAATTGCCATAATCTCAGCCATTAGTTCATCCTGGCGCTTACCTAGAGCCAAAGCCTCTGAATAACGCACATCTGGTGAAAAAGTAACCAGGCTATATAAAGGTGTCCACTTGTCGGGGTATTTCTCCGAAAAACGCCCCTCGATTTTTTTACGAAGTAGGAAGTCCGGATCACCGGTTAAATCGCGCATCTCCACAAAATTGCGCATGGCTAAATCTGCAATGGCATCCCCATCCGGCTTCCTTTCCTTTTCATAAGATGCTAAGATCTGCTCCCAATCATCACCTACTTCTTCAATAAGTCGATCCAAAACAAAGCAATCTTCAAAACCCGCATTCATTCCTTGTCCATAAAATGGGACAATGGCATGACTAGCATCACCAATCAAAGCGACTTTAGTATTTCTGGTCCAGGGATAGCAGCGTATAATAACCAATGAAGAGTCTGGGTTTTCCTTCCATTCCGAATCAAAATTAGGCATCATGGCCAATGCATCGGGAAACTCCTTTTCAAAGAATGAACGAGCCTTAGCAACCGAATTTAAACTAGCGAAGGAAGGATCTCCATCCATTGGAAAAAAGAGAGTACAGGTGAAGGTTGCATCTGGATTGGGTAAGGCGATCAGCATATAGCTTCCGCGAGGCCAAATGTGCAGTGCATTTTTCTCCAATAGGAACTCTCCATTAGGGCCTGCAGGAATCTCAAGTTCCTTATAGCCATGTTCGATATACTCTTGTGAATAGGAGAATCGATCCGTTTTCTGCATCACACCGCGCACCGCGCTAAATGCTCCATCGGCCCCGAAAAGTAAGTCGCTATTAACGGTTTTTTGCTCCCCGTCAGAATTTCGAAAAACCGCCTGACCCGTATTTAGATCCACGGCATCACAGGCTTGTGAAAAATGAATTTGAACCCCATGCTTCTCTGCTTCTTCCATTAAAAGCATGTTTAATCCCGCTCGAGAAACCGAGTTTATGGCCTGACCTTCTTTTCCATAAGGTTGGTAACTCAAATTACCAGCTTTATCGTGCATCACCCTACGATACATAGGGATCGCCATTTCCTCGAGCACCCTCTTCTCAAGACCCACTTTCGCCAAAGCCTGTAAACCGCGATCACTCAAGGCAAGGTTTATAGAACGACCACCATCAACTGTATTCTTTCGCGCATCGGGTCGCCGCTCGTAAATTTCTACTTTATGGCCTCTTTTAGCGAGATAAACACTTAGTAATGATCCCACTAAACCAGCACCGGCAATGGTAATTTTCTTCTGTTCCATTTTTAGTCTTTTAAGTAGTTTTTCAAGAGGTCTCCAAAGCGAAATACATCTTCGAAGGAATTGTAAAGAGGAACCGGAGCGAGGCGAATAACATCGGGCTCACGCCAATCTGCTACCACTCCAGCAGCACTGAGCTTATCAAATGCCGATTTCCCCTTTGATGGAATACTGATTGAAATCTGACAACCTCTATTATGAGCTTCGGTAGGTGTAATTATTCGAATTTCCTGGCCACTTTCCTCCGCTGCAGATTCTATTACTTCTTGCAAGTATTGTGTTAGTCTTAAGCTCTTCTCCCTTAAGGCCACCATACCGACCTCATCAAATAGCTCCAATGAAGCTAATAATGGCGCCATGGAAAAAACGGGAGCATTGCTTAGCTGCCAGGCTTCTGCGGTAGGGATTGGTACAAAACGATCCGGCATCTTAAATCGGTCATTCTTATTATGACCCCACCAACCTTCGAATCGAGGAAGATCTGCCTTTCCATGATGCTTTTCATGTATAAAGACTCCTGAAACACCTCCTGGCCCGGAGTTTAAGTATTTATATCCGCACCAGGCGGCAAAATCTACATTCCATTTATGCAAATCGAGTGGCACATTACCTGCGGCATGAGCTAAATCCCATCCAACAATGGCACCAGCTCTTTTGCCAGCATCAGTGATGCGCTCCATATCAAACCACTGACCAGTATAGTAATTGACCGCACCAATCATCACCAAGGCAATCTCATCTCGGTGGGCATCAATAGCCTCAATAATTCGTTCGTTGGAAATCAGTTCTGTATCCGGATCGGGAGCAATTTCAATAAGATGTTCGTCGGGGTCTAATCCGTGATAGCGCAATTGACTTCTCAATGCATATTGATCACTGGGAAACGCTTTACCCTCGCAAAGGATTTTGGTCCTGCGACCTTCAGGCCGATAGAAGCTCACCATCAAAAGGTGCAGATTGGTTGTTAAACCATTCATAGCTACCACCTCGCTTTCCTTGGCCCCCACTAACCGAGCTAAGGAAGCGGTAAAAAACTCGTGATACGAAAGCCATGGACGTCGTGCTTCCAAATGTCCATCTACGCCCCATTGAGCCCAATCATCAAGCTCTTCCAACACGATATCACGACTTTTTTTACACTGTAATCCCAATGAGTTTCCTGTGAAGTATAAGACAGATTCGTTTTCATGCCTGGGAAAGAGAAAGTGCTGACGATAGGATGAGAGAGAGTCTTGTAAGTCTGCCTCCCTTGCCGCTTCCAGCGTATTGAGAATACTCATAAATTCACTTTAGGGCCTCAAAGTTAATAATTGCCCATCGTGAAGTTGATTAAGAGGTACAAAATGAAAACCCAAATCGGAATACCCTCAATCCAAAAGCCCACAAACCATTCGGATCGATCTTTTTCTACCTTCCTAATTAACCAGGCCCCTACTTCCAACCCTATTATCCAGGCCAAAGCTAATGGCAAGTCAATTCTCCAAACGAAGTAGGCCATTACGATCCATAATTGGTAAGTAAGCAAAAGAAGATTTGCCAATACCAGCGAATTCCCTATGCCAAACATTTGGGGTAAGGTGCGCATAGACTTGCGATCGTAATCCAAATCTCGGACATCAAATGGAATGGTAAGTCCTGCGATCAAAAAGGTTCTAAAAAGAAGCTCTAAAGCCAAATGCCAACTCCATACATGCGACTGCAATACCATAGGCATTCCAAAACTTAGCCATGACCAGGAAACAGAAATCAGCAGCAGCTTGAGCATTGGAATAGTACGCAAGGAGCTAAAGTGCCGATTGGGATTCTTGAAAGCGATTGGATAGAGCACTGCAATGATAAAAGCCGGAGTAAGAGCCCATAAAAGCGCTGGTTGAAACACTAGTCTTAAAAAGGCCAGCGCCACGATCCCTGTAATCAAAGAATATCCTAAAGCGAGGACATCATTTTCTAATCCCGGAATCTGCTTGGGCTGTGAGCTATAATTTCCTTGCACTAGTTTCACCCAGCGCATGTAACTGTAGGCTGAAACCGTTGCAAAAAAAATAAACAAAGCATAGAAGATTGCTTGCGCATTCCAAGGCTCCGGAAAGCTCAAAAGACTAAGGAGTGAAACGGCAAGTCCTACCCAGAGATTCGATCGAATAAGAAAACTTCTCATATCCTGATAATCAATACCTATGAGAGGTCAAAAAGATTAGTGATAGTACTAGGCATTTTTGCTCGTGCTGATGCTTACTTTTGCTGCGAATATTGACATTTATTTTCAATTGATATGAAGACAGATGCTTTTGCCTATCGCCACATTGGACCTCGTGAGGAAGACTTGAATGAAATGCTGAAAGTGGTGGGAGCAGATTCCTTAAAGCAATTGATTTCGGAAACCATTCCGGAAGACATTATGTTGGACTCTGATCTCGACCTGGCTGAAGCGATGACTGAGAACGAATTTCTCAATCATATTCGCGAACTCGCCCGTAAAAACAAGGTTTTCAAATCTTATATCGGATTAGGATATCACCCCACGATTTTACCTGGAGTAATTCAGCGTAACATTTTGGAAAACCCTGGTTGGTATACAGCCTACACGCCTTATCAGGCAGAGATTGCCCAAGGACGCCTGGAAGCTTTACTTAACTTCCAAACCATGGTTTCCGACCTAACTGGTTTACCAATTGCCAATGCCAGTCTTCTGGATGAATCCACTGCTGCAGCAGAGGCAATGAGTATGTTCTTTGGCTCTAGGAGTCGGGATAAAAAGAAAGCAGGGGCCAATAAATTCTTTGTTTCTATTCACTGTCTCCACCAAAATATTGAGCTGATTAAAACCCGCTCGGAGCCACTGGGAATTGAGCTGGTAATTGGAGATCATCGTGAAGTAAATCTTAGTGATGAATTCTTTGGTGCCCTTTTACAATACCCTGCAGCGGATGGTGAGATTTTTGACTACCAGGAGTTCATGGCTGCTGCCGAAAATCATGATGTTCAGGTAGCGGTAGCTGCAGACATCATGAGCTTAGTCCTACTGCGCCCTCCAGGAGATTGGGGAGCTAAAGCTGTGGTTGGAACAACTCAAAGGTTTGGTATTCCATTGGGCTTTGGAGGCCCACACGCCGCCTTTTTCGCAACCACTGAAGATTACAAGCGAAATATTCCAGGACGTATCATCGGTCAAACCATAGATCGGGCTGGAAATAAAGCTCTACGTATGGCCTTGCAAACTCGCGAGCAGCATATTAAAAGAGACAAGGCTACCTCCAATATTTGTACTGCTCAGGTTCTGTTAGCGGTAATGGCTGGCGCTTATGCAGCCTACCATGGCCCTAAAGGCTTAAGGAATATCGCAGAGAAGATTCACTTCCATACCGTAACCTTAAGTGAAGGTCTTAGTAAACTAGGATACACTCAGGTAAACGAAAACTTCTTTGATACCCTGAGAGTAGAATTGGGCCAGATTGACAAAGAGGAAATTCGCAACCGCGCTCTGGCCAAAGAAATCAATCTTCGTTACATCTCGGCCCATGAAGTAGGCATTAGCATAAATGAAACTACAAACATGGTCGCTATTCAGGAGTTACTAGAGGTTTTTGCTGAAGCCAAGGAAACTTCTGCGCCTAAACTCAACCTTTTAGAGGTTAGTGTTATTCCAGAGTCACTTCAAAGAGGAACCGATTATCTCAGTCATCCGGTGTTTAATCAATACCATAGTGAGACTGATATGATGCGTTACCTCAAAGCTCTGGAGCGTAAAGATCTATCTCTAAATCACAGTATGATTTCCTTGGGCAGTTGCACCATGAAATTAAATGCAGCGACTGAGATGATCCCACTAAGTTGGCCGCTTTGGGCGAATATCCACCCCTTTGCACCTACCAACCAGACCCTTGGTTATCGCGAATTGATTACCAATTTGGAGAGGGACCTCTCAGAAATTACGGGTTTCCACTCTATGAGCATGCAGCCTAATAGCGGAGCTCAAGGTGAATATGCCGGATTGATGGTTATTCGTGCCTATCATCAATCGCGTGGTGATGATCAACGCAATATCGCCTTAATCCCTAGCTCGGCTCACGGAACTAATCCTGCATCTGCGGTAATGGCGGGGATGAAAGTGGTTGTTGTTAAGTCGGATGAGAACGGAAAAATTGACGTAGATGATTTACGCGATAAGGCGGAAAAGCATAGCGACAATCTCGCCGCTTTGATGATCACCTACCCTTCCACCCATGGGGTTTTTGAGGAGCGCGTGCGTGAAATCACCAAGATCATTCATGATCACGGTGGACAGGTTTACATGGACGGGGCAAACATGAACGCTCAGGTTGGGCTTACCAGCCCTGGCGCGATTGGTGCAGATGTATGCCACCTTAATTTACATAAGACTTTTGCGATCCCTCATGGTGGCGGTGGTCCCGGAATGGGTCCGATCGGAGTTGCAGAACACCTCGCTCCTTTCTTACCTGGGCACCCATTCGTTAAGACGGGAGGCAAGAACCCAATCTCCTCTATTTCAGGAGCTCCATTTGGTAGCGGGTTGATTCTAATTATCTCTTACGCCTACATCAAGATGCTGGGTCCTGATGGGCTAAAGGCTTCTACGGAATTTGCCATTCTAAACGCGAACTATCTAAAGGAGCGTTTACATGGCGCCTTCGAAGTGCTTTATGCAAATGAGAATAATCGTGCCGCTCACGAAATGATCATTGATTGCCGACCCTATAAGAAAGATGCTGGAATTGAAGTTACTGATATTGCGAAGCGTCTAATGGATTATGGATACCATGCTCCAACAGTAAGCTTCCCGGTGGCTGGAACGGTAATGATTGAGCCCACTGAGAGTGAGAGTAAAGATGAATTGGATCGTTTCGTAGAAGCCATGCTAAGTATTCGCAGGGAGATTGCGGATATTGCAACTGGCAAAGCAGACGCGGAAAACAATCCTTTAAAGAATGCTCCTCATACCCTGAAGCAATTGACTGCCGATGAATGGACACTGCCCTATAATCGTCAGGAAGCAGCATTCCCTCTAAACTATTTATTAGAAAATAAATTTTGGCCTTCGGTACACCGAGTGGATGATGCATATGGAGATCGCAATCTCATTTGCACCTGCGAACCGATCGAATCCTATGAGGAAGAGCAGGTTTAAATGGACTATAAAATAGTATGAATCAAGGAAAGGAAGCCATTTGTGCTTCCTTTTTTCTTGGTCTAAACCAATTGTTTGCTATTTTTGTTACCCTAGTGTTAATACGATATAACCCTTAATTCAAAAACATGAAGAAAACAGCTATCCTATTTCTTAGCTTAAGTGCTGCTGTGGCTGTAAATGCTCAGGGTCTCCCCCAAGTAGATCCGGTATTAGAGCCTACAGAAGTAGTTAAGCACATTAAACGTTCGGCTCAGACCGAAGCAACCAGTGCTAACGTAGTATGGAGTGAAGACTTCTCAGGAGGTATTCCAACTGGTTGGACTCAAAACGGAACCCCTGCAACCGCAGTTTGGGAATACCGTGGTCCTTCTACTACTCCTAACAATACCACTGGAGGTCGTGGAAATTTCTCTGGAGTAAACAATACCCCTCCTACTAACACCCCGATCGTTTCTACTACAGCTTCGAACGGGTTCATGATTTTCGATTCCGATTATCTTGACAATGCAGGAACCGGTAACTTTGGTTCTGGTAGCGCACCTGCTCCACACGTAGGTCGTTTGATCACTAACTCTATCGATCTTTCTCAGCACACTGCTTTAGAGCTTAAGTTCGAGATGTACGCTCGTCGTTTCTTCTCTGACTGGTTTGTAGCTTTCTCAATTGATGGAGGTACTACTTACATCGATACTATTGAATTCTTTCCAGATGACGTAGTAGCAGTTAACGCAGCAACACCTGACAATGCAATCGCATTAGCAAATGTTTCTAGCATCATCGGTGGACAGTCTAACGTTGTAATGCAGTTCATCTTCGACGGTACTCCTGGTAACGTTAACGGTAATGGTTACTACTTCTGGATGATCGACGATATCGAACTACGTACTCCTCCAGCAAACCAAATGCTTTTCACTACCTGGAACGGAGCTCCTGCTCATGATTTCATTGCTAATGGCAATGGCGCAGCTTATCCTAAGTACGGTATCATGCAAACAAATCAAATCGTGCCTATCGAATTTGATGCAAACTTCTACAACTATGGAACCAACACTCAAACCAATGCTACTTTAGAGGTAGAAATTTGGGATATCACTTCTGGTTCTCCTAGTTTAGTTACTACAATTCCTGCCCCTGGTTGCGCGACATTGGCTCCTGGAGACACTTGTAACTTTAACGACTTGACCACTCCACAGTGGACTCCTCCTGCTAGTGAAGCTGCTTACTTATTAGTATACAAAGCTGTTTCCGATAGCATTACCAGTGCTATGACTACTACCACTGATACTTTTGCTTTCTTCGTAAATGATGATCTATACTCTACTGATCGTAACCAAGTGGATAACTACGTTGGTACCAACTCTGCTAACCCAGAGATCATTGCGATGGGTGTGATGTATGAAATGAGTAACGAGGATCCACTAAATCCTGGTAGCGGTTTAGTATATGTTGATGCTGTAAATATCGAATTGAGTGCCCTTACTGATTCCACTGCGGATATCGAAATTGCATTTTACGATACTGCAACCTTTGCTTTCAACGCAGGTTGGTCAAATCCTCCTACCGCCGCTTTCCGTCGTTCCTTTACTTTAGATGGAACCATGCCTGGAAATAACGTAGCTTTCGATTGTCAGGATGCTAATGGTAATGCACTTGTTTTACCTGCTCAGCCTTGGTTAATGATCATTAACTTCTTCCCGAATGCTACTGATGGTGTGATTCGTATTGCGAATGATGCATCTTTCGATCAGCCAGGAATCTCTACTGTAATGCAACTAGCTGACGGTAACTGGTTCGGTGGATTTACCTCTCAAGCACACGAAGGAACTCACATCCGTTTAGATGTAGGTACTCCTGGTGGTGATTTAGAGCAAACTGATTTCGACGCTTTCAGCATGTATCCAAACCCAACTGCGGGTGATACTAAAATTGAGTTCACTGAAGGTGGAGATTACACTATCGAGGTTGTAGATATGACCGGTAGCCGTGTTATCTCTCTAGAAGAGTCAGTTAACGCTAACGAAGCTATCGAGCTTGACATGAGCTCTTATCCGATGGGTATCTACCTTGTAAACATCAAGGGAGAGAACATCAACAAGACTGCAAAACTTACTGTGAAGTAAGAACTAGCATACATTTTTCCAAAGTCCCGATCTTAGATATCTGAGATCGGGACTTTTTTTTTAGCATTTCCTTAATAGATATTGGGCAATTATAGACAAGCACGGGCCGCTGCTTCCCGCTATACTTGTTGCCTAATCCCTATTTAAGTTTTATGAAAAAAGCAGCTATCCTTTTTGGAACCTTTCTAATAGGTTCACTCGGCCTGTCCGCCCAGAATGGCAGCCAACATCTAGCGCCTAACGCTATTAAACCGGAGCCCTATAACCCGGAAATAAAGAAAGAATACCATCGCCATCAGCAGCGATCAGCCAATGTAGAAAGCGCCAATGCTACCGTTTACTGGAGTGAAGACTTTTCCGGTGGAATCCCTGCAGGATGGAGTCAGATGGGTAATATCCCTACTTCTGTTTGGGAATATCGCGGTCCAAGCACCACTCCAAATCGAAACACCGGATCACGCGGTGCCTTCGCTCTAGGAACCGGAACGATTCAAAGTGCCACGCGAATGAATGGTTTTGTCATTTTTGATTCTGATTACCTCGACAATGGTGGTAATCCGCAAAACGCCGGACAAGGACCTTCGCCTACCCCACACATCGGTCGTTTGATGACAGATACCATTGATCTTAGCGGCCAAAGTGCAGTTGAGCTCAAATTCACTTCATATGCAAGACAGTTCTTTACCAATTACTATGTAGCCTTCTCGAAAGATGGCGGCGCAACCTGGGGAGACTCAATTGAGCTTTTCACCGAAGTTGAAGTAAATGATGGTACCGTAGAAGACCTTGAACTAACCTTCAATGTTTCCAATTATATAGGAGGAGAGTCTGAAGCGATGATGCAATTTGTATTTGCTGGAAACAAACCGGGAAACATTAATGGTACCGGGTATTATTTCTGGCAACTTGATGACATTGAATTGCGAGCCCTTCCACAAAACGAAATTCGCTTTACTGATTTCAATGGAGCTCCAGCTCAGGATGTAAGCTTTAATGGTGATCCTGCCTATGGTAAATATGGTGTAATGGCCGATGACCAAATCGTACCCATGTCCTTCGATTGTAATGTGTACAATTACGGATCTGTTACCCAAACAAATGTTAAGCTTGAGGTAGAAATCTACGATGGAAACGGAGGATTGGTTACCACTCTTACCTCACCAGCAGGTGCATCACTTGTAATGCTAGACTCTCTCGATTTCAATACCCTTACCACTCCTAGTTGGACTCCTCCAGGACCAGATGCCTACGATATTGTATACAAAGTAACTACCGATAGTTTATCCCTAAGCAACACCTCTGCCATTGATTCTGTACCCTTCAGGGTTAGCGAAAATGCCTACGGATTGGATTGGAGTATCATCGATAACTTCTTTGATTCTGAAACAGCATTAGGTGGTATGGTTGCTGCTGGAACTAGATATTCACTGGAAAACGAAGATTCTGACAGCACTGGATCTGGTCTTGTTTTCATTGATGGTGTAGATATCTTCCTGTCCCTTCGCACCGACTCTACTGCTGACTTGGAAATCAGTATTTACGATACTGCAGGATTCCAATTCAATGCAGGATTCCCAGGTGGAGCGACACCGGAGATCACCCGCACTTATACCCTAAATGCAGGTTTATTGGGTCGCTTGAGTCGTTTCTCCTTCACAACTACCGATAGTATTTACGACAACGGAAATTGGACCACAGTAGAAGTACCTGCATCACTTCAAACCGGAACCTATTTCGTAGTAGTTAGCTTCTTCCCTAATGCTACCGATGGTATTGTTCGTATCGCAAACAGTGCTAAATATTTCCAGCCTGGTGAAGCAAGTATCTTCCAAACTGGAGATGGAAACTGGTTTGGTGGAATCCGGAACTCTACAGTGTTTGAAGCTCCTGTAATACGCCTGGCAATGGCTGATGCTCCCGCTTATGATGTAAGCTTGAAAGAGATCGATCAAAACCAATTTAGTGTATATCCGAACCCTACTAGCGGTGCCGGGACAATTGCTTTCGAAAAAGGTGGATCCTATGACATTCAAGTGCGCGACCTGGGCGGAAAGCTTTATCGCAACGAGAATGTTCGCGTAAACGAAAATGACAAAATGGACTTTGACCTAAGTGATCTTGATTCTGGAGTTTATCTTCTGCAAATTCAAGGCGAAGGTCTGAATAGCACAATCAAACTAAGGATTCTATAGATTCCTTATTGCTTTAGATTTCGTAGCCATCTCCGCAAGGGGATGGCTTTTTTAATTCTTGCGACGAATTTTTTGGAACAGTTCGGAGCTGTAAACGAAATCAACGATTTCGGGACTATCAGTACTCAGAATCTCTTCTCCTGTCCCCTGCCAGGCCTTCTTACCTTCCTGAATAAAAATGATGTGATCTCCAATCTCAATCACCGAATTCATATCATGGGTATTGATAACGGTGGTCATATTGAACTCCTGAGTAATCTCTTGCAGTAATTGATCAATTACTATTGCCGTTTTAGGATCCAGACCTGAATTGGGTTCATCACAAAAAAGGTATTTCGGATTCATGCTAATTGCTCGCGCAATAGCAACCCGCTTTTGCATTCCACCAGAAAGCTCAGATGGGAACTTCTTGTTCACTCCTGGTAAGTTTACCCGCTCGAGGCAAAAATCTGCTCGATCCCTTTTCTCTGCAGTGGACATGCCACTAAACATGCTTAGTGCAAAAGTTACATTCTCCTCAATAGTGAGGGAATCGAAGAGCGCATTACCCTGAAATACCATTCCCATCTCAGTTCTTAAACTCTTGCGCTGTTTATTATTTAAATCACCTAGGGCATTGCCTTCATAGATGATCTCGCCAGAGTCTATATCATGCAAACCAACCATTGCCTTCAGGAAAACGGTTTTCCCAGATCCACTTTGGCCAATAATCAAATTGGTTTTGCCCTTGTAAAAGGTGGCATCAATACCCTTTAACACGGTATGATCACCAAAAGACTTCTTAATTTCCTTTACCTCGATCATGATACCAACAACACTTGAGTGAGAATGTAATTACTCACGATAATGGCCACCGAACTACTCACAACCGCCTTGGTTGCATTAACCCCAACTTCAATCGCTCCGCCGCGTACATAATATCCGAAGTAAGCGGAAATACTCACAATAAGGAAGGCAAAAACGAAGGTCTTGATTAAGGCATAAGTGATATGATAAGCATTGAAATCCACCGTGAGACCGTATACAAAGTCCTCCGTAGACATCACCCCACCTAAAGAAGCTAAATATCCGCCTACCATTCCCAAGAACATGCTAAGCATAATCAGTACAGGATTGAAAAATACCAGCGATAAAATCTTAGGAGAGATAAGATATGCGGCAGGATTAACCCCCATCACCTCCAAGGCATCGATCTGTTCTGATACCCTCATACTTCCCAAGGTCGAAGCGATATTTGAACCTACTTTACCCGCCAGGATCAAACTGATGATGGTCGGAGAGAATTCTAGAACGATACTCTCTCGCGTGGCAATGGCGATATAATAATCGGGTACTAGTGGATCATCCAGATTAAAGGCTGTTTGAATCGTTACTACCGCCCCTACGAAAATGGAAATAACCGCAACAATACCTAAAGAATTGAGGCCCAGCAACTCCAGGTCCCTCATGAAGGCTTGATAGTACATCCGGAAATTCTCAGGCTTACGGAAAGTTCGGCCTAAAAGGATCATATAGCGACCGAGTGAATGGATCCACTTCTGAAAAAGCATATCGCGAAAATAAAAGTAATTTTGCTGCGAGCTCTATGATGAAAAAAGCCATTTTGTTAAAAGTCGCTGCTACGCTCTGCATCCTAGCCTTATTGAGCTTGAACGCATGTAAGGGATTGGAACCTTGTAATTGCCCCGGCAAATCCATGAATCGATGAGCGATGCCTTTGCAACCCTCGCAAAGTACCTTCCCGAAGGAAGTCTTGATCTCCTGCGCCCCTTATTAAAACGCTATCCTATTCAGCTCAAAATAAGTAAGCCGCGTAAGACAAAATTTGGTGATTACCGAATGCCAAAGGCCAATGAAGCACATCGAATAAGTGTTAATGGCGACTTAAACTCCTTTGCCTTTCTAATAACCCTGTTGCACGAATATGCTCATTTAGTCACCTTCGATAAATTCGGAAAGAATATAAAAGCACATGGAAAGGAGTGGCAATTTTGCTTTAAGGAGATAAGTTCACCCTTTTTAAATGCCGATATCTTTCCCATTAAGCTGGAAAAAGCCTTTCGTGAAAGCCTAGCCAGAGGTCATGCGAGTTCAGCAACAGATCATCAACTGCTAAGAGTATTAAAGGAGTATGACCCGCAGGAGTCAACTGAGGCTCGTACCTTTGTGGAAGATTTAAAACCCGGCGCTCTCTTCGAGCTAAATGGTAAGATATTTAGAAAGGGGCCTAAGAGTCGCAAACGCTACAAATGCGAAGAAATGGGAAGTAGAAGACAATTTATGGTTCACCCTCTTGCGGAGGTCGGGATTTTGGAACAAAATAAATGAGCACGAAAAACTATTATTCCTCCAATTTTAGATTAGGAATTGTTGGCGGTGGACAACTTGGTAAAATGCTTCTTCAAGAGACTCGCCGACTGGATATTGGTACATCGGTTTTAGACCCTAGCCCACTTGCGCCTTGCAGACTAGGAAGCAATGAATTTACAATAGGCTCCTTAAAGGACTATGACACCGTTTACAATTTCGGTAAGGACTGCGATGTCATCACCATAGAAATAGAAAATGTAAGTGTAGAAGCTCTTAAGCAGTTAGAAGCAGAAGGCAAAGCGGTTTATCCTCAACCCGATATAATCGGACTTATCCAAAGTAAGATCCGGCAGAAAAACTTCTACAAGGAAAATTTCATACCCACCGCTGATTTTATTGCATTTGAGAATTTGAATGAGCTGAAAGAAGCTATCCTTTCCAAGCAAGTTCCTTTTCCCTTTGTATGGAAACAGAGTACCGGTGGTTTTGATGGCCGGGGGGTAGCAATGATTCGCAAAGAGGAAGACCTTTTAAACCTGCCCGATGAACCTTGTCTTGCGGAAAGTCTGGTTCCATTTGAAAAAGAATTAGCGGTAGTCGTAGCGCGATCAGCCAGCGGAGAATGCCGAAGTTTTCCTACTGTGGAAATGGATTTTCATCCAGAGGCCAATTTGGTAGAATTTGTTTTTAGCCCAGGAAAAGTTGAAGAATCAATAAGTCAAAAGGCCCAGGAATTGGCACAAATGGTAGCCGAAAAGCTGGGAATTGTTGGCATCCTGGCTGTAGAAATGTTCCTCACCAAAGAAGGCTTTATCCTTATAAACGAAGTTGCTCCCCGAGTTCATAATAGTGGACACCTTAGTATAGAGGGAAATCTCAGTTCACAGTTTGAACAGCACCTCCGAGCAATTCTGGATCTTCCCCTTGGGGCAACGGACACTATTCAACCTGCAGTGATGGTAAATCTGGTTGGTGAAGAAGGACATACCGGACCAGTTTTATATGAAGGCATTGAGGAAATAATGGCCTTAAGTGGAGTTTATGTTCATCTATATGGTAAGGCGGAAACCAGACCCTTTCGGAAGATGGGACATGTTACTATAATTGATCCCAATCTAGAAGCCGCCAGAGCCAAAGCAAGAATAGTAAAGGAAAAAATTAAAGTGATCAGTCAATGAGTGCTATAGTAAGTGTGATCATGGGAAGTCAAAGTGATTTACCTGTTATGCAAGAAGCGCTGGATGTGTTAGCAGAACTGGGCGTTTCCGCAGAAGTCAATATTGTTTCTGCTCACCGTACGCCGGAAATCATGTTCGATTTTGCCAAGTCGGCCCATGAGCGCGGAATAAAAGTGATCATCGCTGGAGCTGGCGGTGCGGCACATCTACCGGGAATGGTCGCCTCCTTGAGTCCTCTTCCGGTAATTGGAGTGCCAGTTAAAAGCCGTAATTCCATTGATGGTTGGGATTCGGTACTTTCTATACTTCAAATGCCCGGAGGTGTTCCAGTAGCTACAGTAGCTCTAGATGGAGCAAAAAATGCCGGTATTCTTGCGGCACAAATTGTAGGTAGCTCCGATGCCTCGATACTTCAAAATATAATTGACTACAAGGAAGGGCTAAAAACCAAGGTTATAGCTTCGCGCGAAAAACTTAATCGAGCCTAGAGGTTTTTCAACAGGCTCATTAGCTGCTCCTTCTTGCGATTGGCCACCGGAATTCGACTACCATCTTCCAGGATTAGGTAACCTCCATCCGTTTGGACGTACTTTTTTAGGTAATTCACATTGACCAGATGGGATTTATGGATACGCAGGAAAGAGTATCCCTCTAACATCATATCAAACTCCTTAAGCGTTTTAGACGCCAATAAATTCTTCTGACCACTAAGAAAGAAGGTGGTATAATTAGAACTACTCTCCAGTCGGATTATATCACTCAGACGAATCACATGCATACCGTCTGAGGTTGGAATTACAATCTTCTTGGGTGAATCTGAAGCCTGGCGAATATTCTCGACCAGAACATTGAAATTTCCTGCTTTCTTCGGCAATCCTTTTTCGCTCTCCACTTTCCGTACTGCCTTCACCAACTCTTCAGGATCTACTGGCTTTAACAGGTAGTCCAGGGCACTAAACTTAATAGCCTGAATAGCAAACTCGTCATGAGCGGTAATGAAAATAACCGCAGGTTGCTCGGCCTCTTCATCAGCGGTAAGGGCAGTGAGCAGATCAAAGCCACTCTCCCCGGCAAGATCAATATCGAGGAATAATACATCTACATCCTCAGCCTTCAATAAATCCAGTCCTTCCTGTACTGTACCTCCCTGGCCGGCTATCTCAAGTTCAGGGCAAAAGAGATCTAACTTCCCTGCGAGGGCTTCACGTGAATTTTGTTCGTCGTCGATTAATACTGCTTTGAGCATAAATTTAGAGTTCTTGTGCGGGGAGCCTTATGATAACCTTTGTTCCACTAGGCTCTCCTTGTTGGTTATATTTATCAATGATCTTTAGGTCGATCACCTCATCTAATGACTTCTTTAATAAGCTAATTCGATCCCTGTTAATCTTCGTGGCCATACTGCGATGGGCCTTTTTATTTGGAAGCTCGCGCGCCTTTTCCCGACCAATTCCGTCATCCTCAATGGTACAGCAGAGTATCTCACCATCCAATACAAAACTTAGATTTAACATACCCGGTCCTTCCTTAGGCTTCAATCCGTGCAGAATAGCGTTTTCCACATGAGGTTGAATCAGCATTGGTGGCAGGCCAATGGTATAATCTAGTTCTTCATCGAGTTCAATTTGGTAGTCAAATTTTCCGCTAAATCGAAGCTTCTCAAGTTCAAGGTAATTCTTAAGGATCGAAACCTCTGTTTCTACGGGATGAATATGCTCCATTGATGATTCAAGGGTTAACCTCATCAATTTTGCGAAGTTATTCAGGTACCGCACTGCCATCTTGGGATCCTTCTTAAAAATGAAACTGGAAATACTATCTAAAGCATTGAAAATAAAATGAGGGTTCATTTGCAACCGCAGTGCTTTACGCTCCATTTCGAGAAGATCATTTTCCAAACTTAAACGCTCCTTTTGCCTGCGCCAACGATCTTGAAGAAAGATGTAGGCTAAAACCAAGGATATAGTGCCAATAATGGTCCAGAACCACCAGGTACGCCAAACTGCCTCCTGAATTTTGAAATTGTAGTCTGCAGCCTGAATCTCCCAGGTCTGCCATGGATAACGGGCCTCTACCTGAAAGTGATAATCCCCTGCCTTCAGATCGGAAAAGAGTGCTTCGCGATTCGTTCCGGCATAGGTCCAGTTTTCTGTTAGTCCCTTTAGGCGGTATCGATATTGCACTAATTGCGGGAAAAAGAGGCCCTTAATTCCATAGCGAAAGCGCAAATAATTCTGGTCATGCTCCAATCTTCCTAATTGTTTTAAACCGCTGTAGGCCTGATAAGCAAATGAACTGGATTGCACGGAGCTCGAGCCTTGAAGGAAATCTGCATGTAGCACACCGCAATTTCCCAATGCCGAACCACGCTCAAGGTCTGCCAGGTCCAATACAAACAGACCTTGCTCTCCTGCCGTATATAAGGTCGATCCCTCAATCTTAAATGAATTGCCATTAACTGGCGTTCCCCAAAAATGCAACTGGGCTGATTCACCTGCTCTTTTACTTTGACGGATATCCTCCAGGGCAAGACTGCCTTTATTGGTTCCTAACCAGAGTTGATCTTCGTAAAGTGCTAAATCCCTTACCTCTGCATATTCCAAATCCTTCAACGAAAAATGCTGATGGGAATTACTCACCAAATCCAAAAGATAGAGACCATTACTAAGGGTGCCAATGGCAATGCGAGAATTGGAAAGAGGGCACATAGAACTAATGCCGATGCTGTCCAGAGCAATCCCCCCAATACTTCTCAAATTAGCCCAATCCGCGCCATCATAGCGCCAAATCCCTTGAGTGTAAGAAGCAAACCAGAGGTGTTTGTTGGAGGTACTTCGACTTCCAAAAATTGTAGCATAATTGAGGTCCTCATCCGATAAAATCCTTCGCCATACACCACCTGGATTTAAACTCCAAATCCCACTGCTTGATGCTGCCCACAAGGAGCCTTCACTATCTATTACTAAAGTAAACACAAAGCCCTCTACCGGACTTCTTTGAAGTGGCGCATCAGCTTTTTTCTCCCTGAAAAGCAAACCCGATTCTGTTGCAATGAATAAGGTGTCTCCCCACCATCTCGAATCCAGCACTAGGCCTTGTACTTCTATTCTATCCTGATCAGGCCAACGCTCTAATCCGAGTGGAGTACCTAAGAGAAGAGAACCATTGCTACTATTTAAGCTAAGAATAGGTAGTTTTCTTGGATAGTGTTTCAAAGCCGGGCTTTTCAATTTGAACAAACCCTGCGTTGTATGAATAATAAGTTGCCCATTGAGCAAGCTCATTCTCTTAACCTGATCCCGAGTAAAATAGGCCTGATATGGAATCAGACTAGTCTTAGATCCAATTCTTAACTCTATTCGGTCTGATCCCAGGAAAGCACTCGCCGAATCGGAAGCCGTGGCATAATACACACTATCAATTAGTAGTTCCTGCCAGCCGGAATCTTCGATGCTTTTTAAGTCACCACCCGCTAGATAGAAGTTCTTTTCACCTTCAATAAATGATATTCCCTGAGGATGACGGTCGATCAAGTTCCAATTCTCTTCCCATTCATAAAGGGCGTGCCGACTTGCTGCATATAGCTTTCCATTTAGAACAGTCAATCGCTTAAAGTCGTCTGGTAAATCGGCCTTAAAAACCGCGCTATCCCCATCCCAATAATAAAGGGCTCTGCCGGCAGCTAGATACAATCGCCCTTCCACATCGATAAAATCCAAGATCTCCGATTCCGACACTGGAATCTCCTTAAAGGTTTTTCCGCCATCAAATTCAGCCAATTTTTGATTGTTGCGGATATAGAGGACCTTTCCTTGACGCCAGCTTAGGGTCACTTCTAGAATAAGAGGAAAGCTTTCCTGAAAGAAACTTTCGAAGCGATAGCCATCATAGCGTAGCAATCCTGCTCCTTCACTGGCCATCCATATGAATCCTTCCGGCCCTTCAACCATATTGTTAATTGCCGTAGTAGGTAATCCTTCTTCAAGACCAATCTTTTCAAACTCATAACGCTGTCCAAAACTTAGAGCGGCGCAAAGGATGAAAACGGAAAAAAGAAGCTGGCGGAGCCGAGACATGAGCATCTGCTTTACAGCAAAGTTAATCGAAGTGTTTTTGATGCGTTTATAAGCACTTGCATTTGCTCTAAGGAAAATAAGTGCTGTAGCTTAAAATCATGAAATTCTATTTTTTAGGACTAATTCTCAGTTACTCCGCTTATGCCCAGGAAATCGGAGCTCATGCTGAGGCGCTAGGCGGCTTAGATCTCCGCACAAGCCTCTTGAATAACCCCGCTCAGGCTCTACCCAAATCAAGCAACTTAATCTGGGGAGCGAAATTGAATTTTCAAATCACTAATCTCAATAGCACCAACCTGAGCTATAATTATAGCGATGGAAGGAAAAACCTGACCTTCGGGATGGATCATTTTGGTAATGACCACTATCAAAGCACCAGGATTCATGCTGCTTACGGAATGGCTTTGAGTAAAAATTTGGGCTTGGCCATCAGCCTACATGCCAAGCGACTCTTTTTGGTAGAGCAGGATAGTAAATACAATGGTTCTGCTTCGGTGTTTTGGGATTACCACCCTAATGATAAATGGTCTTGGGCCGGGTCCGTTTTACTTGTAGATCAAACCTATTTGCGTAGTCAGTTTATTTATTCTGGAAGCGAGGGATTTAATCTATTGGCCGGGCTAAAGGTAGGAGTTAATAATCCAGGAAATTTTGCACTTGCCCTGGAATACAATGTGAAAAAGGTCCTGTTCCTTAGACAGGGTTTACTCTTATATAATGAGTTGGATTTCCGGTCAGGGATAGGCCTACGGTGGCTCAACTTCATATTAGATATATGCTTTCAATGGAAGCGAGCCCTGGGATTGGAGCAGTCTTTAAATCTTGGCTATAGATGGTAAGTCGATGCTGCTTAGTACTAATCTTTAGATTCTATTTCTCCACTGCACAATCCAATCTACAGGAATGGATTGCTCTATCAGTTAGTGATCCAGAACATGCCGAAAGCTTATACCTCCAAATTCAAGAGTTCATTGACAATCCGATAGCGATCAATTTCTGTGATCATCAAGAACTACTGGAAACGGGCTTGCTCAACGAGTTTCAAGCGCACAATCTTATTCGGTATCGAGAGCGCAATGGGGAAATCCTGACTTACAAGGAACTTATTTTGATTAAGGGTTTCGACGCCCAAATAATCAAGCTTCTTAGACCAATTTTAGACTTCCGTAGAGATCCAATCAAGGCTGACTTCAGCCCAAAGGCGCTTACAGATCCAGTACAGGGACTCATTCTTTTCAGATGTCAATTCAAACAAGCTACTGATAGGAATGACTTGTGGAGCTCACCGCTGGAAAGTCGACTAAGAGTAGAAGCAGCGAACAGAAGCGGGATGCATCTTGCCCTAAATATTCAAAAAGATCCGGGTGAGATAAATCCAATGGACCACACTTCCGGATTCTTACGCTATAAGGGTCACGGATTCTTGAAACAATTAGTGCTTGGCGACTTCCATTTTCACTATGGACAAGGTATCAGTCTTTGGTCAGGGATGGCCCTCGATCCGCAAGCTATTGGCAGCAATTTCGCAAGAAACGCCAAGGGTCTCCGTCCTTTCGCCGGAAATGAGGAAAATCGTTTCTTCCGAGGTTTGGCGGTAGAGCTAGGGAAGAAAAATTGGAACCTCCAAAGCTTCACTTCCTTCCGTAAACTAGATGCCCGAGAAGAAACTCACAATGGAAAAAGCAGCTTTAAACCGGTTGCCAGCGGCTATCATAGATCGGACTTGGAAATAAGTCGCAAAGATCGTTTAGGACTCTATTCGAATGCACTTCGAATAGCGTACAATGGCCTCAACTTCCGAAGTGGCATTTTGATACTTAGGCATCACTTCGATCAAAATTTAGTTCCATCTGCAAATCTTTACGAAAGCCTTAATCCTCTTGAGAAAAACTATGTCTCTTTTGCTTTGGACTTTCAAATCATCATTGCTGGGTTTCACGGTAAAGGGGAAATTGCCTGGGACAAACACCTGAACCCAGCATTTAGCTTTACCTGGCAAAGGCACCTAAACGACAAGATTCGCTACGCTCAGCAAATTCGAAGATTCCAGACTCAGTACAATAGCTTTTGGAACAACCCCGTGGCTATAAGTGGTAAATCCGGAGAATCTGGATTAGTCAATCTCCTGGAAATAGAATGGTCGAGAATTCACAAAAGCCAACTACGACATGAATATGCACATTTTTCATGGCCTCGTTACCAGACGATTGGTCCGTCGCAAATTTCCAGCGCTCAGCTAATTCATAGCTTTCAAAAAGGTCTTAGTAAGGCAGAACTAAGGTTAAGGGTATTCAATGAAAAGGGTTTAGAGGAAGATGAAAGACGCCTTTTGGAGCTCAGCACATTTGAAAAAAGCAAAGTATCCCTGCGGATTGTTTATTGGATTCAGCCTCTTGTCAGTCTAAAAATGCGCAGTGCAATTCAATATCAAATTCCCGACCTAAACTCAAATAGCTCTTCAGGGTATTTCCTGAGCCAGGATTGGCAAAGCAAGATTAGAAAGAGTTTAATAATTAACTGGAGAACCGCTCTCAGTAATGGCGCGAGGTTTTACGACTATGAACCAGATATACGCTACGGATTCGCACTGCCCTCTTTAGGGTCCGGTCAACTTCGTAATGCATTATTGTTGCGCTGGAAATTGAAGCCGTGGATTCTGGAATTAAAGCTGGTAAATCTAAAAGTTCAGGGCAATCGAAAATATCAATGGGAGCTTAAGTTTCAATGTGGCTACCAGTGGTAATGAGCTTATCTTTGACCCGTAATTAAAATAGAACCTCATGCTTTCAGATAAACTTACCTCAGCTCTCAATCAACAGATCAACGTAGAAGCGGCCTCTTCTCAAGTATACCTTTCGATGGCTTCCTGGGCAGAAGTTCAGGGATTAGAAGGCGTTGCCTCCTTCATGTATGAGCAATCTGATGAAGAGCGTCAGCATATGCTAAAGTTGGTGAAATACGTAAACGAACGTGGAGGGCATGCTCTGGTTCCTCAATTAGATGCTCCAAATGCGGAATTTGGAACTTTCAAGGACATGTTCCAGGAACTCTATGAACATGAATTAAAAGTATCTGCAAGTATCAATGAACTTGTTCATATCGCACTGGAAGAGCGTGATTATGCCACCCACAATTTCCTACAATGGTATGTAGCTGAGCAGATAGAAGAGGAAGCTCAAGCTCGTACAATTTTGGACAAGATTAACCTTATTGGTAACGATAAAGGTGGGTTATACCTATTTGATCGCGACATTCAGCAACTAACTGTGAATAGTGCGGCCTTCGATAACCCAGCTTAAAACTATACTCAATCCCTAAAGTATCCTTTGGGGATTGGTTCTAAATCAGAGAATTCCAATCCCGGCGGAAAACCTTGAGGAAAACGCGCATAGCGGGAAAGGTCCTCAAAACCAATCTCGTCCATTCGGGAGCTTGCGCGATCCTTTATTCTTCCATTAACAATACCCATTGTTACAATATTGGTAACCAAGGATAAAGGGGCGATCACCCCATGGCTTATTGGCACTAAGCCGAGGAATATGTTAAAAGCAACTGGATGTTTGCCCCTGTAATGGTGCAAGCGGAAATTTGTTATCCACTCCCTTTTAAGGTGAAGGTGATAAATTTCATCCTCTTCCTCACTAAGTAGATATAGAACAGTATCATCCACGGCAATGAGTTCTCCACGTGCAGTTGGTACAATCGCATCCCGTGTCATTTTTATTTCGATAAAACTACCGTATACATTTTCGTGAGCCTTTGCGGCATCCGGCATCATGTAATGCGACCGGCAGGAGCTAAGAAGAGCTAAAAAAAGTAGTAGCCCAAGGATATGTTTAAGGTTATTCTTCATAACATTGGGCTTAAGGTTGGGTGCTTACACTTTTTGCAGGCACCTGGGAAGACCAAAAAACGTCCTCCATACTTTTCTCATACTCTTTGTAGGCCGCAGCTTCTCTCCTCAAATACCTTGCGGGGTTCTTAAACATCTGTCGAAGTTTTAGGAGATTTTTCTCACCTTTCCACTCATCACGCATCCACTCCCAATAATAACCCTTCGCATAAAGAAAGAGAGCGTATTCATTGTCAGGATTTAATTCAAAATTGAATTGAAAAACATCTCCGGGAAACGATATCAGCTGGGATTCTTCTCCATTTAACTTGACTAAGTCTGCTTTTGACCGCGATCCATTCTTGATCAAAGATTGAGGCTTAAAAAGCTCCGGTTCCACTTTTGCTTTAATGGTGGTCAAAGCGGCACGATCTATCCTCCATAAGCCTCTATTCATGCGCAGCTTGACTTTCACATAGGCATTATTAAGGTCCGCTAAATCCAAAATCTGGCGGTTAATCGCAATGGGTCCTGTTTCGTAAAATGCACCTTGAAATTCCCAATCTTTTTTAAGCTCATTCCACAAATAGACCTCTAATTCTCCCAGCTCAGATTTAAGTCCTTTATCCATGGTTTCATATAAATCCCCCAGTCTTTCCATTTTCGCGAATATGTCCGCCACCTCATCCCCCATATAGGCCATTGCAGAGTAAATGAAATAGGTCGTCATTAAGCTTTGCCTGAAATCCAAAACCAGAGCTTTATCCTGCAGGGCCTCTTGCAGGCCGAAATCCAAAATCAACTCCTCCTTTGAAGCAAGGTTATTTGCGTCAGCAGCAGAAAAATACTCTTGATAATCCGCTTCAGAGAGCAATTCGGAATTGAGAGGTTTGACTAGATTTTGGCAAGAATAAAAGTCACCATCGCGGCTTTGATAAATAGACTCATCGGATTTCTTAGGAACTGCCCATAATTCTATACTTCGTAGTAAATGGGTCTCATAGGCCTCATTCTTCATTAGCAAACTAAAGACAGAATCTTTGACATTGACCGCTTTTAAATCATCCACATCTCCATACTCTAGAGAAGGGCAGATCGCATTAGAGAAGCCCTCTGCCCGAGATGAAAATAATCCTTCATCCTGCTCAAGGTAAAAGGTGGGGCAAGATCCAAAGCAGGCTTTTGGGTTGGTGATACAAAAAATACTTAGAGCGGTATTTACTATGGCCAAAGGAGCCAATAAGGAATTACCGCTAATAGCTTCTATCTCTCCATTAAGCTCAAATAAGACCACCGAATCGATTGGGAGGGTGAAATCTCTACTTTCAATCAGGGTTCGATTGTGATCAAAATGATGTGCATAACCAATCACAGCTTTATACAGGGTGTCTACCGACCAATCCCCTGGAAACAGTAAAACTTCACCATTCCTGAGATGTGCTTTGATTATAGAAACCCCCTCGAGTTCTTGCTGCTTTTCTCTGGTGTTCTCGGCTGATGAATACTGCCATCTGTACTGAGTTTCTTTGCAAGCGCTTACCAGAAAAATCAATCCCAAGCAGAATAGGATAAGGTTCTTCTTTTTCATTTTAAACAGGTTAGTGATTGTAATTTACAATTTTTGGCTCGATCAGAATCAAGTACCTTTGAAGCATGCAGTTCTCAAAGATTCTATTATTCGCACTTAGCTTGTGCTTTTGTGCTAAGGGTCAAAGCAATTTTATGGATAGTTTGATATGGGTAAACTACCAATATCAACATGAGCAGAATACCGAGTTTCTCGATTCAGTTCAATCACCTCTAGAAAAACAAGATCGGCTTGACTTTAGAAGCTTGGATTGGTTTCCCTTAGATACTAATTATATCGTTTGGGCTAGAGTAGAATTGACTCCTGAAGCTAAGCCATTCGAAATGCCCACCACCACTGATCGCAAGCCGAAATATCGTCAGTATGGGATATTGCATTTCAATCTTTTCGATAGCACTTATGCCATTCCCGTTTATGAGAATCTTAGAATCACGAAGATGAAAATGTATAAGGACCATCTTTTCTTCCCCTTCTCCGATTTGAGTAATGGATTTGGTAGTTATGGAGGAGGAAGGTATTTAGACCTAAAAAAAACAGAAGGGGATTCGATACTCATTGATTTCAATCGGGCTTATAATCCCTATTGCGCCTACAATGGGAGATATTCCTGCCCAATCCCTCCCTCAGAAAACCACATCGACTCAGAAATTAAAGCTGGAGTGCGCTACACAGTTAAGCATTAATCGCAGAATCTCAAATAATTAAGCGACCTTTGCCGCGAATTTAACAAGCACTTATTGAGCTCTTTTGCAGACCTGGGCCTGTCCCCGGCAACCCTCCGTGCCCTTGAGGAAATGGGCTTCGAAACTCCCTCTCCTATTCAGGCACAAGCTATCCCTGCCTTAATTGAAGATGCTCGTGATCTGATCGGCTTAGCCCAAACAGGTACTGGCAAAACAGCAGCTTTTGGCCTGCCCCTTCTTGAACGTTTAGATGCAGAATTTCCCCAAACTCAAGCTCTAATCCTGGCTCCAACTCGTGAATTGGGCCAACAAATCGGTGAGCAGCTTACTCTTTTTAGTAAGTATCTTGAAAAACTGAATGTTCTCACAGTCTACGGTGGAGCCAACATTCAAAACCAGATTAAGGCTCTGCAAAAGCCGCAACATATCATTATCGCGACTCCCGGTCGCTTGATTGATCTTATAAATCGTCGGGCTGTAAATCTGAGGTTTCTGGAGATTCTGGTTTTAGACGAAGCGGATGAGATGCTCAACATGGGTTTCAAAGAAGCCCTGGATGAAATACTTTCTTATACTCCGCAAGAAAAGATGACCTGGCTGTTTTCCGCCACCATGCCCGCGGAAATACGCCGTATTGTTGATACTTACATGTATCAACCTGTAGAGGTGAAAATCGACCAAAAACAAACGGTCAATCGCAATATCGATCATCAGGTGGTACACGTTCGCCATCATCAAAAAGGACAAGCCTTAAGAAGGTTTATTGATTTAGACCCTGAAATACGAGCGGTAGTTTTTTGTCGAACCAAGCTGGATACTCAGAGCCTTGCGGAGGAGCTTATGAAAGATGGCTATGCTGCCGATGCTCTTCATGGAGATCTGAGTCAAACTCAGCGAGACCGGGTTATGCGTCGCTTTAAGAATCATGAACTTCCAATCCTCATTGCGACCGACGTTGCCGCGCGTGGTATTGATGTGAATGATCTTACCCATGTTTTCCATTTTGCCCTACCCGACGATTCATCCTACTACACTCATCGATCTGGAAGAACTGCACGTGCCGGTAAAAAAGGGATTTCCCTGGCTATGATTGGACCACGTGATACCGGAAAACTTAAAAGGCTTGAAAACGACCTTAGGATTAAGTTTCAAAAAGTGCAAATCCCGGAAGTGCAGGACATTGCCAACTTGCGCTTAAAAAACTGGGGGCATCAAATTCTGGAGCAGAGTATTAAAGGACAGATTCCTGAAGGCATCTATGAAGAGATGAAAATGCTTTGGGGTAATCTATCCAAAGAAGAGTTGATGGCTAAAATCATTGCATTTGAAGCCAATAAGCTCAACTTAAAGGACTCTGCAAGCTTAAATGTACATCACGGAAAAGGCGGTGGCAAACCTGATGGTGGCGGCAAAAAGCGAAGCGGAGGTCCGAGTTTTAAAGGCAAACGAAAACCTTTCAAACATGGACATCAGAGACCGAAGGCGAAGCGGAGGAAGAAGTAATGGGGAATTAGTAGTTAGTAGTTAGTAGATAGTAGCTAGTAGAAAGTAGAAGGACTAGAAACTGCTGAATACGGATACCGTTCTTCCAAAAGGTGATTTAGATTTACGCTTCAATAACTTCATTATTCTCCTCTCAAAATCTCAAATCTCATGTCTCACATCTCATATCTCAAATCTCACATCTCAAACCTACGTTCTAAGCTCTCCATTCTAATTTCTTTAATTCTCTAACCCAACTAAGCTGTTGGTAGTTAGAAGATAGTAGATAGTAGATAGTAGATAGTAGAAGGTAGAAAGTAGTTGGGCTGCTAAATTCGAATACCATGTTTCCAAAGGGTGTTTTAAATCTTTGCCTCAACGTTTCATTACTCTCTCCCTGCAAAATCTCAAATCTCACATCTCAAATCTCACATCTACGCTCTAAGTTCTAAGTTCTACATCCTACACATTCAAACCCCATCTCCCGACAATCTTCCCAAAAACCCGGATAACTTTTAGATACTACCTCCGGATTATTGATCTCTATTGGTGCGAGGAGAGCCAATGGAGCTAAACCCATAGCCATGCGATGATCTCCATAAGTATCAATAAGGGCAGATTGAGCCTTGAATCCGGAACTGGTATTTATTGTATCCTCAGTTGAGCTTATGATTGCACCGAACTTCGCCAATTCCTTCGCCAAAGCGCCGATCCGATCGGTCTCTTTAATCCTTAAGGTTTGTAGGCCGCTAAAATGCATGGGCTGATTGAGGGCTGTATAGATAGGCACCAAGCTCTGAGCGAGATCGGGATTATGGATCAGATTAATCTGTTTTGGAGCGGGAAAGGGCTCTGCCTTGTGCACTCGAATACCGCTGCCTAAAAAAACCTGATCTACCCCTAAGGGTGCAAAATACTGCTGCACGATCGAATCGCCCTGGAGACTATACTGTTTAAAGGCGGGAAGATAGATTTCTGCCTCCTTAGCTAAAACTGCCATGGCAAACCAATAAGAAGCCGCAGACCAATCTGGTTCAACTCTCAATTTTCGGGGAAGGGTATCTATTTGATGGGCGGGAACGCGAATTTCATCACCAAGAATAAAAACCGGAAATCCCATTTGACGCATCAAATTGGCGGTGAGTTGTAGATAGGGCATGGAAACCGGACTCCCTTCAAGCTTGATCTCTAAACCCTGCTTCAAAGTAGGGGCGATCATCATTAAGGCACTAATAAATTGACTCGAAACTGCCGCATCAATCTTCAGCAAACCGCCTTCCAGTGTAGAACCTTGTATACGAAGTGGTGGGTAGCCTTCTTCACCCAGATACTGAATACTTGCACCTAAAGACCTTAATGCCTCAACCAATACTCCAATTGGTCGTTCATGCATACGATCTGAACCGCTCAACACCCACTCCCCTTCTTTAGTGCTTAAAAATGCCGTGAGAAAACGCATGGCTGTACCTGCATCACCAATATCTAAGTGCTCTTCAGAAGAGTAAAGCTTAAGGGCTTTCTGAAGGTAATGCGTATCCTGACTATCAGATAGTCCTTCAATCCTGGCATCAGGAGCAAATAATTCTTTCAGTATTAGGAGGCGATTACTTTCACTTTTAGAACCAGGTAATCTCAGTTTTCCTCTTAATATTCCAGTAGGGTGTGAAAGTCGAAGGCGGTTCATAGTAACTGTCTTTTAAGACTGCTTACTAAGTGCTCTTTAGCTACTTCGATATCGAAAACTGCTTTTCCCGGAGCTTCGAGGAGAGCAAATAGGAGTGATCCCTTTTCATTCTTTTTATCACCAGCTAAGATTTCCAGTAATCGATCCCAGTCCAAAGAAGCTGTGGGGATTGGATACAAATTCCTGATCTGTTGAATTAAAGTCTCTGCCTCCTCACCTTTAAGTCCTGAGTATTGGGATGAAAGATCCAGTTCAACTAAGATTCCCAATGCTACGGCCTCACCATGGCTAATGGACTGCTCTATCTCCTGAAAATAGGACTCTAATGCATGCCCAATGGTGTGTCCAAAATTCAAGACCTTCCTTAATCCACCCTCCTTTTGGTCCTTGGTGACTATGGAAGCTTTTATTTCAATTGACCTTTGGATGAGCTCCACGGATGGAAAATCAGTTGAATCAGAAATCAAATCCTGAAAATGCGCATAATCCGCTATCAAGCCATGCTTAAGCATTTCAGCCTTACCACTATGCAATTCCTGTGAGGATAATGTCTCTAAAAACTGAGGCCATATTCCCACCATTAAGGGGTCATAAAATGAACCAATGCGATTCTTGAAACCAGAGAAGTTGATCCCCGTCTTACCTCCGACTGAGGCATCCACCATAGCTAATAAAGAAGTGGGGAAATTGACAAAATCAATCCCGCGCATGTAAGTGGCCGCGGCGAAACCACCAATATCAGTAATCACTCCCCCACCCAGGTTAATCAGAAGCGATTTCCGATCCAGGTTTAAAGCCCCAAAAGCATCCCACAACTGAGCTAAAACTTCTAAAGACTTGGTTTCTTCCCCAGGCTCCAACTCCAATACCTCAAGCTTTTCCATTTGAAGAAAAGGGCAATTACCCAAAAAATCCGGTAAGCAATGTTCGTGGGTATTTGAGTCACAGAGAAGGGCAATTCGTGAATAGGATTTCTCAGCACAAATCTCCTCCAGCCCTTGTAAGGCGGCAGAATCAAAAAAGACATTCATTTGGCTTAAATCCATAATCAAGGTAACAAAGGTAAGCAGCAAAATAGCATTGCTACACGGCAATTCGAAAGGTGTATAAAGGTTGGTTATTATGGAATTAGCAATCTTGTTTTTAAAGATTTTTAGATTGTAATTTGCCGCGTTAATTCAGGTACTCAAGCAGACTAAGGCCCGTGCCTGGAATTAGCCCTCTCAAACAGTATTTATGCTCGACTTCAACGATACCAAGACGGCCTTTATCCTGAAATCGGACCATCAGCTTCGCAAAGCCTATTGGCTATTTCGTTTAGTAGCAAACTCGGGTTTAGTTGGCATGGGTAAGTGGGCCAGCAATTTTGCCTTTACGATTGGTTTACCCATAAAGGGATTGGTGAAAAGCACAGTTTACGATCAATTCGTGGGAGGAGAGACTATTCAGGAATGTGAGGCCATAATAAGTAAACTGAAAGAGCAAAAAGTACATGCCTTGCTCGATTTTGCGGTAGAAGGAAAGTCCAGCGAAAAGGATTTCGACGCATGCAAAGAAGAGATTCTCGAATCCATCCATTTTTCAGCAAACAACGAAGGGCTTCCCTTCGGGGTGTTTAAGATGACGGGAGTTGCTTCTTTTCAACTCATGGAAAAAATTAGTGCGGGAAAAGCTTTAAGCTCAAGCGAACAAGAGGCTTGGCAAAGGGTGAAAAATCGAGTAGATGAGATATGCGCCGCAGCGGAAAGTACTGGTCTGTACGTTATGATCGATGCAGAGGAAAGCTGGATTCAGGATGCCATCGATGATCTCGCCACGCAAATGATGATAAAGTACAACCAAAAACGAGTGGTCGTACTGAACACCCTCCAGATGTATCGTAAAGACCGCCTTGATTTTCTAAAGGACTCTCTTAGCAGAGCGGAGAAGGGAAGCTTTTTTTATGGAGCTAAATTGGTTCGCGGTGCATATATGGAAAAGGAAAGAGAACGTGCCGCGGCCAAAAACTATCTAGACCCAATAAATGAAACCAAGGCTGATAGCGATCAGCATTATAATAATGCTCTAAAGCTTATGACCAGCAACTTGGAAAGGGCGATGGTGGTAGCAGGAAGCCATAATGAAGAAAGCGCGCGACTATTAGCATCCCTGGTTGATGAACAAAATTTGGAGCGAGACGATCATAGAATTTGGTTCAGTCAACTTTATGGAATGAGCGACAATCTTAGCTTTAATTTGGCGAAGGAGGGCTATAATGTGGTGAAGTACTTACCCTTTGGGCCAGTAAAGGAAACCCTTCCCTACCTAATTCGTCGCGCCGAAGAAAACAGTAGTGCATCCGGGCAAACAGGAAGGGAACTCGACCTGATTAAAAAAGAAATGCGTCGTCGCGGATTGAATTAGTTGTTAGCCCATTCCTGAATATCGACAATGGTAGCAATAGAATCACAGTTTTCTACCATAAACACCTTCCTGGCTTCTTCAAATTCCAAACGGTAAATCCGACATCCTTCAGTATTAGTATCCTTGAAACTGAAATCTACGGATGCTCGCTCTAGGGCAAATCCAATCCCGGTTGAATCTTCAGCTAAAGCTGGATAAGCTAGCTTCAACTCCTTTTTTCGCAGGTCATAAAGAACCCTGTCATTCGGAAAATAGCTACACTGGATATCCCGATCTCCAAAAAGGAAAAATACAATTAAGGTACCCAGTAGTACCCCTGCAAAATAGTAGAGTAGTTTTCTTCCGATGCGCATAGCTTGTATTCAAAGGTGACAAAGGTAGAATGGACATCCATTTTTTCAGACCTTTACCAAAGATATCCTCGAAAATGTCGGATCCTGAAAAACTGGAAGCAGGCGATAAGCATTATAAAGCTTTTGTCGGACCACCTTTAAAGTATGATCTCCTGGGAGCTTTGCAATTTACATTGCTTACAGCAGCAGGTTTAAGGGCACATCACAAGCTATGCGATATAGGCTGCGGTTCCCTAAGAGTTGGCAAGCTTCTGATCCCCTACCTGGATAAAGGAAACTATTACGGCTTAGAACCTAATCAATGGTTGATTGAAGAAGCAATCAACAAGGAAATTGGTCAAAACCTGATAGATATCAAAAGACCGGTTTTTCTCAACAATGAGAGGTTCGAACTCAATGCCTTTAATGAGAGGTTCGATTTCGCCATCGCTCAAAGCATCTTCTCCCATGCTACTGCAGATCAGGTAAAGGCCTGCCTCAAGGAGATTTGTCAAAGTTTGAATACCGACGGACTCTTTCTGGCAACTTTTATTTGGGGTAAGGATGATTATGAGGGCAATGAATGGGTATACCCGGGCTGCGTGAACTACAAACCTTCATCCATCAAGGAATGGGCCTGGGACCTCTGTGGATTAAAAATGATTCCTTGCAATTGGCCTCACCCTAATGGTCAGAACTGGGCCCTATTCTTCTTCCCTGGTCAGGAGGAAAGGGCCGAAAAGCTAGCCCGTTTCAATATGAATCAATATGAAGCGGATATTGTGGCGATCCCTGATCAATCCAGCCAAGGGGTTCTTAGTAAGGTAAAATCGAAGGTTAAGAAATTAATCAAATAGAAGATCACTCTCAGCATAAGGGAGATCAAACCACTCACCAATCGACTTTACCGTAAGGTTACCTTTGTAGAGATAGAGGCCTTTCCGCACATGACGATGCAAGTGAAGCATCTCGTCCATTCCACCTGTTTCTCCAATTGACAGTAGTATTGGAGCCATGATATTGCTTAATGAAAATGAAGCGGTACGGCTAACACGAGAAGCAATATTAGGCACGCAATAGTGGATGATATCATATTTCCTAAAAACCGGTTCTGCATGACTAGTAAGATCACTGGTTTCGAAACAACCGCCCTGATCAATGCTCACATCAACGACCACTGAACCGGCTTTCATATTGCGCACCATTTCATCAGTTACCACACAAGGGGTTCGTCCAGATTCTGAGCGAATAGCGCCAATTGCAACATCGCAACGTTTCAAAGCCTTATCTAGAATCTTCGGCTGGATCACACAGGTGTAAATCGGAATATTGTTCAGCTGCGATTGCAAACGACGCAACTTGGAAAGGGACTTATCAAAGACTTTCACATTCGCCCCCAAACCAAGAGCGGTTCGGGCTGCAAAGGTTCCGACAGTACCAGCACCGATTATCACCACTTCTGTAGGTGGAACCCCAGATACTCCCCCAAGTAAAAAACCTTTACCATTATTGGCATTACTGAGGTACTCGGCCGCAATTAGAATCGAGGTATTACCCGCAATTTCACTCATGCTCCGCACCACAGGAATGATACCGTCATCATCCTCGATATTCTCAAAGCAAAGGGCAGTTACCCCCTTTTTCATCAGTGCTTTAAAATATTTCTTGCTGCGGGTTTTTAGTTGCAAAGCCGAGATAAGAGTTTGCCCTTTCTTCATCAACTCAATCTCCTCCATGCTGGGTGGCTCCACCTTGATGATCATGTCTGCCTCAAATACCTCCTTAGCAGAATACACAATCTTCGCTCCGGCATTGGCATAATCCTGATCCCCATAGTTGGCATCCTTGCCAGCCTCGGTTTCAATAATGAGCTCATGACCATGTTCGGTTAAAAGCTGCACGGCATCGGGAGTTAAGGGCATTCGTTTTTCCTGCAGACAGGTCTCAGCCGGAATTCCAATTTGCAGGTTTTGCCTTGATTTTTGTACTTCCAACACCTCTTCCTGAGGCATTAATTCTGAGGAGGAAAAACTTAGAAATTCGGGTTTACTCATGTATGGTGGCTTAATCGAATCCTGCGCCTTTCGGCGGATAGAATATCAATCTGGATTAAGGCAAATTGATCGGGTATTAAATTACGAATTTTTTCAGGCCACTCTATGAAGAGATAGTCTCCTCTATCGAGATAGTCATCCCAACCGATATCCAGCGCCTCCGATTCATCATCGATGCGATACCAATCAAAATGGAAGACATTCTCCCCTTTAAGACCTTTGTACTCATTTACCAATGAAAAGGTAGGACTACTCACATCATCATCGACTCCAAGTTCCTTGCAAAGAGCCTTAATCAGGGTAGTTTTTCCCGCTCCTAAATCTCCTTTAAAGAGAACCACTGGTTCCTTAAGATGAACCAGCAGCTCCTTTGCTAATTGGGGCAACTGATCCAAGGATTTCAAATCGAAATGGAACTCATCCATGCCGCAAAAATAGCATTCAACCTTAAGAGAGGCTGTCTTTATTTTGGACTTAAACTAACGAAGGGAATAATCATCTCTTCGAGGGAAACCCCGCCATGTTGATAGGTGTTCCGGTAGTACTTAACGTAGTGATTGAAATTGTTGGGATAGGCAAAAAACAGATCTTCTTTGGCAAAAATATATGCCGTATTGATGTTCTGTTTTGGCAAGTGTACCCTCTCAGGATCTTTGATTTCCAGCACATCCTTTGCCTGAAAGGTCATGCCTCTTCCACTCTTATAACGCAAGTTGGTATTCAGAGATCGATCGCCAACCACTTTGGTGGGATCAATAACATTTATAGTACCATGATCAGTGGTTAGTAAAACCGGGATGTCCTTTTCTGCTAATTGACGAAGCATGTCCAGGAGAGGTGAATTTCGGAACCAACTCAGTGTAAGGGAACGATAGGCTTTGTCATTATCAGCCAATTCACGGATCACTTTCATATCCGTTTTAGCATGGCTTAGCATATCTACAAAATTGTAAACAAGGACGTTTACATCATTGCTCATCAAATTACTGAGATTGTCCGCCAGCTTTTTACCATAATTGTGATTGGTAACTTTCTCATAGCCCATATTAATGCTTCCAAAACCCAAGCGTTGGAGATTGTCAGCGAAGAAATCTTCTTCGTAGTTATTCTTGCCTTCGTCCTCCTCATTATCCTCCACCCACTTATCAGGAAAGCGCTTTTTAATTTCAGATGGCATCAATCCTGCAAAAAGGGAGTTCCGGGCAAACTGAGTAGCTGAAGGTAGAATACTCCAATAGGTTTTATCCTCCTCGATTCGGAAATACTTCTCAACTTCTGGCTGAATTACCTTCCATTGATCATAACGCAGATTATCAATTACCACCAGAAAAAAAGGCTTCCCCTCTACCAAGCTTGGACGAACCCAATCTTTTACCAGGGTATGACTCATTACCGGGGCTTCATCAGTATCGCTAAACCAACCTTCATAATTGCTTTGTACAAATCGGAAAAACTGAGCATTCGCTTCGTTCTTCTGAGAGCGAAGAATTTCATTTAAGCTTTCATCCTCAAGCTTGTCTAATTCCAATTCCCAATAGGTTAAGCGTTTAAAAAGAGATTCCCAACCTTCGAAGTCGCGCACCATGGATAAGTCCATAGCCAATTGACGGAACTCCTGCTGATAATTGCTGGTGGTTTTTTCATTCACCAAGCGACGATTCTCCAGATGCTTCTTTAAAGTGAGTAAGATCTGGTTGGGATTAACAGGCTTTATCAGGTAATCACTGATCTGTGAGCCAATGGCATCTTCCATAATGCTTTCCTCCTCACTTTTCGTGATCATCACTACCGGGAGGGTTGAAAATTGCTCTTTGATTCTTTGCAGGGTTTCAAGGCCATCCATCCCTGGCATATTCTCGTCCAGAAAAACCATTTGATAGCGTTTTTCCTCGACCATTTCCAGGGCATCCGAACCATTATTTGCGGTGTCTACCTGATAACCTTTCGCTTCAAGGAAAAGAATATGTGGTTTGAGGAGATCAATCTCATCGTCAACCCACAGTATTTGAATATTGTCCATATTTTCGTTTTCGATTTACGCAGCCCAACAAGTTTACGATTTTGAGGCGTACCAATAAGCTTAAGATACTTAACGATCCGATTTACGGCTTCATTACGATTCCAAGTCCATTAATTTTTGACTTGATTGAGCACCCTTATTTCCAACGTCTTAGGCGAATAACTCAACTCGGACTTACCTACCTCGTATATCCCGGTGCCTATCATACCCGCTTTCATCACGCCCTTGGTGCTATGCACTTAATGCAAAAGGCAGTGAACATATTGAGGCATAAGGGTCATGAAATCAGTGCAGAGGAAGAGGAAGCGGTAACTATCGCAATTCTGCTGCATGATATAGGCCACGGTCCATTTTCTCATGCCCTGGAAAACTCTATTGTTCCTGGTATTGACCATGAATCCCTTTCCCTGGCATTCATGGAAGAATTGAACTCTCACTTTAAAGGTCGCTTACAGATGGGGATCGATGTTTTCATGGATCGACATCCTAAGCAATTCCTGCATCAATTGATCAGCTCGCAGCTAGATATGGACCGACTGGATTACCTTCGGAGAGATTGCTTCTATACCGGGGTAACCGAGGGTCAAATAAATTCAGAGCGGTTGATCACGATGCTTAATGTAGCCGAGGATCAAATTGTAGTTGATTCCAAAGGAATATACAGCGTAGAAAAATTTATTGTGGCCCGCCGTCTAATGTATTGGCAGGTTTACCTGCATAAAACCGTGTTGGGAGCTGAATACCTTTTAATCCAGATTCTAAAACGGGCAAGATTAATCTATCATGAGGAAATGCAAATGCCCTCTGTTTTACGCCCATTCTTGAATAGTACCCTCCCAGAATCACAAAAAGAGCTTATTGCTCTGTATGCTGAGTTAGATGACAGTGATATTATGGCGGCCATCAAAGAATGGCGGCGTAGCGAGGATGCTACCTTAGCGATGCTCTGTAACCGAGTTTTGGATCGAAACCTTCTTGGAGTACGGATGCAGGAAGAACCCTGGTCGGAAGAGCAATTAAATGAACTCCGCATAGCTGCGACTTCGAAATACGGTATATCCGAAAATGATGCACGCTATCTTATTTTCCAACAAGAGATTAGCAACAATGCCTACAGTCCTGAGAAGGATAGAATTAACCTTTTGTATAAGGATGGAAGCCTCATTGATATTACAGAAGCGGCAGATCAATTAAACATTAGCGCCCTGGCCAAACCAGTGGTAAAACACTTCCTTTTTAGTCCTAAATCCTTACTCGATTCTTAAGGGGCATTATTTGTACTTTTGGCGCAATGGAATTCAGCGCGCAACAGATTGCCGATATGCTGCAGGGCAGTGTTGAAGGCGACCCGGAGGTGAGGGTAAACAATCTGAGTAAAATTGATGACGGTAAATCTGGAACGTTAAGTTTTTTAGCCAATCCTCAATATACCCCATTCATTTATGAAACACCCGCTTCGGTGGTGATTGTCGGGGAAGATTTCCAGGCGGAAAAGGAGATACGCGCGACATTGATTCGCGTACCTGATGCTTATGGAGCATTCGCCAAGCTTCTGGAAGCTTACAATAGCGCTCAATATCAAGAACAAGGAATTGATTCTCACGCCATAATCCACTCAAGTGCTTCGCTGGGATCAGGAGTTTATATAGGCCCAGGAACCCAAATTGCCGCCGGCGTGAAAATTGGAGACGGAACCAAGATTTACGGCAATTGTGTGATAGGCAGTAATACTACCATTGGTGATCATTGCCTTATCCAAAGTGGGGTTCACATATACCGGGAATCCAAAATCGGCAATAATGTAAGCCTTCACAGTGGTGTTATTCTCGGCGCTGATGGCTTTGGATTTGCGCCAAAAGGATCGGAATACGCAAAAGTTCCACAGATTGGTAATGTGATCCTTGAGGATGGAGTGGAAATAGGCGCAAACACTACGGTTGATCGCGCCACTTTGGGATCAACTATTATCAGAGAAGGAGTTAAACTCGACAACCTTATTCAGATTGGGCACAATGTAGAAATTGGCGCTCATACCGTGATCGCTGCCCAGGCTGGTGTAGCTGGATCAACTAAAATCGGAGCCAACTGCATGATAGGTGGCCAGGTTGGGATTTCCGGACATCTGAAAATCGGAGATCGGGTTAAAATTGCCGCGCAAAGCGGAATCATGAATAATATTGAGGACGACAAGGTGATCATGGGTAGCCCGGCTTTCGGCGCTTCAGATTACCAGAAGTCCTACGTATATTTCCGCAAACTCCCTAAAATTGTAAGGGACCTGCAAAAAAGTATCAAAGGTTAATGAGCAACCAACAACATACCTTAGCCCAAAGCACCAAAATTTCCGGTAGTGGTTTACATACCGGAGCAGAAGTGAGCTTGCATTTTCATCCCGCAGAAGCTGATTTTGGCGTGTGCTTTAAGAGGGTTGACCTGGAAAACCAACCCATCATCCCAGCTCTGGCCAAATATGTAACACATACTGAAAGAGGAACCACCTTAGAATTAGGCTCTGCTTCGGTAAGCACAGTAGAGCATGTTTTAGCCGCCCTTACCGGATTGGAGATTGACAATTGCCTTATTGAAGTTAATGGCCCCGAAATGCCCATTATGGATGGAAGCAGTCTCCCTTTCGTTGAGGCTTTGGAAAAAGCTGGCCATAAGGAACAGGATGCTCCGCGCAGATACTTTGAAGTAAAGGAAACTTTGAGGTTCTTTGATGAAAAGGATGATGTGGAGTTAATTGCTGTACCGGCTGATTCTTATGAAGTATCGGTAATGGTGGACTATGGTACGAAAGTATTAGGTAGTCAAAACGCCCAGCTCCAAAAGATGAGCGACTTCAAAACTGAAATTGCCCCTTGTCGCACTTTTAGTTTCCTGCACGAATTGGAATTACTACTCGACCATGGGTTAATCAGAGGTGGAGATCTAAATAATGCTATCGTCTATGTGGATCAGGAATTATCACCTGAGAAACTGGAAAAACTGAAAGCGGCCTTTAAAAAAGATCAGGTCTCAGTGAAACCTAATGGGATTCTGGACAACCTTGATCTACATTTCAGTAATGAAGCAGCTCGGCATAAATTACTGGATGTAATTGGTGATCTTAGATTACTGGGAGCTCCGATTAAAGGAAAAATAATTGCAACCAAACCCGGCCATAAAGCCAATACCTCATTTGCCAAATTGTTAGCTAAAGTCATGAAAGAAAACATGCAGAAAGCCGAAATTCCGGTTTACGATCCAAACCAGACTCCGGTTCACAATGTAACGGAGATCATGAACATTCTGCCGCACCGGCCTCCATTTCTACTTGTGGACAAGGTGATGGAAATTAGCTCAGAACACGTAGTAGCAGTAAAGAGTGTAACAATGAATGAACCCTTCTTTGAAGGTCATTTTCCTGGAGCACCCGTTATGCCAGGAGTACTGCAAGTTGAAGCAATGGCACAAGCTGGTGGTATTTTGGCTTTAAGTACCGTACCGGATCCCGAAAACTATCTCACCTATTTCCTGAAGATTGACAATGTACGTTTCAAGAAACAAGTAGTTCCTGGAGATACTTTAATCTTCAAATTGGTTATGAACGAACCCATTCGCCGCGGTATCGTAAAAATGACCGGCAAAGCATATGTGGGAACTACCCTGGTTTGCGAAGCTGATATGATGGCGCAGATCGTAAAAGAAAGAAACAAAGAATGAATCAACCATTAGCATACGTCCACCCTAGCGCGAAAATCGCTCCTACGGTGGTAATAGAACCTTTTACCACAATTCATAAAAATGTGGTGATTGAAGAAGGGACCTGGATTGGTTCAAATGTAACCATCATGGAAGGTGCACGCATTGGAAAGAATTGTAGAATCTTTCCCGGTGCAGTGATCTCTGCTATACCTCAAGACCTAAAGTTTGAGGGCGAGGATAGTACCGTGGAAATTGGTAACAATGTTACAATCCGTGAATTTGTTACGGTTAACCGCGGAACCAAAGCCCTCGGAAAGACTATAATTGGAGCAAATAGCTTGATTATGGCCACAGCTCACGTAGCTCATGACTGTATTATTGGGGAGAATTGTATAGTGGTAAATGGTGTTCTTCTTGCAGGCCATGTGGAGGTTAATGACTGGGCCATTATTGGCGGTTTAAGTGCAGTTCAGCAATTTGCCAAGATTGGCACTCATGCCTTCGTGGGTGGTGGGTCGCTGGTGCGAAAAGATGTTCCTCCCTTTGTAAAAGCAGCTAAAGAACCCATCTCTTATGCAGGCATCAATTCGATTGGCTTGCGCAGAAGGGGTTACAGCAATGAGCAAATCAACGAGGTCCAGAATATTTACCGCATCCTTTTCCAGAAGAATTACAATGTGAGTCAGGCCTTATCAATTATTGAAGCCGACTTTGAAGCGACTCAGGACCGCGATGATATCCTCACTTTTATTCGTAGTTCACAAACCGGGATTATGAAAGGTTTCCGATTAGAATAATATGGAAATCTTCTTCCGGCAAGCCGGACGCCAATTTCCCGGTCAGGTAGTTTTTAAAAACCTGGATTTACACATTGAAAAAGGCAGTCGTTGGGCAGTGCTCGGCGGAAATGGAAGTGGAAAGTCTACCTTCCTAAAGACTGCATTCGGTGCCCTAAGCCTCAGCCAGGGAGAAATTGAGCATCGCTCTCAAGGAGAAAAAATCTCGCTACAAAATGCTGCGCTGCGTATTGCTTACTCCGCGCCCTACCTCGAATTAATTGAAGAGCTTCAAGTATTAGACTTTCTAAAAAAGGCGGCGAGTTTTAGGAACTTTAAAACCAATTTCAGTCCGGTAGATGTCCTGGAACAGGCTCTATTGAAGGATGCGGCCCATAAAAGGATTCGCAATTTAAGTTCGGGCATGAAGCAACGTTTACGTTTATGCCTGGCCTTATTTAGTGATGCCGACTTGATCATTCTGGACGAACCTACTTCAAATCTCGATCGAGCCGGATCACAATGGTTTCGAGAGCTACTGGAAGCTGAGCTTGATCAGCGTACCTTGTTGATCGGCACGAACTACAACGAGGACGAAGGATTTCTTTGTGAGCGTGAATTGCGGATCACCGATTATCAATAGGCTTTAATACTTTTGCTCAAAATCAAAAAAGATGGCAGATACTTCAGATATCAGGAATGGATTATGCATCACCTTCAATGGTGCACCTCATCAGATAATAGAATTCCTTCATGTAAAACCAGGTAAAGGTCCCGCTTTTGTAAGAACCAAATTACGTAACCTGGACACTGGTAGAGTGATCGACAATACCTTCCCTTCAGGATCCAAGTTAGAGATTATTCGCATCGAGAATCGTAATTATCAGTATCTGTACGAAGACCCTAGTGGTTGGCATTTCATGAATATGGATGATTTCAACCAGATTACAATTCCCAAAGAACTAATTAATGCTCCACAATTCCTAAAAGAAGGAATGGAATGCCAGGTTTTGTTTCACGCTGATGAAGATCGTCCCTTGGTCTGCGAGCTTCCCCAAAAGGTGGCATTGGAAATCACCTACACCGAACCGGGAATCAAGGGCGACACTGCCACCAACACTTTGAAACCTGCCACCGTAGAAACCGGCGCAGAGATTCGTGTTCCCCTTTTTATCAGTCAAGGAGAAAAGGTGGTTATTGATACGGCAAGCGGAGATTATAAGGAACGCTACAAAGGCGAATAATGGAATTTCCCAAACCGCTTAAGCTTTCGGAACTAGCTGATTTTTTAGAATGCGGCTATCGAGGAGATGCGGATCACCTCACCTATGGCTTTAATGAGATTCATAGAGTAAGGCCCGGGGATTTGGTCTTTGTTGATCATCCAAAATACTATCAAACGGCTCTGGAGTCGGCGGCAACTACTATCATCATAAACCAGGAAGTAGCAGTTCCTTCCGGTAAAGGCATACTGGTCTCTGAAGACCCCTTTAGAGATTTCAATAAGCTCACTCAAGAGTATTATCCATTTCAGGCAGCGCAGGCTTCCATTTCACCGGATGCTGAAATTGGTGAAGGCACCATCATTCAACCGGGATGTTTTATTGGAGCAGGAGTGAAAATTGGAAGAGATTGTGTCATACACTCCAATGTTAGTATTTATGATCATTGTGAGATCGGCGATCGGGTTCACATTCATGCCAATGCAGTAATAGGTTCGCATGCCTTTTACTACAAAAAGCGCCCTGAAGGTTATGATCGCTTATTAAGCGGAGGAACAGTTGTTTTAGAGGATGATGTGGAAATTGGCGCATCCTGTACTATCGATCGCGGCGTAAGTGCCATCACTCGAATTGGTGAAGGAACTAAATTGGACAATGGCGTGCAGATAGGCCACGACACAATAATTGGTAAGAAATGCCTCCTCGCTGCACAAGTTGGAGTTGCTGGTTGTTGTCAAATTGAAGATGAAGTTACCCTTTGGGGTCAGGTCGGTGTTGCAGCTAATGTTACCATAGGTGCGAAAGCTTCAGTATTAGCCCAATCCGGAATCGCGAAGTCCCTGGAAGGGGGTAAGATATATTTTGGATATCCCGCTGATGAAGTACGTAAAAGACATCGCGAACTGGCATCCTTAAGGCTACTGCCGGAAATCATCAATCGATTGGAATTAAAAGAATAAAATAAATCTGTAAAATAAAAAGCCCCGACCAAATGGTCGGGGCTTTCTTATTTATGGATCACCAATTCTTAATGGAATGGACATACATAATCTGAAGCCTTATTGGCTACGATAATGGATGTAACGTCATGCACTAAAGTACATGTACGTGCGACGTCATCGTAATTAATGGCATCGATCTCAGTAGCGATGGCATTGAAAAATGGCGGAATATCGGCTAGGGTATTGGCAGTTGTTACATTATCATTTAACAGCTGCTCATTTTGCGATACAACCAGGGTTAATCCCATGTCCATCATTCGAATACCTTCAGCGATAAATACCTCTTGACGAATATTATAGATCGCTTCGAGCATATTATCGCCGGTAAGACCAGCAACCATGGTTCCATCATAAGAGGTTCCGGATACGGATGGAATAGTAACGCTAGCTGATTTACGAGCCAAGACCAATCCTGCTCTACCATCAACCGTAACATCAGTACTGTCTGGACGACTTCCTGGATTTCGTTCGGTACGATCCTCTGCTGCATCATTTATAGAGCGTGTAGGGCGACTGGCAACCACGGTAAACAGATCGTTCAAAGCCGCTTCTGCACCAGGATCATTACCGCTAGCATTAGCTGCTTCAGCAATAATTAGATGGGCTTCCTCAATCTTTAATAGAGGTATATCAGAATCCGTATTTGCAGATACAACCGCAAACTTTGGATCAAGAAAATCCAGTTTGGGTAGAGGCTGCAAATCATCAAACGTTCCCCGATCATAGATCGCATCTTGCAATGAATTCACAGTGTAATTAACACTATTGCTATTTCCCCGACTATTCTGTGGATCAAATACAATCACACGAAGGAAGTCTGGCTCAGCGGCAATAGCTGCATTTGCACTGTTCACTGCATTCGTTGCATCACCCTTCAGGTAATAAGCTCTGGCTAAGCCCATCTTAGATGAAGTGTTGGGATTTGATGCATCAGAGGCATTAAAGTAATTGATGGCGGCATCTAAATGCGCATCACGACTCAATACCGGACCTCCGGCTTCACCCGGTAAATCCGTGTAATACATTGCCGCCCATAGGTGCGAGAGTCCCGCGAAGAACTCATACTCAGCACGAATTTCAGCATTGTAGTTCGCATCATTAGGACCGATACGATCCAAGCCGAAAAGGGCCATTTCCCGAATTCGTGCAATATGGAATTGAGAATCATCCACATCATCATCCTGATAATCGAAATTCAAAACATCTACAAACTGATTGAAGAAGGTTTGAGTATTTACATAGTTATCGGATGCAATTTCAGCAACGATCAAATTGTTATTGGCTGCTATTGCTAATTGACGTTCAAGACCGTTCAACCAACTCTGGGCTGAATTTGGCTGACCCACTAAGGCGTCCTCAGAAAGGTTAGGGTTAACCACATTAGTTGGATCTACTGCCTCACAACCCACTAAAACTAAAACTGAAGCGGCTGCGATAGAAATCTTATTAAGTAACTTTTTCATCTTGCTTCAAATTATAGGTTAACACGTAAAGTTGCCAGGTATATACGAGGAGCGGACTCGGTTCCGAAAGCGAAACCACCACCGGCAAATCGACCTTGGGTACGAATACCTGAACCCGTTACATCGGGATCGAAACTAGAGCTTACCCAGTTAAATGGATTCTGTACCGTGAAACCCAAACGAAGGTTCTTAATACGATTATCCAAAAGGCTTCCGAAATTATACTCAGCTCCGATGGTACGAATCTTAATGTAATCTGCATCTTCTACCCAAAATCCGGCTAAGTCAAAGAATGAAGTGATACCTGCATCGGTAACTTCTTGAGGAATCCGATCGGCATCTTCTACTCCACCGAAATAGCGAAGTACATCATCTACATTAACACCCTGACCACCAAATTGATAGTCTCCATTAAGGAAAACACTCAACTTGTTATTCCAGGTGTAATCTAAACCAAAGGTTCCGAAAGTAGGAGAGAATGTATTTCCTAGATAGGCATTTCGCTCTACTTCATATCCACCTTGACCATCAGATACTACTCGCGCACCACGTAGGTAACCTAATGGCTGACCTTCATCAACCCAAGCACCAAGGAAAGTAAAACCACCTACTACGAATTCAGGGGCCCCACCAGTACTCAATACATTGTTTTCATTGTAGTTGTAGGAAACGCGCATATTCAAATTATGCTTCTCGCTATTAAGGATATTAACACCCATAGCGATCTCATAACCGGTATTCTCAATTTCACCAACGTTGTTTTCCTGGGCTTCCTGACCGGAAGAAGGTGCCTGAGGTGGAGTAAATAGTGCTCCCTCCGTAACTGTATTATAGTAAGTGAAGCTTAGGGTTACTCGCTTAAAGAGCCCCATATCAAATCCATACTCAGTGGTATTTGAGATTTCTGATTGCAACTCAGGATTACCTGGGTTGTCGAATGCAAATGATTGCAAGCCGTTGTATGGATTAAGCGCAAAGGTCAGGTCATTTGCAAATGGAGTTGGGAACAAGGTAGCCTGACCATAGTTAGCTCTCAATTTGAAAAGCGTTACATAATCCTTGGAAATCAAATTGCGGAAGAACTTCTCATCCGAAATCACATAAGAACCACCTACCTTGATAAGTGGAATTAGACCGATCTCTTCACCAAATGCAGTGTTACCATCGAATCTTAAACCAAGATCTAAGAATAGTTTGTCTTTCCAACCGATGTTTTCTGCCCAGTATAAACCGAAGGAGGTAACAGTATTGTAGAAATCCTGAACACTCTGATCGGCGGAATTATTTACCGACTCAGAACCATCAGGCACCCCAGTGGCATTAATCAAAGTCTGGTAATCATTTTCCCTAAACATTTGCCCACCAATGGTAGTAATGAAATCAAAGTCTCCTACTCTCTCAGTATAGGCAGTATTTAAATTAGCACTTAATACCAGGAAATTCCTGGAACTCACATCGATGTAACCTTGATCGGTAGTCCCATCGGGGAATGCCCCTTTGGTAATCTGCATGGCATTAGTACCTAATTCCTGCTGCTTAGAAGTTCTGCTATCCAAACCAAAGTCCAGAGATACAATTACCTTCTCATTAACATCATAGGTAAAGTTATTGGCAACATTGAAGCGATTTACTCTCTCAGTAATGCTTGTTACGTCGGCCTCATCCTGAAGCTGCTCCTTTAATTCTTCAAACTCCTGATCGGTTAAGGAGTCCAAATCACCGTAAGAACCTCCTTCAAGGTTACCAAAGCGAGAGAAACTGGTGTTTGCGTTGTAATCACGAGTAAACTCTGAATTTGAATAAGCCAGAGAAGCGGAATAACGCAATCTGTTGCTTACCCTTGCTGCAACCGTAGTTCGGAAGTTGCGACGTACTTGCTCGTTCACTGCGTTGAAACCATCATCTTGATACAGCGATCCTGAGAAACTGTAGTTGAAGGCATCCGTACCACCGGAAAAACCTAATCGATAGTTCTGCACAAATCCGGGCTCAAAGATGGCTTCAGCCGTGCGATCCCAACGAAGGAAATCTTCAGTACCCACCATTTGACCAAGCTGAGTTTCAAAGAAAACACTGGCTTTACCTGCCTTTCCTCTTTTAGTGAAAATCTGTAATACCCCATTTGCAGCATCAGCACCATATAGTGTCGTAGCCGCTCCACCAGGGATGTACTCAATACGATCGATATCCTCCATTGGGATATCAGCGATCGCAGAGGATTGAGCACCACCGGTATTCAATCCTAATTGAGGGTTAGAATTCAGATTATCCACTCGTACGCCATCAATCATAATTACCGGTGTGGTGTTGGTATTTGCAGATACCGGACCACGAGAACGGATTATGGAGGCCGTACCAGGCTGACCTGAGCTCAGTTTAATTTGAGCATTAGGAAGTTTAGACTGAATCAATTGATCAAGTTGCATGGCGGGAGACTTCTTCAACTCCTTAGAGTCAATTGAAGAAACTGTAGTCGAAATTCTTTTTCGACTTACCCCAACACCCTGACCGGTAACAACTACCTCATCTAACTGCTCGTTAGATTCTTTCATGAAAATGTTTAAGGTGGTGTTTGATCCAACTTCACGTTCCTGGGTTGCGAAGCCCAATGAAGTTATAACAAGAACAGATTTAGGACCGGAAACAGAAATGGAGTAATTACCTGAAGCATCGGTAGCTGTTCCATTTTTAGTTCCCTTTTCGATTACGGAGGCTCCGGGAATTGGCTCCCCACCAGGTCCCTTGACGGTTCCCGTAACAGTGCGCGACTGGGAATAGCCCACATGCACGCATAGTGCTAACAAGAGCGTTAGCACCGCTTTGGTTGTTCGCATAGCTTTAATTTATTGGTTATCCAATACCAAAAGTGTTAAAAAAACTTTAATTAACAAGCCCTGCGCTTAACACTTAGTTAATTTCAGATCTTAAACAAAAAGCTATCTATGTTAACGGAAGTAAAAATCAGACCTCGGATTCACTTGAATCTGAACCGTATACGTCGAGGTAAACCAGAAAAGCTGTAAAGCCCCAAACCGGTAATGTGGCTTTATCCATATCTAAAAAGTTGTTCAGAAAACCATGGGTCCAGTAAGTGATCAGACCAATTAAAGCTGCCAGGGCCAATGCTCTTAAGGTATCATTCTCCTGCTTATAGTAAGCTCTCATTCCAGTCCGGATGGTTAGATAAACCAGAAGCAATACGAAGACTAAACCCAGGGTCCCGCTTTCTGCCAAGGGCCCAATATACTCGCTATGAGCATTTCCCATATCCCCAGCGTTGGTAGAGATGATGGTCTTTTCATGGGGCTTTTGATAAGGAGCATAAAGGAACATATAGGTACCAGGTCCATGACCAAAAACAGGTCTTTCGCCATACATCCTAAAGGCTGATTTCCATCGGTTAATCCGCTCCATATTCGAAGCATCGGTGGAGATATTGGAGATAGACTCCACATGCTCACTTAAATCATCGCTACTGGTACTATCATTCTTTTCGAAACGCTTCATTATATCGTCTTGAAAATAGAAGAGGGTTCCGATGAAACCCAGCACCATTAGATAAAAAATCTCCTTTCTCAAGCGGATCCAGATTAAGAATCCCGCAAAACCAGCAGCCACTAAACTGACCCAGGCTGCTCTAGTATAAGAGAGCACCACACCGGCAAGCAAAATGAGAAGCACTGTTCCGGCCAAAAACTTCCGGTTCAAATCCCATTTAATAAAGAAGGTAAATGCCACCGCGATTGGGATATAAAGCGCCAAAACCGCTCCATAAGAAGTGTGCTCCTTAAAAAAGGGAAACATCACCCAGACCGAAGCATCCTTAGTGAATCCCCATTGAGCGTGCACTACAATAGTATAAATCACTACCGCCGCCAAGGGAAGCATGTAGAGCCAAAAGAAGAGATAGGTTCGCTTGCGCTGATGAAACAACTTGGTCATTAAATAGAAGAAGACCGAAACAAACCAAATTCTAGCAATAAGATACTTAGTACTAATCCAGGGCAATTGGGAGGTAAGAGTAGTAACGAACATCCAAAAGACCATTCCCAAAATGACCAGGGAAACTGGATGCTTTACAATCTTAAGATCAAAATTCCCTTTGTAAATAACCTTGGCAAAAAAGATCAACATTATACCAAAGAGTAAGGGCTCAGTGGGTAATGTGAAACCAATCTTTAAAGTCGGGTGTAGATAAAAAATACTAAGAGGCGTACTGAAAATCACAAAGTAGAGCACCTTATCCAAAGCCAGAAAAGTCATGGTAACGACAAGCAAGGCCACCGGTAATAACAAGGCCCAATACTGTTCGGCAATAATGAGTCCGATATTCAGCACCGCGACAATAAGCCCGGTTAGGTAAACAGGGCGGTCCTCCTTATGGATGCGAATCCCTGACAAGCTTTAGGCTCTTTGGCGAGAATTGCGGATCGTATCCCAGATTAAGATGGCAATCAAAGTAGCCGTAAAAGCACCTAGCATACTTAAAGCAACCACCAGCCAGCGAATCGGGTATTTCTTTTTCTCGGCCGGATAAGCATTATTCACCTTAAATGTAGCAGGGAGGCTTTGTGCTACATCAACCTTAGCCTGATCATAGGCAGTTTTTAGTTTTACCACCTCTTCTTTCAGATAAACCAATTCATCTCGTATAGAAACATAGGCTCCGCCGTACTTCGCCAGGGTATCCAGCTTTTGCTCGATAGTGCGGATGGCAGAAGACTTGGCATCTTCAATAATTGCAGTGGCCAACTGCTCATTCAAAACTGAAGATTGGGCCTCGTAGTCATGAACTCCTTTATAGCGAAGTAAAGTCAAAGAGTCTTCCAAAGCCTCTAGCTCCCTTTTTAAGGCGAGATACTCCCCTTCAATAATCTTCAATCCCTGCTGAGCACGCTCCCTTTGAATACGGTCTTTCACCATATCGAGTAGCACCACGATATCATTCGCTATCATAGCCGCAGTATCTGGGTCGGTATCCAGCACATTGATCTCCACACTCATAAACTCAGTGCGACGGAAGGAGATGTTACTCGAAAAGGTTTTATAAAGTTCGGTCTTCGCATACTTACCACTTGCGTCTATCCCATAGTGCTCCATAAGTCCATACTTATGGATGACGCTATCCCGAATTTCATCGGTATTCAAAATTTGAAGCAATTGCTCTGCTTCTTCCTCTTTTCCAAATTCTAGGATATCCTGACCTCTGGAAGCAAACTTTTGAGGCAGTAAGGCTTTTGAAAGAGAGTTGGTGGTAGATGGGAATACGGTAACCGTTGATTCATAAAGCGGATCGATAAATTTTGGTCCACTAAAAATGGCGGCGAGGATCCCGGCCACCAGTGAAACAATAATCAGCGGTAAACGCCAATTATAGAGGTAAACGATCAAATTGGTAGAATCAAATACGCGATCCTGTTCAGCTTTGGAACCTTCCATGTATTAGACTTTTAGGCGGGCAAAAATAGAAATATTAGGCTCGGTTTCGCTCCTTTAAACGAGCCTTCAGTAAATCCATTGCTTGACGCCATGGAAGTAAATTCCAAAGCATTGCCGATCCGGATACACCTATAATGATCAAGAGTAGTGACCAATACCAATCAAGCTTTATCAAACTTAAACCCCAGGCAAGCAGCAATGCCTGGATGGAATAGCCCGAGAAGCGAAGAAAAAAACCTCGACGCCAGGCCAGTTTAGCGAAACGGAAACTAAGTCTGAACTGTAGTACAGCGCTCAAACCTTGAGTCGCGACTGTGGCGATTGCCGCGCCTTGAGCACCATAAGCAGGGATTAGAATTAAATTCAGCAGGATATTCAAAATAAAGCCACCCAGGGCAATATAATTCAACTGGCGAAGGTCGCCCCTTGCGGTTAGTAGGGTCCCAAAAACATAACTCGCACCAAATGCCAGGGATGAAAAGAGTAAGATCTGCAATAAGCCGCTACTCACTTCTCCATGCTTTACGTACAAGAAGTTCATTAATTCATCCGATTCATAAAACCCGGCTAAACTGATACTTAAAGTCATTACGTAGACCATTACAAAAGCCAACTTTGCCAGTTCGGAAACCGATTCTTTCCGAGAAAAAATCGTAGCAAACATGGGCAACAACAGAACCGAAAAGAGATAAGCCGGCTGGTTCAAAGTATCCAATAAGCGAAAAGCCTGAGCGTAAATACCGGCTTCTGTATTTCCAACAATTTGCTGCAGCATCACAGAATCTACACGCGTATAAAGGGACATTAAAAAGATCATTAAAGCATAAGGAAAACTGTCTCCCAAGCGCTTCTTAAACTTCACCCAACGCAAATGAGGCTTGAAATAGGGAACCTTAATCAGAATAATGCTAAGGGCTAAAAGGGAGGTCAGTCCATAGGCTAGAGCCTGTAAGGCCGCAAAAGTGACGATGTCAATTTCCGTTTGGGAGAAATAGATGATGTACCCTATCAAAACAATTAACAAACTCTTGTCGAGTACGCTAAATAGCGCATCCCAACGAAAGAGATGCAAGCCTGCCAAATGTGATCTTAAAAAATAGAGCGCCGAGGCAAAGACCTGAGAAAGACTAAGCCAAAGCAAAATCTTGGGACCCATGCTCCAATAACCTAGAAAATAACCCAAACCGATGGCAACGATGAAATAGACCAGGGCCAATAAAACCTTAATGAGAAATATTTCTGAAAAGTGCCTTGCTAAAAGCTGGGAGTCACTAGCAATTTCCCGATTGCTATAATGGGCCAAACCCATATCTAGCATTATGTTAAAGATGATCAGGAAACCCAGAACCGAAAAGTAGAGACCGTAAGCATCTGCACCCACCTGATTTTGTACTTGCAGGTCGATCCCGTAAATCCAGATAGGTTTTATTAAAAAATTGACAAAAAGCAGCAAAATCAGGCTGCCTACGAATTTCTTTTGCATAAGCTTTGGGCCTTGCGAAGATAAACAAACCCGCAGGCTCTATCTTTGTCCGGTGAAGATTGCGGTAAACACCAGGCTACTTTTAAAGGACCGACTGGAAGGAATAGGCCATTTTACTGCCGAAATCTTTCAGCGTTTGGTAAAAGACCATCCGGAAGTAGACTGGTACTTCATTTTTGACCGCCCCTATCATTCGGATTTCATTTATGATGAGAGGATTAAAACGAAGGTAATCTTCCCTCCTACTCGCCATCCTGTGCTTTGGCATCTATGGTTTCAATGGTCGCTACCACGTTTTCTACGCAAGGAGAAAATTGACCTTTTTATCTCGCCAGACGGAATGATCCCGCTCTACGGAAAAACGCGTTCCATCAGCGTAATACACGATTTAAACTATGAGCATCAACCCCAAAACCTCGATCCGGTTGCAGGCGGTTATATGCGCAAGTATTATCCAAAATTTGCCCAAAGAGCAAATAGATTAGTTACGGTCTCAGAGTACTGCAAACAAGATTTACATAAGACCTATAAGCTTAAGCTCGATAAAATCGATGTGGTTCCTAATGCCAGTGGTAATTATCTCAAACCCCTGGCTCTTCCCCTCCAAGTTGAAGTGCAGAAGCAATACGCCCATGGCGAGGATTATTTTCTTCATCTCGGTGCTTTAAATCCTCGTAAGAACCTTGAGGGTTTGATGCTCGCTTATCAACATTATCGCTCATCAGAAGGCCGAAAAAAGCTGCTGATTGTTGGGGAGAAAATGCTTTGGACCAAGGAACTTGAAGAGGCTTTCCAAAACAATCCTTACAAAGAAGATATCATTTTCACAGGTCGTCTAACTGATCTTGAATTATCACGGGTCTTAGCTTCTGCGACCGCCCTATGCATGGTCTCTCATTTTGAAGGATTTGGCATACCGATTCTCGAAGCCTTTTCTTGTGATTGCCCGGTCATTTGTGCGAATAATACGGCTATGCCAGAAGTAGCAGGAGAAGCAGCACTATATGTAGATTCCAGAGATGCTGATTCTATTGCTAAAGCGATGCACCTGATTGAAGACCTGGATTTGAGACAAAGCCTTATAGAGCAAGGTCGTAAACAGAAATTGAAGTTTTCCTGGAATCGCTCCGCTACCCTAATGTGGAGCAGTATTCTTAAAGCCCTTGACAATGGCTAGACTTAAGAATTTCAAGTTAAAGGGCCAATTGGAAGCTGGTTGTGATGAGGCGGGTAGAGGCTGCCTTGCCGGTCCGGTTTATGCCGCAGCGGTTATTCTAAAACCAGGCTTGAGGCATGCGCTCCTGGATGACTCTAAAAAGCTCAGTGAACACCAGCGAAAAGAAATGCGGGAGTTCATCGAGGAAAAAGCACTGGCCTGGTCAGTAGCTTCTGTATCAGCCGAGGAAATTGATCAAATAAACATCTTACAAGCTTCCTTTTTAGCCATGCATCGCGCGATAGATCAATTAAGCATTAAACCTGAGTTTCTTTTAATTGATGGTAATCGTTTTCGTCCCTACACAAACATCCCGCATAGTTGCGAGATAAAAGGCGACGGTCGTTTTAAATCCATAGCAGCCGCATCAATTCTGGCTAAGACTCATCGCGATGAAAAGATGGCCGCCTTGGCACTTGACTATCCGCAATACGATTGGGATAAAAACAAAGGTTACCCAACAAAAAAGCATCGACTTGCTATCCAGAAACATGGCGCTAGTCCATGGCATCGTATGAGCTTTACCCTACTGCCACCACAACTGAAATTAAAGCTGGAATAGAAGCCTTATTTTTGCGCAAAGCTTGGAATTTATGTTCCGCAAACATTTACTACTCTTACTCTCTCTACTTATTCTTCAGGCTTGTAAAAACGAGCCTAAATCCGTCACAAAAATTGAAAGCCTGCTCCCGCCGAATACCGTTTGGCTGGCAGAGCTGAATGACTATGATGAACTCATCAGAAAAAAGGACCAGTCTCAGGTTTTAAAGATTCTCAATGAGTTTGAAGCCCTTCGTGAATTTGAATCGTCTATGAATTTCTTGGGTTCCGAATTAGGGGGAGATCTAAATCCGGAATCCGGAACCTATTTAGCAACTGTTTTAGCTGGGGCGAACCGCTATAACTGGATTCTGTATGTGATTAACGAGAATCCGAATTTTCAAAAACAATTTGAGTCCCTCAAAGACCTCGACCAACTGGAATATGCGGGCGAAAAGATTTATCAACTCAATATTGACGCTGAAAAGAAGATCTTCCTGCATCATAAGGAGGATTATTATCTAATTAGCAGTGATCGAATCAGCATTGAATCCGCCATTCGCAGAAAAACCAGCCCCAATGAAATTTCGGACTTCATCGGTCTGAGCCGCATACGTGAAAGCCGAAATACCCGCAGCCCCCTCAACCTATATCTAAACTTAAATGAATGGCCAAGCTATTTAGGTGCGGCCAGTAAAAGTAGTTTTGAGTTTATGGCAGATATGGGTGATTGGGTCCTTCTGGATATGGAAAGCGAAAAGCATGACCTGATTGCAACCGGCCTGCTACAGCATTCTTCAGATAAGGCGTGGTTTCCTCAGGTGCTTTCAGATTTGCGGAGCGAAGCCATCCAGGCCACTAAACTGATTCCGGTAAACATTGCTTCCTGGATACATTTTAGCGTAGGAAACATTGCTCAGTATGACCGTGCAAGGAAAAACTATCTGGAAGCAGCCGGTCGACTAGATAACTACCAAGAAATTCTCAAAAAATTGCCCGCTAATGCTCCTGAACTCCTCAATGGAATCATTGACTCTGAGATGGGTGTATTTCAAGCCGGAAGGGTACAAGGGCAAGCCTATGATTTTGCTTATTTCAATATTCGCGATCAAGAATTGGCCGAACAAAGTCTCGAGGGCTTAGCAGATAGCAATTTCATAGAAGGTTACCGTGGATATGTGATACGTAAGCTAGGGGCGCTAAACCTGATGGCCCGAGTATACGGATCAGCATTTGAACCTTTTCATCAACCCTATTATCTTATTCTTGAAGATTTTGTGCTTTTAGGCAATGATTTAGCCGCCTTGAAAGTAGTTCTGAATGATATCCTGGAACAGAAGACGCTGGAACGATCTGATAGCTATCTCAATCTAAGTAGCCAATTAAGTGGTAAGGCTCATATTCAGGTTCTTTACGGCATCCCCGAATGGCTCCCCAATCAGAAAAACGCCTTACAAAAGGAAGTGGCGGAAGAACTGGAAAGTTTACAAGACAGTCTGCAAAATCTTCGTTGGGGAATTCTTCAACTAAAAGCAGGCAAAGACCGCAGCTTTGTTTCTGCCATGATACGGGAAGAGAAACCTATCGAGGAGAAAATTGTAAGGCAGTGGACCGTACAATTGGAAGGGCAACCGGTGAGAGAACCGCAATTTTTACGCAATCACAATAACCAGAAACTGGATATCGCCCTTCAAGATGAAGAGCACAATCTTTATCTGATTTCACGTAAGGGCGAGGTGTATTGGCAGCAGGCCTTAGACGGGCCAATCATTGGAGATATCCGCCAGATCGACATCTTTAGAAACAACAAATTGCAAATGGTATTTAATACCCAGAACAAATTGTGGGTGTTGGATCGCTTGGGACGGAATGTGGAGGGATTCCCTATTGATTTGAAAGCAGAAGCAACTGCACCAGTAGGAGTGTTTAACTATGATCAAGCGCGCAATTATCGATTGGTAGTACCCTGCGGTAAGATGCTGTACAACTATGATGTTGAAGGTAAAGAGGTAAAAGGCTGGAAGTTCGAGGAAGCTGATGCTGATATAGTTAGTGAGCCACAGTTTTTTAGCGTGGCCGGGAAAGACATCATTGTTTGTCTAAGTTCTTCAGGAAAACTATACCAGCTAAACCGGAAAGGAGAAGAACGTTTTAAGGTTGAACAAAAGATCGAAGAACTAAAAAGCAGTTTCTACCTTAAAGCAGGTGAAACCTTAAAAGAGTCTGAGCTTATAGCCGGATCCAACTCAGGGAAAATGTATGTGATTAATCCTGAAGGGAAAGTTGATGCAGTCTATTTGGATCAGGAAAATCCCGCCGATCATCTCATCTATTTTGAGGGGCGCTACATCTTTAGTAATGGATCGCAGCTCTTTGTAAAAGACGAAAAAATGCCCTTCAAATCAAGTCTGGAGGATGATATCAGCCTTAAGCCCAAGGCAATGATTCTGAACAACCGATTTTATACCGCGGCCTTCTCGGCTAAGGCAGAGGAAATTCGGCTCTTTAATCAGGAAGGTAATTTGGTAGATGGATTCCCGGTTTTCGCTCAAGGACCATTTGACATGGGTTCCTTAAATCGGGATAAAAGTCTCAATATCGTTACTTATAGCGGCGATCGGACCGTAATCTGTTACAAGTTACGCTGATAGGTAATTGTGATAAAATGATTTAGTCCCAAATTCCAGCTCGGGATTCCTCGATCACAATGCTTGGAACTATTGCATCGAAGTAAACTTAAAACCTAATCCCTAAGGGTTTAGTGCCATTAACATTCGCTCGTATTTGGATTCCAATTCAGGATCGCTGGTACCGAAGAAAACAGGAGGACCAGACTTTGGCACAATTAAAAGGGCCGGACGTTTTCTGCTATTTACCAACAATTTCACCTTCTCTCCTTCCTTAGTCCGATAGTACCCTCGATGTACCTCTCCGGAAGAAAAACCATTCATGCGATGGGAAATCCGGGGAATAGAATCTATCAGTTCAATCGACTGAATCTGATCATAAGTTAATTCCACACCATACATACCACTGATCTGGAGACCCTTATCATTAACCTCTAATCGTGCGTCTTCAAATCCAAAAAGAAATAGAGTAAGGACTCCGATTAAAACTATACCTAGGGTTACTAAAGCCCAATTGTTCTTTTTAGCCATACTCGGACTTTGATACTTCTTAGCGGAATAGATGAAATAGATATAGGCTAATATTGGGTATACTCCCAAAAAGATTCCTGCCGCATTTGCACCAAGTATATATAAAACTGCTAAACCGAATAAAGTGAAGGAGACTCCAAGAAGGATATGAAATCGTTTGAAATGAGCGAGGTAATCTTTTAGGTTAAAGCTTTTTTGCTCTTCGCTCGACATTGTGTTATATCCGGAAAGCAAGTAGTGGGCATTGCTTTCATTAATCACAAAAGCCAAAATGATGAATAGAAGTCCGAGGCCCGCAAGAATGTAGAGCATATTAGGTATTTAGAAGTGAAAATACTTAATTAACAGACTCCTTTTCTATCGATCCATCATCCCTTTGCCCAGGAGAATTTTTGGTTTCCACTTTTCTATTCTGGATCTCCGGGTTGCAGATTGTTTGGCGCCATTAATATTTTTGAGATATCCTCTTTGACGCCCTGGAGTTAAAGCTTTAAAGGCCTTTTCAAATCCTAGGTCTTCTGCGAATGCGTCTTTCAACTCATCTGGATAGGGTTCGGTCTGGGGAGGGGATTTCTCTACTTCTACTCCTTCTATCTCCAGGGAAATTGCCTGTTGGATGAAGTTGCGAATCGCCAGTTCCAGTTCCAGAATGGAATCATTCTCCTTAATCTTTAGCATTTTGGCAATGCGACTATTTGGACCCGCAAAATGCAAGAGGCCCACCTCATCTTGAATTAAGGAGCCTTTAAAAAAGCTTAGTGAAACAAAATCCTTCAGGGCCGAAAGGATGACCACATTCTTTCCATTATAGGTATAAACAGGAACAGACCATTTGACTTCTTCTTGCAATTCAGTGTCCAGGAGAATTGCTCTCAAAGCTCGCAACTGCTCTGGCCAACGATGAACCTTGCATTCCGGACTTTGATAGAGTTCGCAGCGCCCGCATCCCTCCAGGAAATATTGATCTACCTTCGGATTCATTAGAATGCTCTAAAATAGCTGATTAGCGCAATTCCAGCCGTGTACCTGGTCGGGGTTGTTCTCCCACCAAAATCTCATTTCGCTGGTAAAGTTTATCCAATCGGATAGCGAATTTTTGAGAAATGGAGTACATATCATCTCCCTCCACCACGGTATAATAGCGATTCTCCCGCGCCGCTCTTTTCTTTTTAGGTTGTAAGTAGACCACCTGCCCAGGTTCTAATTCCGCATCGTAACGCAATTCGTTGTACTTAAGCAGATCCGTAGTTCGTTTCCCCAGGGAGAGGGCTAGTAGCTCATAGCTATCTCCTTCACGTGCCAACACATAATCAACCTTATTCGCAGTTTCCTGAACGATGAGAGCATCAGGGTCCGGCTCTACCTTAGGAGGGCTGCGCCTTACTACCCCTCTTACATCATATTTGTGCAGATCATAGCGCTCTATCAGATCAATTAGTAAATCGTCATACTTTGGATTGGTTGCATAGCCGGCCTTTTTCAAGCCCTTTGCCCAGGATTTGTAATCGTTTGATTTCAATTCAAAGAGATATGCATAGCGACTGCGGTTCTTAAGGAAGAGGGAATGGTCATGGAAACTCTCTTTGGCATTATCATACTTGCGAAAACACTCGTTGTCCTCATCATCATCGTAGTAGACTTTCTCTCCATCCCAGTCGCGATGACACTTTATTCCAAAATGATTATTTGACTTCTTAGCCAATTCGCTTTCACCACTTGCAGACTCCAAAATTCCCTGAGCTAAAGTGATGCTTGCCGGAATGCCATGCTCCAACATTTCTGATTGGGCCACCTCATACCAATCTTCGATATACAGCTCAACTTTATTCTGAGCTTGAGCATAAGACAGATAAAGACTAAAGAAAAGGGTAAATGCTAATGCCTTATTCATAAGCGATCAATTCCTGGCCATTTTTAGCCAGTCGTTTATTCATTCCCGCGACACCTTGTAATCCGCCACTATGCAAAACTAGAATTCGACTTCCTGCCTTAAATAGTCCTTCCTCAATATCTTTCAACAATCCAAACAACAATTTGGAGGTATAAACAGGGTCTAGTTTTAATCCGTGTTGCTCATAGAAGCGATTCATAAAGCGCACTAAATCAGAATTTATTTTAGCAAAACCGCCAAAATGATAGTCGGTCCTTAAGATCAGTTTGCGATTAAGCCAATCTGCCGGAAGGGATCCAAGCCCATAATGAGCCTGATATTCATCCAGGTATTTTGCGATCGCAGATTTATGGAAACTCCCGCCCTTCAAGGCCGAGTAAAGGAAAATTTGGGGACTTAGGGAATTTGCCAGAAGACCAGCAGCTGTAGTACCGGTTCCCGCGGCGAGAGCAATGCCATCGTATTGATTAACAAGTTCATCTACAATCTCAGCACATCCCCTTAAAGCTGCCGCTCCTTTACCCCCTTCCGGAATAATATAAAGACCTGGCCGTAAATCCTTAAGACCTTGCAGAAACTCCGGATTATCTTTCAGCTGGTAATCCTTCCTGGAGATTCCTTCCCACTCCATCCCCATTCTTGTACAGAAATCCAAGGTAGGACTATCTCCTGCTTCGTCCCCGCGAACCATGGCATAAGTTGGAATGCCCGTGATCTTACCAAGAGCGGCTAAAGCGGCCAAATGATTACTAAACGCTCCACCAAAACTGAGAATCTGTTGATAAGAGCCCGAATAAAAGTCTTGAAGATGATACTTAAGCTTGCGCCACTTGTTACCACTAATATCTGGATGAATTAAATCATCGCGCTTTATAAAAATCCTTACTCCATGATGCTCGAGTAAAAACTCCTCTCTGCTTTGAGCAGTATCTATTGCAATCTCCATCAATGATTAATACTCATCACCTGTTTTGGCGATGCATTGAATCGTTTTCTAAAGTTGGCCGAAAAGGTTTGACTACTGGAGTAACCCACTTCTAAACAAACCTCTCGCACACTCAATTCCTGGTCATTATTGGTTAGCAAGTCATAAGCTTTTTGCAATCGCATATCCCTTAAGTAATCACTAAAACTCGAATGCAATTCTTCCTTAAAACGTCTTTGCAACCATCTCGGACTCACTTCAAATTCCCTTGCTAATCGCGTTAGGCTAATACGCTTGTGCAGATTATTTCTCATCCAGATCAGGACATCATAAAGTGAGCCCTCTTGACTAAGTTGGTTTAAATCACGATTTAAAAGCAGCATAGTCTTATTCAGGATTTTTAGAACCAGGCTTTCTGCTAGAAATAGATTGTGTACATCCTTGTCTAGCGGAATAATATTGAGTTTGTCAAAGAAAGCTCCAAGGTATTCATCCTCGGGGCGAATTGCAATTAGAGGTTCCTTGTTTAATCGATCCGCAATGCCGGTGCTTCCTTTATACTTGTGCAGTATTCGTTGCAAGACCTGATCATTAAAGGAGATATTCAAAGTTTCATAAGTCTCCTCCGGATGAATTCTTTGATAACTCACCGATCGATTTTGGCGATACACCACCACCGAAGGTGCTTCCACCCGAGTGCCCCTCTCATATTCCTCATCATAAAAAACAAAGGAACCCGAAAAGATAAAACCCACTGTAAAGAGGGGCTCATTAAGTTTCATTTCCAGCTCAATGGTATCACTTAATTGAGCTTTTGTCTTTTTTATGGTGTAATGCCCTATACCACGCACCGAACTGAGATCAATGCGTCCTAGTCCCGGTTCGTCAAAAAAGCCGCGATATTCGGCTAGAAATAAATCGTTAGCAGATTCAAAATTCTCTTGATGCAAAGTGTTCTCTCGTAGAACTCTGGCGTACTCCGCCCATTGCAGTCTTCTCATATACAAAGTCTCTAAACGCTCCCTTCCCCCTTGCGCCTAAAGCATTCCAAAATTAATCAATGCATGCTTGGAGCGGCTCTCTCTGAGATCGTAATTTTGCGGAAATTTCAGCAATGCCTAATCTCGAAGCGGGAGACTACTATTATTCCGAAGAGGGTTTTATTGTTTTTACGAAACAGTATCACCTTAAAAGAGGTTATTGCTGCCAGAGTGGTTGTAAACATTGCCCTTATGGTTTTGATAAAGCCACCGGAACTTTTAAACGCAAGAAATGATTCAAAGCGCCATCGACTTTAAAGCTGCCATTCGTGGCGGAATACCCACTGAACTTCCAGCGCCAAAAAGCCCAAGGCCGAATTTAAGTCATGCTCCTAAGCGCAAGGATATTCTTAGTGCAGAGGAAAAGGAGTTAGCCTTAAGAAATGCCCTGCGTTATTTCCCAGCAAAATGGCATCAGGAACTAGCGGCAGAATTTGCTCAGGAGCTTAAAGAATTCGGTCGTATTTACATGTATCGCTTTGAACCGGAATACGATATGTATGCCCGACCGATTGAAGACTACCCTGCTAAAACCCCACAAGCAGCGGCAATAATGCTGATGATCCAAAATAATCTAGACCCAGCCGTAGCTCAGCATCCTCAAGAATTGATCACCTATGGAGGAAATGGAGCTGTATTTCAAAACTGGGCGCAGTATCTCTTAACGATGCAATATCTAAGTGAAATGGATGAGCATCAAAGCCTTCATATGTACAGCGGTCACCCAATGGGCTTGTTCCCTTCTCATCCTGACGCTCCACGAGTGGTGGTTACCAATGGCATGGTTATACCAAACTATTCAAAACCTGATGACTGGGAAAAATTCAATGCACTGGGAGTTAGCCAATATGGTCAAATGACCGCGGGTTCTTACATGTATATCGGACCACAGGGAATCGTTCATGGAACCACTATTACCGTGCTCAATGCATTGCGGAAAGTGGGCGCAAAACCCAAAGATGGAGCACTCTTCGTTACCGCTGGTTTAGGCGGCATGAGCGGGGCGCAACCCAAGGCTGGAAATATTGCCGGATGTATTAGCGTTACTGCCGAAGTAAATCCTGCCGCTAGTCGCAAGCGCCATGAACAAGGCTGGGTAGACGAACTGATCTCTGAAATTAATGATCTCACTAATCGAGTAAAGCGGGCTCAAGCATCTAAGGAAACTGTATCCATCGCATATGAAGGGAATGTAGTTGATGTTTGGGAAGCTTTTTATGAGGCGGGTATTTATGTGGACTTAGGCTCGGATCAAACTTCATTGCACAATCCCTGGGCTGGGGGATATTATCCGGTGCAACTTGAATTTGAAGAAGCCAATGATATGATGGCGAATGACCCAGATCAATTTCACGATCTGGTGCAGGAGAGCCTTCGCCGCCATGCAGACGCGGTAAACAAACACACCGCAAAAGGCACCTATTTCTTCGATTATGGGAATGCTTTTTTACTTGAGGCAAGTCGAGCAGGGGCGGATGTAATGAATCCCCATCCCAGCATCGGCAGAGAATTCAAATACCCCAGCTACGTACAAGATATTATGGGACCCATGTGCTTCGATTATGGCTTTGGTCCTTTCCGTTGGGTTTGCGCCAGTGGTAAATCAGAAGACTTAGAAGTAACAGATCAGTTAGCAACGGATGTCCTTGCTAAATTGGCGGAAACTGCTCCCGAAGAAATTCGTCAGCAGATGGAGGACAACATCCGCTGGATTAAAGCTGCAGGTGAAAACAAAATGGTGGTAGGATCGCAAGCCCGAATCCTGTATGCCGATAGTGAAGGAAGAATTAAAATTGCTAAAGCCTTCAATAAGGCAATAAAAGAAGGAAAAATTGGACCCGTAGTGCTGGGTCGTGATCACCATGATGTGAGCGGAACGGACTCTCCTTATCGAGAGACCTCAAATATCTATGATGGTTCTCGTTTTACGGCAGACATGGCCATACAGAACGTAATAGGTGATGGTTTCCGGGGAGCTACCTGGGTGAGCATTCACAATGGCGGCGGCGTTGGTTGGGGAGAAGTAATCAATGGCGGCTTTGGAATGCTGCTCGATGGCAGTTCTGAAGCTGATCGGCGCTTAGAGAGCATGTTGTTATTTGATGTCAACAATGGCATAGCTCGTCGCAGTTGGGCTCAAAATGAAGGAGCACAGTTTGCTATAAAACGAGAGATGGCACGGACTCCTGGCCTAAAAATTACCCTTGCACAAGACTCAGATCTGAACTTAGGTGAATTCTTAGCTTAGGCGAAATAGAGGAAAAAGTCTACTTCCTTGGGATTGAATACCTTTAGGCTTCAATCTTAAGATGATGGCCGGACTAGTAACCAAAGAAACCGATCGGGATGTGAATGCTTATCTGGAAAGCCTGGATAGTAAAAAGCGCCAGGTTGAAGGTCAGCAGCTACTCGAACTTATAGAAGATGTTACTGGTGAATCTGCCAGAATATGGGGGAATGAGAAGGTATCCGATTTCCTGATTGGCTCTGCAAAATTCAGCTACCGACGCAAAGGAGGAAAGGAAGATTTCGAATGGTTCAAGCTGGGCTTCGCACCAAGGAAATCCAAAATAACGATCTATTTCACGGCTGACCTTAGCGCTGAGACCGAACTCCTGGCCAGGCTTGGTAAATGCAAGTGGGGCAAGGGATGTTTGTACATCAACAAACTGGAAGACATAGACTTAAGCGTACTAAAGAGCTTGATGCAGAAAAGTCTTCAGTCATGATAAAGGATTTACCGACCTGGGTGAACGCCCTATTCCTGTTGAGTTTCTTTCTTTGTCTGGTTTTCTTCTTCTTTGCGAATAATCGACCCTTGCGACTCAGCCTCTTACTTTTGCTGTGGTGTGGAATTCACTCCATCCTTGCTCATAAAGGCTTTTACCTGAACACCGAGGCCAATCCCCCTCGTTTTGCTTTAGTCTTAATCCCATCAATGCTTCTTGTTGTTATTGGATTATTACCGCGTTCCAGAAAATGGTTTTTAAAGAATCGAAATATTCAATTTAGCACTTCCCTACATTCGGTTCGAATTGGAGTCGAACTGGTACTCTATGGGCTTTTCCTGCACAAAATGGTTCCCGAATTGATGACATTTAGTGGCCGAAACTTTGACATTCTCGCTGGCCTAAGCGCCCTTATTATTTTGATTCTCATTAACCTTAAAAGGATAAACTGGCAAGCTCTAATTATTTGGAACCTTATGGGTTTAGCACTAGTTTGTTTCATACTAGTAAACGGCATCCTGTCAGCAGAACTTCCCTTTCAACAATTCGCATTTGATCAACCCAATCGAGGAATTGCCTATTTCCCATTCATCCTGCTGCCTGCTTTTATAGTTCCCGTAGTGATTTGGACGCATCTTTCTGATCTTGTAGTACTGTTCCATAAAAAGGAGGATGCACTAAAAGGATGATTGTATTAGGATCCTTTTACACGGATGTATCGTCGTTAAAACAAAGGCATAAAAGAATCTATAAATGATCTACCAAAATGAAGATGTAAGAGTTGACTTTCTAAGCCGGACTATGATTGATGAAATTGCGTCCTTGGGACAACAAATCAATCCTGAACGCAGCATAAGTGAACTTGGTGGTTTTCTCGAAGAGATGTTTCAGATGGATAATTATATCTGTTTTGGCCTCTATCATCAAAAGCAACTGGTGGGAATTTGCAGTGCTTGGACTACGGTCCGATTTTATTCAGGGAAGCAATTGGAGATTGACAATGTGATAATCGATGAAAGCAAACGTTCTCAGGGATTGGGCGGGAAATTTCTAAGGGTAATCGAAGACTGGGCCAGGGATAATGACTATCAAACTATGGAGCTTAACAGCTATGTAGACAATGCACCTTCACACAAGTTCTATTTTGATAAAGGCTATAAGATTCTAGGCTTCCATTTCTTAAAAAAGCTACCTAAGGATTAAGGCCAATCCCAACACGCAATCCACATTTTAGCCTTGCCGCTCCTTAATCTCTGATCCCCTATTACCACTTCCGGGCCACCCAAACTGTGTCCTAAAATGTACAATTTACCTTCCAGCCAACGAAGGTCGGTAATGTACTCGGTTCCTTCACCTCCAAAAACTAATCCCTCACCTAAGCGAGATTTCCGATTGAGCTCCAATAAGAATCCATCCGTACTTCCTGAGCTTTGATAGGAATAGCTCAACTCCTCTTTCGCATTATAAAAGTCGCCGCCATAGCCATGACCAAATACCAACAGCTGTTTGCGCCTGTCATCTTTCCAATTTAGTCCAAAGGAATAGTTAGATCGGCCTTGCGAGTAACTAAACCAATCAAGATTACCACGCCGACTTAATCGACCCAGGCCTAGTCGTGAAGATTGATTTCCGCTGAAATAAACCCGCTTTCGTTTATCAAATTGAATTTCCTTAACGGTGATTCCCAATGGACCCAAGTCCTTATCCCTGATGCCTGCATTGATCCAGTCCAAACTAAGATCCTCTTCGAATTTGGCTATCCACCCTTGCTGATAGGATGATTCCGTATCAAAAACCCTATCATCCACCTTAAGATGTTCAGCAAACCATCCCCCTGCATAGATATTGTCACGAGAATCCACCAATACTGACGAAATGGATGAACGACCGCTGGAATCGCCGCTTAGAATAAAGTCTTCATTGAAATCGGGAAACAAGCGAATTAATAACCAATTACGGGTCAGGGTTTGATCCACATTATAAAGGTGATGTCCGCCCAATACAATGCGACCCTCGGAATCCTCTACCAAGCTTTCCGCATTGTCATAGCCAAAAGGATTGATAAAGTTGGCAGCCATTAAAACTCCGTCCGAGCTCAATCGAGCCACATAGATCCCATGGGAAAAATCGCCCTTTTTGGATAAACTATCCCTTTGACCATTCGCGGAAACAAAGACCAGATTAGGACTCCAAACCTCCCCGCAGACCAAAACGCTACCATCTTTGCTTAAAATCAAATCTCTTAATCGCGCCTGACCTTCCGCATAAACGGTCCATTCTCGCTGACCATTAAGGTCATGCTTTTGAACCATAATATGGTTGGGATAACTTTGACGGTTTCTTTCCCTAATCTCATAAGCGGTATCCGACAAGATTAAAAGACTTTGGAAAGTCCCTCCAATATAGATCGATCCATCCTCTGCCATCTCCATACTGGAACTTTCAAAGCCTCGAGATTCAAAAGAGGAAATCCATAGCGGAGTTTTACGTAAACCGGGAGTTTCTGGTTTCAAATCCTGTCCGAATACAGAATTCCCGATTGAAACAATAAGAAATAGAATTAGAGTCTTATGCATGCCGAAATTTACGACCATTTGAAACTCAAGAATAATGCCTTATTAAAAGGTCTTAGTTCGGTATATTCTTAGGTAGGCAAAATCCAATGTGAAAATCAGTTTTAGCTTTGTGAGATCGATTAGAGGAAAGGATATTTAAAAGGTGCTAAGAATGAAAAACAAAGTCTTTATTGCCACTAGTCTCGAAGGGCACATTGCGGATGCAGAAGGAGGAATTGAATGGCTAGAGAGTTTCCCAGAGCTGAATGAAGTAGATACTGGCTGGAGTACGTTTATGGAGGATATCGACGCCCTGGTAATGGGCAGAAACACCTATGAAAAGGTACTTTCTTTTGGTATTGACTGGCCTTATGATAAACCTGTTTACGTATTAAGCACAAGCCTGAATGAAGTTCCTCTTGAATTAAAAGGAAAAGTCTTTCTAGTTGGGAGCAAGCAAAAGGATCTTAAAACAATACTCGATGATATCCATAAGAATGGACATCTAAACCTTTATATAGATGGAGGAAGAACTATTCAGAGCTTCTTAAGGGAGGATCTCATCGATGAACTAACCATTACGACCATCCCTGTTTTATTAGGAAAAGGAATCCCCCTTTTTGGAAATTTGGATCGTCAATTAAGATTTGAGTGCAGGCGAAGTCTGGTATATATAGATAAAGTGGTTCAAAGCCACTTCGTAAGAAAAAGAGACTGAAGGTCTATACCAACAATTCTAGAATCCAGATAGTCTCTGATTGAATTTAACCTTCAGACTACTTGATGTCGTGGAGGGCACCCCTAATAATCTCAATCTTTTCTGATCGCGAAATAGACCCTGGATTAAGACCGGGTTCACCTTCCGGAATTTCAGTAGAAATACTTTCATAGTATTCAATCCAGGCGGAAAAAAATGAATTGTTATTTGGGTCTTTAAATGTCATGGGCTCAAGTTGAAAGAAAGCCTCCCCTTGATTAGCCGATTTAAAACTTTCATATAACAACTCGCTACAATACCATTTGCCATTGTCTAATAGAAAGGGATCATCATAAGGCGCACCAACCTGCTGCAAAGCAAATTCCGTTGCTGGGTTGATTAAGTTTCGATATTCACTTTTTAGTCTCCCCACGGTAACTTTAGATGGGCCATTTCTTTGAAGGAATTGGTCAATGGAATTCAATTGTACTCCTACTCCAATCGCTTCAATCACTTTTAAGCTGTCGCCAACTTTGATCACCATTGCGCAATGAGAAAAATCTTTACCGTCTACTCCATCCGTTACCGCTTCGATCGCATCGCATAATGGCCCACAATCCAAATCCTGGAAGAGCAAATCTCCGGGCATAAGAGTATCTGAAGCTGAGGATGCTGTATTGCAAGAACTGATTGCAATAGCAATTAAAATAAGGAAGGGCAATAATTTTGGTACGCTGGGCATCTTCAATGTTTGAGCGGGCCGAAATTAGGTCCTTTTCATAAGAATGGACCTAAAAAACAAACCCTTCATCACCATAGGCAATGAAGGGTAAAACCGGGATTTTAATTCTTTTTAGTGGATAAACCGATGCAAGGCTTTGTAAGCATTATCCTGGTAAACCGGATTGGCCATTCCTGGGAAGATCTTGAACTGATCCTCCATATCGCCAATCACCTTATTTTCAGCACTAGCGTAAAAGCCTCCATTCTGAAAACTGGATTGGCTAATAGCATCAACATAACGTTTAGCCCCTTTCTCTACTCTATGTATCATTCCCCTCATTGGCATGAGGATAGGCATCATGATATACTTAAACATAAACTTCATCATTCCAGTTGCACTATCTGAAATCGAGGTTCCACTGGTTGCCCCAGGGCTAACTGAAACGAAGCGAATGTTTGGATGCTTGCGAGCCATGGCTGATATCCAAAGCGTACCGACATACTTAACATAGCCATAGGCCTCCATAGCATCAAATTTGTCAAAATAGCTACCATCCAATACCGAAGCTATTTCTTCCGGGGAATTGGACTTCAAGCTTGGTCTGGCCATGCCCATTTTTTGTATCCCACGAGCAGCTTCGGAGCTGGCGAACATCACCACATTTCGTAATTTCTCTTGCTTGATTAATTGATCAACCAGGACAACATGCCCCAGTAGATTCTGAGCAGAAATTTGGTTCATCCCATTGGGAAGAGGCTTATCTGCATTCTTACCTCCCATACCGCCGGCATTCATAATTAAAGCATCCACTGGCTCATCCAATGATTCCACCGCTTTCAGCACGGAATCCTCATTAGAAACATCCATAATCAGAATCTTAAAGATTTTCTTCCCAGTGCTGGCCTCTAACTCCTTTTTAGCGGCTTCGGCTCTTTCAATGTTTCGACAGGCAAGGATTACTTTTTCAGTTTCTGATTTTAAAGCCAATTGTCTGGCGCTTTCTTTTCCCAATCCGGAGTTAGCTCCGGTAATTAAAATAGACTTATTCATGTGTTTATTTTTATTTGTACCGATTGGTCAAAATTAATAATTATTTGTACCGAACGGTACATTAACCCAAAAAAATTATCTTTGTACCATGCCACGAGTAGAAAAATTTAATCGTCAACAGGCTTTAAACAAAGCCCTCGATCTCTTTTGGAGCAAGGGTTACGAGGCCACTTCACTTAACGACCTAACAGAGACTCTAGGGATTGGAAAAGGAAGCTTTTATAACACTTTCGGCAGCAAGCGCAACCTTTTTGACACCTGCATTAGTAATTATAGCAGTGGTGGATTTCAAAGCCTGGATCTTTTATTGCAAGACAAGTCAGACCCAATTGGAACCATTAAAAGATTTCTTGAATTTCATACAGACCAAATGCTCGAAGACAGTTCTTCACGGGGCTGTTTTATCGCAAACTCTACGGCGGAGTTAGCCCATGATGAAGGAGTAAAGACCTTCATTCAAGAGCATAACGGAATAATGAAATCGAAATTTGTTGAACTCCTTAAACACAGCACTTTGACCAATCAAGCTGAAGCCATAGCGGATGCTTTACTCATACATGTTACGGGTATTAGTGTAATGTCTAAGTTCATTAAAGACAAGGCTCGTTTCACTGCATCAAATGCCCAGTTCATGAAAACCTTGCAAAACGCTTAAAACACTATTCCCTTAACTGACATTGTAAACAAGAGGCATTTTACCATTCCAATGTTCCCAGAGTCTTTTCTCCATAAGCGACCGAGCCATGAAATTCGCAACGTTGATTCGGCTGGTTTCTCCCGGATCAAAAATGGGACTTCGAGTATGACTTTCTAAAACTTGATATTCGGAAACTTGCTCACTATTCACTAGTGAATCCGGACGAACTGCAATCCATTCTATTGTAGGATGATTAGCGCCTACTTTGATTCGCAGGAAATCAGCCGCCGCCATATTATCCCTATGTGGAGGCACCAATAATCCAATAAGACCAATTACTAGCTTCTCCTTAAGTTTCCTGGGCTTATCAATTCCTGGATGATGATACCCGGAAGTGCTCATAAGGATGAGCTTTTTTGGTTTAAGGCCGGGCGAACCTTCAATTGCGTTACAAACCAGTGCAATAGCATCTGTAACTAGCTTTCTGGGGGATCCATATATCCCTTTAAAACTCAAATTATGACCTAAACAAGAAACTATCGCATCGCAGTCGTTGATATAGCCTTGCATTTCCGCGACTTCGATGTCGCTAATGTTGGCTCGAACAATGCTCAATTTAGGTTCCGCAAGCCAGGTTTCAGGTAAAACAGCTGCAGAACGCACAATAACTCGCACTGCTTGATCTAGCTCTAAGAGCTGCTCTACCAAAAGTTTACCGGTTGCACCGCTAGCGCCTAATACCAAAGTTTTAATAGTCAATTTTCAAGGTTTTTCCCTCGACGTATCTTCCTTCGGAGATGGTAATGTCGAGCTTCTCATCAGCCGTTGACCCTATGGTCTCGCCGTGTTTCAGGTGAACTCCATAGGCCAGGACATAATGGACGATATCATATAGCCGATCATCCAAATCTGTAAAGCTGTGCTGCGAATCCAAGATCTCTATTTCCAAGTAACCAAATTCAGAAAGGCCATAGGTGTAGATGGATTGCTTTCCCTCTGAACTACGAAAACCAAAGTAAATCCAATTGTAAATAGGGAGGTCGCCCTTGCTCATTCCCTGTACGTTGAACAGGTAGGACTTCTTATCCAACACCAAGCTTCGCCCACCTAAATAGATTCCGATCGCCTTACTATGATTCATCGCGGTTGCAGCCAACTTGCAAAAAAGGAGATTGGCTTCTACCGACTTTTCATCGGCATTACTGATCGCAATGACTATATGCCCTTTATGCCTAGCAGCCTCTTCAACCGCTTCATCCCAATACGGATTCAACTTCGCAGCACTTTCCACCTCATCCCCAGGGATTTTGAAGGGAAATAAGACTATCGAACAATTAAAGCCGTCGATCTCAAAAGCGGCCGCTTTATCATCCTCTTCATAATTCGAAACCTCGATCGACCATTCCGATTTAAGCCCTTCCAAAAAAACACTTAGTTCGAATGCTTCAGGTTCTTCCAATAGAACCATTCCAACTACCCCGGAATTTGAAACTTTAGTACCTCCCATTAAATCGGAGGCTAACCCGTTAACCAAGAATAATAAGGTAAATAGGTAGGTTACTTTAGCTTGAGTCATTGAATTGTTTTATCCTAGGGAAAACAAATTAAAAATCGCTATTAAAAGATTGAATTAATAGATAATTCACTCGAATATCGACTCCCATGTTTGAGTGAATCGTTCTTCATTACCATCAGCAAAAACGATAAATTGAACCCCGGCGGCACTCATATACAAACTTAATTTCAAATCCGGCTTTCCAATCATGTCTTGAACACTTATGGTTTTAAACTTAAAATCATCTGCTGTCAGCCCTGGCTCTGTAATGAAAGACTCCACCCAGATATAAGACATCAATGATACCCATGCAACGAATTGATCTCTACTGATAAAATCATTTGCTGGAGCCTCTGCATAGGTTTTAACCTGTAATGTTGTGCCTTCTCTAATATGTGTAATCAATGTCAATTCAGTGAAGGTCATTTTCCCTTCTTTAAGCTCAACAATATCTCTGGACAACTCATCTTTCCATTCTTGAGCTGATAGGCCGAAAGAAAATATGCAAATAACTATAACAAGAATCCTTTTCATCTTAAATATTGATTTGATTTGGGTTTAACAATATAATACATTACATCAGTTAAAATAACTGTTTTAACTATTGATGACTCCATTTATCATAAAAAATGGATGGCTTTTCAAGGGATTTAACTAAAAAACAAGAAACCGAACCTACACTTCAAATTCCACAGTACTATTTCTGAAGAAGAACTATCCAAAGAAGTTAATTCGGCTTGGTAAAATCTCACATCCCACATCTCAGTTCTAGGTTCTAACATCCCACCCTAAAACCCAATATCTTTACCCCATGAAAAATTCCAAACTGACCTACGAAGAAGAAATCATCCAATATTATGATGATTGTGAAGTAGCTTATCGGGATGTTTGGGACTTAGAGAACAGCATGGCCATGCATTATGGCTATTGGGATAAGAGCACTAAAAAGCTTTCCGACGCCTTAAGGAAAATGAATGAAGTGCTTTCGGATTTTGCTGGCTTTAAAAAAGGTTCTAAGATTTTGGATGCTGGCTGTGGCGTAGGCGGAAGCTCCATCTTTTTGGCACAGAAATATCAGGCAAACCTAGTAGGTATAAGCTTAAGTAAACTTCAATGTGAAAAAGCACAAGCCAATAGTGAGAAAGCAGGCACGGCCTCGCAAACAGAATTTCAAATAGTTGATTACAATAAGACTCCTTTTGTGGATAATTCATTTGATGGTTATTGGGCGATGGAAAGTCTATGCCATGCCGCCGATAAACGCCTCGCTCTAAAAGAAGCCTTTCGAGTTCTAAAGCCGGGTGGAATTATCGCCTTAAGTGATGGTTTCCTTTTCAATCGGGAGTACAATGCACACGATCGCGAAACCCTTGACAAATGGGTGCATAATTGGTCGATCCAGGATTTGGAGTCACTGGAAAACATGGAAACCTATGCCAAAGAAATCGGCTTTGAAGATGTCAAATACCTCGACATCACCCCCTACATTCGAAAATCCGCAAGGAGATTGGGAATACTCGGACGCCTAGCCCTGAACTATGGTAATTTACTGCGCTTGCTTGGTAAAAGCTATGGCAATGAAAGTCAGGTTAAGAATACCATTGGCGCCATCTATCAGCACAAGGCAATGCAAAAAGGGCTTTGGCGGTACGGGATTTTTGTGGGGAGGAAAGCACAGGGTTAAGGGTCGTCTTAGCCGTAAAATGCCCTTAATCAACCAATGATTGGATTATTCCAAATGGTTTCACTTGTATCTCCCCCTGATCAGACCTTGGAGGTTTGAAGACCGCTTCCTCTTAAACTGAAAAACCCGGGTAACCAATTCACTCATTTTCAATTCCATACTATCCAAGTTTAACTGGACTAGAATTCTTATGTCTCATAGGGAGGGTGGTCATTATGAAGGAGAAAACTCCGCCTATTAAAACAGACAACTAAATAGTTTCCCCACAATTACCCACCATACTATATTTAGGATTAACTCCACTTTTTCAGCACGTTAACACAATTCACCTAAACCATTTTCCGTTATTAACAACCCAACTTATCCACATAGGACTATTTAGTGGGGAAAAGTGGGTTAAAGTTTCTATTTTTGGAACTAGAAGTGGAGAAAAGCTAAAATGCTGAACCTTATAGGAGTACATGAGTGTAAAATGGATGCGAAAGGCCGCGTGGGAATCCCCGCTGGGCTTAAGAAGCAGCTATTACCGCTACTCGATCAGGGGTTCGTGTTGAAGCGAAGCGTATTTCAAAACTGCCTAGAACTCTTTCCAATGAAAGAATGGGAAGAAACCATGAGCAAGGTGAATCGCTTGAATCGCTTCGTAAAAAAGAATAATGATTTCATCCGTCGCTTCACCGCCGGGGTTAAACTGGTGGAAGTAGATGGCAGTGGACGTATCAATATCCCGAACGACTTAATTGCTTTTGCCGGGCTGAAGAGTGAGCTCGTGCTCTCTGCTTCAGTCGGCACCATTGAGCTTTGGGATAAAGCAGCTTACGAAGCCGCCATCAATGATCCGGAAGTAGACTTTAGTGATTTGGCCGAAGAGGTCATGGGCGGCCTTAACGAAGAGGCGGATGGACTATCATAAGCCCGTTCTTTTACATGAGAGTGTCGATCTGATGGCGATCAAGCCTGATGGTGTATATGTCGATCTCACCTTTGGAGGAGGAGGACATAGCGCCTTGATCCTGGAAAAACTAGGACCAAAGGGACGACTGTACGGATTTGATCAGGACCCAGATGCCAAGTCGAATGCACCGGCAGACCCAAGGTTCAAATTGATTGAGTCCAATTTCAGACATCTGAAACGGATGCTGCGTTTAGAAGGCATCCGAAAGGTGGACGGAATTCTAGGCGATTTCGGAATTAGTTCCCATCAGGTAGATGAGGGAAGCCGCGGTTTTAGCCTGCGCTATGATGCCCCGCTGGATATGCGAATGAATACGGAAAAGGCTTTTAGCGCCAAGGATGTACTGAATCGCTACAGCGAAATGCAACTAAAGGAAATCTTTAGTCGATATGGCGAGATCCGTAGTGCCGCCGCCCTTAGCCGTGCCATCCTTCAAGCTCGTCCACTGGAAAGCACATTCGATCTGACAGCAGTAGCCGAAAAGTTTGCCCCTCGCAATAAACACGGACAATTTCTGGCTCAGGTATTTCAAGCCATTCGCATTGAAGTGAATGAAGAACTGAAGGTGATTGAAGAAATGCTGGAACAAGTGCCTGAAATCCTCCAGCCTAAGGGGAGACTGGTTTGCATCAGCTACCACAGCCTGGAGGATCGATTGGTGAAGAACTTCTTCCGCAGTGGAAATTTTGCCGGTGATGCCCAAAAGGACTTTTACGGAAACCTGATCCGACCTCTCGAACCGATTACAAGAAAACCCATCGTCCCCGGGGCGAATGAGATAAACGAAAACCCAAGAGCACGGAGCGCCAAACTACGTGCCGCAGAACTGAAAAACACCAATGACTGAGCCCAAGCAAAATACTGGCAATCGCCTTAGTACTGTGCTTACCGGACGCTTTCTCTTAAGCCCTCGGGTGATCAAACATTGGCCATTCATACTCTTTCTCTGTGCCCTGGCGCTCATTATGACTTCCAGCAGCCACAGCGCCGAACGAAAGGTGCATCGCATTGCACAGTTGCGGAGTGAAATGAAGGAGCTACACTCTCAATTCATTGACACGCGCTCCCAACTAATGGCTGAAAGCATGGAGAGTAAGGTGCTTAGTCGACTGGAAGAAGAGGGGCTCAACCTCGAAAAAAGTGAGCAACCACCAAGCATTATCAAAAAGAAGGAGGACGAATAGTTGCAAGAGCAAAAATCCATACTAAGCAGGGCATTTGTGGTATTCATTCCACTGGGGCTCCTGACCCTCGCCATTTTCGGCAAACTGATAGTGATTCAGTTTGTGGAGGGGCCGGATTTGCGTGAGCGTGCCGAACGGGAGGTAATCAAAGAGATGCGCATTGAAGCCGAAAGAGGCAATATCTATAGCGCGGATGGAAAGCTTTTAGCCACCTCGATGCCTGTATATGATCTTCACTTTGATCCCCTCTCAGTCGAAAAGAAACTATTCCAGGAGGAAGTAGAAGATTTAGCCCAACAACTAGCTCTATTCCCTGGCGAAAAAACCCAAAGGGAATGGCTGAACTTTTTGCATGAGGGGCGGCGCAACCGAAATCGCTATCTGCTTTTAGGGAGAAAGCTGAGCTACAATCAGCTGCAGATAATCAAAGAATACCCCATCTTCCGTGAAGGACGCTATCGCGGTGGACTGGTGATCGAACAGGAAAACCACCGGAAAATGCCCTTGGGTAAAATCGCCGAGCGAACCATTGGAAGGGAGCGCGAAAATTCTGCGGTTGGAATGGAGGGAGCTTTTGCAACTTACCTTAAAGGAAAGGATGGTAAAAGGCTCAAACAGAAGATCAGCAAAGGCAATTGGAAGCCCCTTAATGATCTGAATGAGATTGAACCGATCGATGGTCTGGACCTCGTAAGTACCCTGGACACCCGCATGCAGGATATTGCCCATCACGCACTCCTGGAAATGCTCGAATACCAAGAAGCGGATCATGGCTGCGCAGTGGTGATGGAAGTAGAAACCGGTGCAATCAAAGCCATCGCTAATCTAGGACGTACCGAGTTAGGCACCTATTACGAAAAGCGAAACTATGCGGTTTGGGAAAGCACCGAGCCAGGTTCCACTTTTAAACTAGCCTCCGTTCTTGCCCTTTTTGAAGATGGTTATGCCGACCTAAACACCCCTGTGGACACCAAAAACGGCGTTCACGAATATGGAGGACAAAAGATTAAAGATTCCAATGGCAAAGGCTACGGACAAACCACGCTGCAAGTGGCGTTCGAAAAATCAAGTAATGTCGGTATCGCCAAAACCATAATTGAAAACTATGAGAACCGTCCCCAGCAATTTATTGACCGTTTTTACAGCATCGGTCTGGACCGAAATCTTGATCTACCCATAATTGGAGAAGGCAAGCCCCGAATCCCTACAGTAAAGGATTCTGACTGGAGTGGCATCTCTCTGCCCTGGATCTCCTTTGGATATGAAGTGAGCTTTACTCCGATGCAAATCCTCTGCCTCTACAATGCAGTAGCGAACCAGGGAGTAATGGTTAAACCACGATTTCTGGAAAGCATTCAGGAGCACGGAAGGCAAGTAGAAGTAGTGGAAACCGAAATTCTTAATCCGTCCATCTGTTCGCCAGAAACCCTGGATAAGTTGCAAACTCTACTTGAAGGAGTCGTGCAAAATGGTACCGCCTCTTCAGGAAAGAACTCGGTCTGTAGCATGGCCGGCAAAACCGGCACTTGTCAGTTGAATTATTGGAAGGACGGACCTAGAGAATACCAAGCCTCCTTTGCGGGATACTTCCCGGCCGAAGCGCCAAAATACTCCTGCATCGTGGTAGTAAATACCCCACAAAAGGATTACTACGGAAGTAATGTGGCATTCCCCGTTTTTAAAAGCATCGCGGAGGGCATCTACCGCAATACTCCTCAAGAAATTGAATCTCCAGGAAATACCCTATTGGCATTAAATGATGATCAAACTGAACCGATCACCTTATCCGCCAACATGCCCGATTTAAAAGGAGAAAGCGGCGCTCAATGGCTCAGTGCCTTCGAAAATGCGGGCTACAAACTCCGTATCGAAGGAGCAGGAAAAGTGGTTTGGCAATACCCAGCGGCGGGAAGCCTACTTAAAAAGAATCAACTCATCGAATTGAAGCTACAATGAAACTCTTAAAAGACCTCCTTTATGGTGTTCCTCTTACTGAACGCGTGGGTAGTACTCAGGTTGCGATTAGTAAGGTTTGTTTCGATTCGCGTGAAGTAAGCAAAGATGCACTATTTGTTGCGGTTCGCGGCACACAGGTAGACGGTCATCAGTTTATCAGCCAAGCTATTAAACAGGGAGCAGCCGCTATCATATGTGAAGAGCTACCAAAAGATTTAAAAGAAGATCTATCCTATATCGGAGTAAAAGATAGCAGTTTAGCCCTTGCTCTGATCGCGGCAAATTTCTTCGATCAGCCTTCAGAGAAATTACAGCTGGTTGGAATAACCGGCACTAACGGAAAAACCACCACCGCCACTCTGCTTTATGACCTCTTTACCCTTTTAGGAACAAAGTCGGGCCTATTATCCACTGTAAAGGTTTGTGTCGGGAAAGAGATTCATCCTGCTACCCACACAACTCCAGACCCTATTCAGATTAACCATTATCTGAATTTAATGGTGCAGGCAGGTTGTAAGTATTGCTTCATGGAGGCCAGCAGCCATGGTATAGTGCAAAACCGCACCGCTGGTTTACGCTTTGTAGGCGGGGTTTTCACCAATATAAGTCATGATCATCTTGACTATCATGGAACTTTTGAAAACTACATCAAAGCCAAGAAGAAGCTCTTTGATGATCTTCCCAAGCAAGCTTTCATGCTAACTAATGCCGATGAACGTCATGGTGTCACTATGGCTTTAAATACCAAGGCCAAGGTTTTGACCTACGCTCTTAAGAATGACGCTGATTACAAGGGTCGCATCCTTGAGCGTCAGCTCAATGGCATGTTACTCAGATTAGGACAACAGGAGGTATGGACGAAACTGATCGGTGATTTTAACGCCTATAATCTCTTGGCCATTTATGGTGTTGCAGTGAGCCTGGACAAAGATCCACTGCAAGTTGCCACCGCGATAAGCAGTCTTCAGTCTGTTGCGGGTCGCTTCCAATATCTCCAAAAGGAAGACCTCACCGCTATTGTAGACTATGCCCATACTCCCGACGCATTGGAAAATGTATTGCAAACCATAGATAGCATCCGCAGTAAGAACGAAAAGGTAATTACGGTAGTGGGTTGCGGAGGAAATAGAGATGTAGCTAAAAGGCCTGAAATGGCCCGGATTGCCGCCGAGATGTCGGATCAGGTCATCCTCACCTCAGACAATCCCCGCTTCGAGGACCCGGAGGAGATCATCAAGGAAATGGAGTCCGGAATTGAAATGCACCTCAGCCATAAAGTTTTAAAAATCACTGATCGATTGCAGGCCATTCGCACGGCTATTCAATTAGGCCAATCCAAAGACCTTATCCTCATTGCCGGTAAGGGACATGAAAACTACCAGGAAGTTAAAGGGGAACGCTTCCCTTTTGATGATCTCGCAATCGCCCGTGAAACGCTTGACCAAAAATATCCCGACTAATGCTGTATTACCTATTTGATTTTCTCAATGAAGCTTATGATGTACCTGGCGCAGGTGTGTTCCAGTATATCACTTTTCGCGCAGCAGCGGCATTGATTACTTCGCTAATTATTTGCCTGCTTTTTGGGAAGAGGCTGATCAATATGCTTCATGCTAAACAGGTGGGTGAAAGCATCCGAGACCTTGGCTTAGCAGGTCAGGCTGAAAAGGCGGGAACTCCTACCATGGGAGGCTTAATCATTCTCCTTGGAATTCTAGTCCCTACCCTACTTTTTGCCAGGCTTGACAACATCTATATCATCATGCTCCTGATCACGACGGTTTGGATGGGAGCGGTTGGATTTCTAGACGATTACATCAAAGTATTTAAGAAGAATAAAAAAGGCCTACCCGGTAAGTTCAAGGTTGTTGGCCAGGTTGGCTTAGGGATCATTATCGGAGGTATGCTTTACTTCAATGATGGGGTAACGATAAAGGATCGTATCGCCTCCGCCGAGGCTTATGTGACTGAAGATGGAAAGAGAGTGCAAACTCTCCCCAGCTATCAGGAGGAAGAAAAATCTCTAAAAACGACGATACCTTTTGTAAAAAACAATGAGTTCAACTATCAAAGCCTCATCTCCTGGATGGGCGACTGGACAAAGGACTATGGCTGGGTAGTTTTTATCCCCATTGTAATCTTTATCATTACCGCGGTCTCTAATGGAGCAAACCTTACTGATGGTATCGATGGACTCGCCACGGGCACCTCCGCCATTATTGGAATTGCCCTGGGCATTTTCGCCTATGTATCGGGTAGTATCATTTTCGCAGATTACCTGAATATCATGTATATCCCGCATACGGGAGAATTGGTGGTATTTATCGCCGCTTTCGTAGGGGCTTGTATCGGCTTCCTTTGGTACAACACCTTCCCTGCGCAGGTTTTTATGGGCGATACCGGTAGCCTAACCCTGGGAGGAATCATTGCTGTATTTGCCATTGCTATCCGCAAAGAACTTCTCATTCCTATCATCTGTGGAATCTTCCTGGCCGAAAACCTGTCGGTGGTAATACAGGTCAGCTATTTCAAGCGCACCAAGAAAAAGTATGGCGAAGGCAGAAGGGTCTTTCTCATGTCACCCTTACATCACCATTATCAGAAGAGAGGCTTTCATGAAAGCAAGATCGTAACCCGCTTTTGGATTGTAGGAATCTTCCTGGCGGTTCTAGCCTTTGTAACTCTAAAACTTCGCTAATTGAGTCAGATCCTAAACATATGTGTATTGGGGGCCGGCGAAAGTGGTCTGGGAGCAGCGCGCCTGGCGAAGAAGCTTGGACATAAGGTATGGCTTAGTGATCGCTCGGTAATCAAGGAGAAGTACCTGAAAGAATTGCAAACAGAGGGTATTGAATTTGAAAGCGGCCAACATTCGGAAGAGCGCATTCTACAGAGTGACCTGGTAATAAAATCACCGGGAATCCCAAACCATGTTCCGCTGATAAAAGCCATTAAAGCAGCCGGGATTGAATTGATCTCTGAAGTGGAATGGGCCTTTCGTAACTGCGAAGGAAGCATCATTGCTATTACCGGGACCAATGGTAAAACTACCGTGACGAGCATGGTTCATCACCTGCTTAAAACGGCTGGGGCAGATGTAGCCCTGGTGGGAAACATCGGAACCAGTTTCGCGGGTTCCATAGCCGATGGCAAACATGAATACTATGCTTTGGAGGTGAGCAGCTTTCAACTGGATGACATCGTGCATTTCAAACCACACATCGCCATTCTCACCAATATCACACCCGATCACCTGGATCGCTACAATAATAACATCGATGAGTATGCCGCCGCCAAGATTCGCATATTCGAAAATCAGGATGAGAATGATCACTTCATCCATTGCCCCGATGACCCCCTAAGCAGCAAGTATCTACAGGAATACCCCAGCAATTCCAAGCGCTGGGCACTTAGTCAGGAAGTCTCGGTAGACAACGGGGCTCAAATCAATCAAGAAGGAAATATAGAAATCATAATAAACCAGCAATTAGATATGGATATCAATGAACTCGCCTTACAAGGCAAGCACAACACCTACAATAGTATGGCTTCGGGTGTAGCCGGCAGACTCTTAAACATCCGGAAGGAGGCAATTAGGGAAAGTCTTTCTTCTTTCGACAGCATTGAGCATCGCCTGGAATCTGTTTTGCAGATCTATGGTATTGAATTCATCAACGACTCCAAAGCCACCAATGTAAACTCTACCTGGTACGCTTTAGAAAGTATGCAAAAGCCTACTATCTGGATTGCGGGAGGAGTTGACAAAGGCAATGATTACAGCCAATTGCAAAACCTTGCCAAAAGTAAAATCAAGGCTCTTATCTGCCTTGGTGTAGACAATAGTAAACTACATCAGGCTTTTGAAGGTGAGATTCCTTTGGTAATTGATGCCGCAGACATGAGCGAAGCCGTTCGCATGGCCTATAAAATGGGCGAAAAAGGAGACGCGGTACTTCTCAGTCCGGCCTGTGCAAGTTTCGATCTTTTTGAGAATTACGAAGATCGCGGTCGTCAATTTAAACATGCGGTGCGCCAATTGTAGCTATGAAGTTCCTTGGGCAGGAAATAAAGATTGATGGAGATCGCGGACTGTGGATCCTTAGCGGTTTACTCGCGGTTATCGGTACCCTAACCGTTTACAGTGCCAGCAGCAACCTGGCCTTTAATCAGGGAGGAAGCACCATGACCGATTTGGTAAAACACAGTGCTTTTCTTCTGAGTGGATTCCTTATTGCACTATTTGTGCATCGGGTGAATTATCGCTTGTTCGGTACTCTGGCTAAACTGCTCATTATTCCGGTAATCCTTCTCCTCGTTTACACTTTAGTGAACGGCGTGAATATTTCAAATGCTGCCCGCTGGATCAGATTACCATTTGGTCAAACTTTTCAACCTTCGGCCTTAGCGGCCATCGTCTTAGTGGCTTATATCGCTCGTTATCTAGCGGTTCATAGCAAGGAGGATTTACAAGGATTTCGTAAACACTTCATCGGATTGATACTCCCCATCTTGCTGGTGGTGGGCTTTATTCTTCCGGCGAACTTTAGCACCGCAGCCCTCATTTTCGGAGTGAGCTACCTCCTTTTGTATTTAGGAGGTTATCCTTTTAGGAATCTTCTAATTCTGGCGGGCTCCGGAATCGTTGCATTAGCCCTTTTCATTGCACTGGTCTTTACCTTCCCAAATATTTCAAATAGGGTAGAAACCTGGAAAGTGCGAATAGAGAGTTTCTGGGGTGGAGAGGCAACGGAGAACTATCAGGTAACCCAAGCGAAAATGGCTATTGCCGAGGGACAGATTCTCGGCAAAGGTCCCGGTAAAAGCGCTTTGAAAAACTTTTTACCTCAATCGAATTCCGATTTCATATTTGCAGTTATTGCTGAAGAACTAGGAACCCTGGGAGCAGGTTTAGTAATCATAATCTACCTCTGGATCATCTTTCGGATTCTTACAATCGCCAATAAAGCACGATCTTCTTTTGGCACCATGCTTTGCCTGGGTCTGGGAATGATAATTATGGCTCAAGCGCTGGTAAACCTTAGTGTTGCAGTAAACCTCATTCCAGTAACTGGTCAAACCTTACCGCTCGTAAGCAAAGGAGGAACATCAGTTTGGATGACAGCCCTTTCTTTCGGTATGATTCTTAGCGTAAGTCGAAGCGAAAACGCAGAAGAAGAATTGGAAGCAAACGAAGCCAACGAAGCAGACGAAGCAAACGAAGCAGGCACCAATAACGAACCCTTAAACGACCTACAGCATGCCTCCATTTAGAGTGATGATAAGTGGTGGCGGTACAGGCGGACACATCTTTCCGGCTGTCGCTATAGCGGACGAGATTAAAAAGAGAAATCCGGAAACGGAGTTTCTATTTGTAGGGGCCAAGGATAAGATGGAGATGGAGAAAGTCCCAAAAGCCGGATACCGGATTGAGGGCTTATGGATTAGTGGCTTTCAACGGAAACTTACGGCTGACAATCTTAGCTTTCCCTTTAAAGTTTGGAGCAGTATCCGCCGCAGTAAAAAACTGATAAAGGAGTTTCAACCCGATGTCGCTATCGGCACCGGGGGCTTTGCCAGTGGACCTTTACTTTGGGTGGCAGCTAAACGCGGTATCCCAACCCTTATTCAAGAGCAAAACTCCTTTCCGGGAATTACCAACAGATTACTCAGTTCCAAAGTAGACCGCATTTGTGTTGCCTATGATCGGATGGATCGCTTCTTCCCTAAAAGCAAAATGGTACTCAGCGGGAATCCACTTCGTAAAGGTCTTGATCAAAACCTGCCAGCAAATGCAGAGATTAAAGATAGCCTGGGATTAAATCCTGAATGGCCAAGCCTTCTTGTTCTTGGCGGAAGCCTGGGTGCTCGACGAATAAACCAACTTATAAGCGAGCAAATTGAAGAGCTAAAGGATTGGAAACTGAATATAATCTGGCAGTGTGGAAAGCTTTATTACGATAGCCTAAAAGCTCAGCATCCAGAACTACCGCAGCATATAAAGCTTCAAGCCTTTATTAGTGATATGCCTCAAGCCTATGCCGCTAGTGATTTAGTCATTAGCAGAGCCGGAGCAAATACGCTTAGTGAGCTAGCTGCGGTGGGAAAAGCGGCCATATTGATCCCCTCTCCTAATGTTGCAGAAGATCATCAAACTAAAAATGCCGAAGCACTAAGTAGTAAAGATGCTGCAATCCTTTTCAATGAAAGCCGCAGCTCGAAAGAACTGCTCGACGAAATAAAAGAGCTGTACGAAAATCAAGGACGAAGAAACCAGCTTCAAGAAAACATTCAGGGCTTAGCCCTTAGAAATGCAGCGGCTACTATAGTGGATGAAATCGAGAAAATTAGCGGTCATGCTGGATAAGGAACATATCTTCCTCATTGGAATCGGAGGGATCGGTATGAGTGCCCTTGCACGGTACTTCAAGCAATCCGGACGGAAGGTCGCCGGATATGATCGCTTTCGATCCGGCCTTTGTGAAAGCCTGGAAGAAGAAGGGATGAAAATCCATTACGAAGATGATCCGGCCCACATCCCCAATAAGTTTCTGACGAAGAACACCTTGGTCATCTACACCCCCGCTATTCCCGAGGACCACGCCGAACTGGCCTTTTTCAGGAAAAAGAAATACTCCTTGTACAAGCGAGCGCAGGTATTGGGCATGATTGCTCAAAATCATAAATGCCTGGCCATAGCAGGTACGCACGGTAAAACCACCAGTTCTACCATGCTCGCTCATCTATTTCGACATGCAGGAATAGAGGTTAGTGCTTTTCTGGGAGGTATAAGCACGAATTACCAATCGAACTTTTGGGGGAGCGATGATACAGAATTGCTTATTGCGGAAGCGGACGAGTATGATCGAAGCTTCCTAAACCTCAAACCAAGTGCAGCGGCAATTACCTCTACCGATGCGGACCATTTAGATATTTATGGTGAAGCCGATAGTCTAAGTGATACTTTCTCAGAATTCGCTAATTCGGTTACTGACTTCCTTCTGGTTAATGAGCATACAAATCTCGAAGCCGGACTGAAATATGGTTTTGATAACAAAAACTCTTACTACGCAGATGACATTAGAGTGGAAGATCACCAATTTCACTTTGACTTCGTGCATCCTCAGGGTAGAATAAAAGACATCAGCATGCTCCTGCCAGGGAGGCATAATATCGAAAATGCAGTTGCCGCCGGAGCGCTGGCTTTGAAGTACGGTCTAAGTGAATCGGCACTGAAAGAGGGTCTGGAAAGCTTTAAAGGGGTGAAACGGCGCTTTGAGTATCACATCCAAAAGCCCGACCTAATTTACATTGATGATTATGCTCATCATCCCAGAGAAATTAGTGCTCTCTATCAATCAGTTCGCGAACTCTATCCGGAACGAAAAATCACCGCAATATTCCAACCTCATCTCTACAGTCGTACTCGTGATTTTATGGATGAGTTTGCAGAAAGCTTAAGCCCCTTTGATGAACTAATTCTATTGGAAATCTATCCAGCCCGGGAAAGACCTATTGCCGGAATCAATTCTTTGGCTCTCCTGGAAAAAGTAAATAATGATAACCGCTCTTTATTGGGAAGACAGGAGATCCTTACCCGCTTTACCGAAGAGAAACCAGAGCTTGTACTAAGCATCGGTGCCGGTGATATCGATCAGCTAATAAGACCCTTGAAACTTGCCTTATTGAAATGAAAGTTTGGCAGCAAATAGTACTCTGGACTTTGGGTCTTACGGTTTGGTTTCTGTTGATTTCCAGCAGTCAAAGGGCTTTTAGTGAACAACTTACTTCTTCGCCTGACTTGTCATTTGAAAATCGTCAGGACCGTTCCTTCCTTAGTCTTGCAGAAATGCAAACACGCTGTGAAGCATTCCTCCCCGATAGCTTGAGTTTGCTCTCAGAAATTAACAAGGCCATGTTAGAAGAAAGCCTTGATAATCACCCTGCTATAGAGAAAGCGGAAGTATATTCGAAAGTAGATGGTAGCTTAAGTATAATGCTATGGCAGCATAATCCATTGGCAAGAATAATCCATCCTAAGGGTTCTTACTATTTATTGGAAGATGGTTCGCGAATGCCATTAAGCAGACATTATTCTGAAGAAGTACCGCTGGTAAGCGGAGTGGTTGATGACGAGGATTTACGACAGATTGCGCGATTCTGGAAGGGATTGAAAGCGGATGAGTTTTACCAAAACTTCTTCATTGGATTAAACTGTAACCCTAGAAAGGAATGGACCCTTTTCCCTCGCAAAGGGAATTTTGAAATACAATTAGGAAAAGCTGAAGAGTTGGACGAAAAATTAGCCAAACTGAAGATTTTTTATACCAATGCTCCTCAGATTAAAAATATAAACAAGCTCAAAGAGATCGACCTTCGATTTGAAGGTCAGCTTATTTGCCGCAAAAACTAAAACATGAATCCGGAAGACATCGCAGTTGGATTAGATATTGGAACCACAAAGATTGTGGCCATGATCGGGCGGAAGAATGAATTCGGCAAGCTCGAAATATTAGGCATGGGAAGAGCGCGCTCCCTTGGCGTACAGCGGGGCGTTGTTACCAATATTGTTAAAACCATTGAATCCATCAAGGAAGCGGTAGAAGAAGCCGAAGCCCAAAGTGGAATTAATGTATCCGACGTGGTTGTTGGTATTGCCGGTCAACACATTCGAAGCACTCAACATAGCGATTACATCAATCGTCAAAACCCGGACGCTGTAATCGAAGATCGCGACCTACAGGAACTCATAGATAATGTGCACAACCTGGTGATGCTCCCCGGAGAGGAAATTATCCATGTTCTCCCCCAAGAGTATAAGATTGACGGTCAACCTGATATTCGAGAACCAAAAGGAATGTACGGTTCGCGATTAGAGGCCAATTTCCATATCGTGGTTGGGCAAATAAGCTCCATTAAGAACATTGGTCGCTGTGTGCGCTCCAGTGAATTGGAGATTGCAGATATTACCCTGGAACCTTTGGCATCCGCCGAAGCGGTGTTATCTCAAGAAGAGAAAGAAGCTGGGGTGGTATTGGTAGACATCGGTGGAGGTACTACTGATGTGGCTATTTTCAAGGATGGCATCATCCGTCATACCGCTGTAATTCCTTTCGGCGGCAATGTTATTACAGAAGACATTAAGGAAGGTTGTGCGATCATTGAGAAGCAAGCTGAACTTCTTAAAATCAAATTTGGTTCCGCATGGCCCGGAGAGAATAAGGAAAATGAAATTGTGAGTATCCCTGGTTTACGAGGACGTGAACCGAAAGAGATCTCGATGAAAATGCTCTCTAAAATTATCAATGCGCGAGTAGTTGAAATAATCGAGCAGGTATATCTAGAGATCAAGAACTACGGCCACAATGAGAATAAAAAGAAACTCATCGCCGGTATCGTATTAACCGGAGGAGGATCTCAACTTAAACATATCAAGCAATTGGTGGAGTTCGTAACCGGAATGGACACCCGAATCGGCTACCCGAATGAACACCTTGCATCTCAAAGCAATGAAGAGCTTTCTGCCCCGGTATTCGCTACTGCTGTGGGCTTAATCCTAAAGGGACTAGAGACCCCACCTGCTGAAGAATCCAGCGAAGTAGAAGCGGCTGCTAATGCCATGGAAGAATCTGCACCAACAGAAGAAACGGAAGTGCTCGAGGAAGAAGAAAGCCTCAGCAATGAAATGGAAGAAGCTGCCCCAGAGGAAGAAGAGAAAACTGAAAAGAAAAAGCCCTATCGCTCTAATGTACTGGAGAATTGGGCTAATAAATTCCGAAACTTTTTGAACGAAGACCTTTAAGAAAACATTATGGAGAACGTCAATCAAGATATGATGCCCTTTGACCTGCCCAAGAATCGCTCTTCGGTAATTAAGGTTGTTGGAGTTGGTGGTGGCGGTAGTAATGCCGTAAACCACATGTTTAGTTCAGGGATTAAAGGAGTCGATTTTGTGATCTGCAATACAGATGCACAGGCTCTGGAAAACAGTCCCGTTCCTAATCGCATTCAACTTGGTGTAAGCTTAACAGAAGGCTTAGGTGCCGGAGCAAACCCAAGTATCGGAGCAGAGGCGGCCATGGAAAGTCAGGAAGAAATTTCCAAGCTTTTAGAAACCAATACTAAAATGGTATTCATCACTGCTGGAATGGGCGGTGGAACCGGAACCGGAGCTGCACCGGTAATTGCCAAGGTAGCCCGTGAGATGGGAATTCTTACTGTGGGTATCGTTACCAGTCCTTTTGTTTTTGAAGGCCGTATGCGTCAGGAACAAGCGGAAAAAGGAATTGAGTCGCTGCGCGAGGTAGTAGACTCCCTGGTGGTTATCAATAACAATAAGTTGCGTGAAGTTTACGGCAACCTCGGATTCAAAGCGGGGTTCGCTAAGGCAGATGAAGTCTTATCGACCGCTGCAAGAGGAATAGCCGAGGTAATTACGCATCACTATACTACCAATATTGACCTTCGCGATGCGAAGACCGTTCTTGCTAATTCCGGAACAGCCATAATGGGTGCTGCAACCGCGAAAGGTGAAAGCAGAGCCAGAGAAGCTATTTCTGCTGCTCTTGATTCTCCATTATTGAATGACAACCACATCCGCGGAGCAAAGAATGTATTGTTGTTGATTGTTTCAGGAACTAATGAAATTACCATTGATGAAATTGGTGAAGTAAACGATCATATTCAGACGGAAGCCGGTGGAGAAGCCAATATCATTATGGGTATTGGTGAAGATGAAAGCTTGGGTGATGAAATTAGCATTACCGTTATTGCAACTGGCTTTAATGCCGATCAACAAAAGCAAGTAATCGGTAAAGCTCCCGCCAAGATCGTTCACCCTTTAGAGGACGATCAAGCGATTAGCACCTCGCTTTATGATGCTCCTGTAAAGATGGACGAGGATGATATCGACTTAAGATTAGATGAAGAGATTGAGCGGGTAGAAGACCAAGAGCGATTAGCTGAGTTGGAGCAACAAACCTCACTTTTTGAAACTCAAGACTACGATCTTCCCCTCCATCCTACCTCCCAACCCTTAGCCGAAGAAAATCCAGAACCGGAAACTCCCGAATACGAGTCTCCAGAAGCTAAGGTTGAGGACGACGAGGATGAAAAGGATGAAGACGATCAACCTCGTTTTGAGGCCAGTGAAGAGCAGGAAACCGTGGTAGAGGATCACCCGATGTTTGAGCTCAACACTGAAAATGAAGGATTAGAGGAAACTACTCTGGAAACAGCGGTAGAAACTGAAGATGCCCTGCCAGAAGAGCTCACTGCTCAAGTTGAAGAAGCCACAGAAACCAATCCGATGGATTTTAACTTCTTCGAGATCGATGTTGCAGAGGAGGAATCCGTGGAAGCAATTTCCAAGGTAGAATCAACGAGTACGGTGGTAGATACTGCAGAGGAAGAGGTTGATCACCAAAGCCCAGCTGAACCACGTAAAATCTTTAGTCTTGAAGACTATCAGGAATTAGAGGCTAAGCTTAATCAAGGTATCAGTCCTAAAGTGGAAACGCCTCCTGTCGAAGCTAAAACCGAAGAGCCAGAAGATGCTGATCTACAGTTCGAGGTTAAAACGAAGAGCAGCGAGGCCCCTAAAACACAGGAGTCGCAAAACTTCAACCCGATGGAAAGCAGCATTGAAGAAAGCATGCGCCTAAGGGCTGAGGAACGTCGAGCCAAATTGAAAGCTTTTAACTATCGCTTTAAGAATAATCCGCATGGATTAAATGACGCTGATTCTGAGCCTGCCTACAAACGTCATGGAATTAACATTGACCAAAACAAGCATTCTCAGGAAAGCAGTCAGGGTAGAATGACCTTAGGTGATGGCGAACAAGGGCCAGACCTAAAGAGCAATAACAGCTTCTTGCACGACAATGTAGATTAGCTTCCTCAAAGACAGGACTAGTCTTACCTTTGCAGGAAATTCCAAATTATGAGTCTTATTAAGATGATCGCTGAAGAGATCAAATCAGCGATGAAGAGCAAGGATAAAGTGCGTCTGGAAAGCCTGCGCAGCATCAAGTCTGCCATTATGTTGGCCCAGACCGAAAAAGGTGCCGGCGCTGAATTGAATGAAGACGAGGAGCTTAAAATCCTGACCAAATTGCAGAAGCAACGGAAGGACTCCTTAGCCATCTACGAAGAGCAGAATCGTGAGGATCTAGCTGCAGAGGAGAAAGCACAATTGGAAGTAATCGAGACCTTCTTACCAAAAGCACTGAGCGAAGCTGAGCTGGAAGAATACCTTAAAAAAGTAATTGCTGAAACCGGAGCAGAATCCGCCCGAGATATGGGTAAGGTTATGGGTCGCGCCAGCAAAGAGCTTGCCGGTCGCGCTGATGGGAAGAGTATTAGTGCGAAGGTTCGAGAATTGTTGAATTAGTAGATGGTAACTAGTAGATTGTAGCTAGTAGATGGTTGCTTGTAAATGGCATGGTACCAACTACAAAATACTAACTACTAGCTACCAATTACTAGCTACCACTTACTCCTTCTCCCTAAACAAAACCTCAGCTTTCCCCTCATACTCCGTATCGAAGTAAAGCTCTACGCCGGGGTCTAGATCGAACTCCTTTTTCTTTCCTTTCTTAATCGCCACCATTTTAAGAATCTCGCCCTTCTTTTGCAGGCGAACAGAAAACTCATATTCTCCCAGGTTCTCCACTGTGGCTATAGAACCTTCTTTTAAATAAGGATTAATCGCTCCATCCTGACCAGGACCCTTTCCGGAGATAATCATGCTTTGATTCGGACCTAGCTCAATAATTGACTCCTGAGCACTTAAGCTAATTGTGCTAATTAGAAATAATAGGAATATAGTATACCGCATAAAATGTTTTGGGTATTAACTGATTAAGGGGTGGAAGGTTCGGAGGGGATGGGGAATGAGATGTGAGATTTGGGATGTGAGAAATTAGAACTTAGAGCCTGGAGCTTAGTCGTAGTAAGTACCATCTACATTCTACTAACTACTAGCTACTAACTACCAATTACCAGCTACCACCCTCACACCAACCCATTCCTCAAAGCCAATTGAACTGCCTCTACTTTATTATGGACCTGAAGCTTTTGGTAGATGTTTTCAATATGCTTGCGAACGGTGGAGGGACTTATGAAAAGATTTTCAGCTATTTTCTGATAATTCAAGCCGGAGGCCAATTGCTCTAAGATCTCCCCCTCCCGTTTGGTAAGGTTGTAATCAATTTTCTCCGAAGGTAATTCGGATCCCATGCGAATAATCTTAAGGGCTTTTCGAGCCACAGAAACTGACATTGGCGCTCCACCTTCCAATACCTCCTCTATTGCAATATGGAGCTTAGCGGGCTTTTCGTCCTTGAGTAAATAGCCATTAGCACCGGCCATTATTGCTCGGAGAATATAGTCTTCTTCGTCGAAAACAGTACTCATGATCACCTTAATCTGCGGGAAACGTTTTCGAGCAATTTCGGTAGCCTCTATCCCATCCATTAAAGGCATATTGATATCCATTAGAATAACATCCAGATGATGGTCCTCTTCCAGGTGTTCAATTAGCGCCTGACCATTGGGTTCATGCCATTTTACTCTCATTCTCTCGTCCAGCTCCAGCTTCTCAATGAGCGTTTGTGCTAAACGTAAATTATCTTCTGCAATGGCAATGTTTATAGTCATACTACAAAAGTGATTAAGGAATATGGAACATGCTATAAGGCAACTGACGTATTCAACGGAAGCACCAGAAGAATTTTAGTTCCTTCGCCTAGTTTAGATTCCAGATCAAAACTTCCATTGATTTGTCGCATGCGCTCTTCCATATTGCGAAGGCCATAACCCCGATTTGCAGCATCAGGCTCCATTCCCTTTCCGTCATCACTAATACTTAACCAAAGCTGCTTGTCCTTTACTTTAAAATGGATTATTATGCGCTTAAACTGTGCATACTTCAAGGCATTCTGCACTGCCTCCTGGCAAATACGGAATAGGTTTATCGTTTGAACCGGACCTAAAGCAATTTCAGGATCAGCTTCCAATTGAATAATCATCTCTTGATCTTCATTCTGCGACCGCTGTAAGAAGTCCTGAAGCTTTGCCGTAAGCATCTCCAAATTGATGCTGTCGTTATTCATCGCCCAGATCGTCTCCCTTAATTGAGCCATTGTATCGCGGGTATGATCACTAATCTGTTCAAAACGCTCGCGTTTCTCCGAAGTGTCTTCTTTATAAGCTAGATTGTCAATCTGGGAGCTAATAATGGTGAGCTGCGCACCAATATGATCATGCAAATCCCGGGAAATCCGATTGCGTTCTGCTTCCAGTTTACGACGACCTTCAGCTCGGGTGCGCTCCTCTTGCAACATAGCCTCAGTCTGAAGCTGTCTTCGTTTGGCTCTTTGCGCCCGGTAAATAGAAATAATTGAAACAATAAGGATCATAAATCCCGCTGTTAAAAGGATGAGCAATACATTTTGCCTTTGCACTGTTAGTTGCTCCTCGGCCAGGGCTGCTTTGGCCTCAGCTGCTTCACGCTCCTTCTTCTCCGTTTCGTATAGCGCTTCCGTTTCTGCAATTGCCTTGGCTTTGTTCTCGTCAAAAATGGAATCCTTATAAGCATCATATAGTCTCTGGTAACCCAGGGCTTTCTCGAACTTCTCCTGTTGGGCAAAAGAGTTAGCCATTCTTAGATAAAGTTCTGATGCAAGGGTCTTATAATTGTGCAGCTTTACGATCTCAATTGCCTTCTCAAACAGAGGTTCCGACTCATCAGCCCGCTCTGCCTTGACATACATATCAGCTAGATTGAGATAGTTTAGTGCTAGGGAATAATAGGCCTTCTGAGTATTGTTGAGATCAATCGCCTTCTTATAATAAGTCTCCGATTGAGTCCATTGCTCCAGATTGCTGTAGACGCCCGCGATATTGTTATAGGCATGACCCACTTCATCTGGATCATTTAAATCCAATGAAATTTTAAGGGAGAGCTGATAGAATTTCAGGGCTTCATCATGTCGGCCGAGGGCTTCATTAATTGCTCCAATATTATTGTAACCCTGTTTCGCACTTAAGAGGTTTCCCATGGATTCGTGAATCTTAACCGATTCCAGGAAGTAGTCCATCGCCTTATCATAATCCCCCTGATAATAGAATACTACCCCGATATTATTTATACCCTGGGCTTTTCCTTCCAAATTACCAGTCTCCTCTTCGTATCGCGTGGCTGCAGTAAAACCCTCCAGAGCTTCCGGATATGCACCTCTTTGGGTATGAATAAGGGCAACATTATTATAAAGCTTTGCTAAGCCTTCCTTATAATCTATGGCCTCGGCCATCTCAATAGCCTTGAGATATTTAGTCATGGCCTCTTCTTCCATTGACTGCCTCTGAAGAACATTACCCTGCATGTTAATGGCCTCAATTTGCTGCTTAGGAAATCCTTTCGCATTACTCATCTCGAGGGCCAAATCCGCGTAAAGGGCTGCGCTATCTCGGTTTTCCAGCAACCACTCTTTGGCCAGCAAGAGGTGAAGTTTTACTGTCTGAGTATCATCTTTCTCGGAAGAAATTAAGTTTCGAATACTATCTCGTTGATCCTGTCCAAAACAAAAAAGGCCCGACCAAATGGTCAGGGCCCCAATAACAAATACTCTCTTTGCTAAATTTCTTGTTGGCATAGGATTGAATTTGGATCTATTCCTCTAGATAATCTAAAATCATTTCCTCCCGCGTTTCAAAAAAGTCAATGCGCATCTCCTCCAGAAACTCCTTGTAATTCTCCAGAATGTTCTGAGCATCTCCCAGATCATCCTGATCCTTGTATTTAAACTCGAAAACTTCGGCCATTGGGCGTAATTCGGAATCAATAGAAGCATCAACCTCACCTAAGAAATACATGGTCTGATCAAGCAAATCATCAAAGTCCTCCATTGGTTGGTGGTCCTCCAATTTCGCTTTAGCTACTCTACTTGCAATCCGGATATCCCCTAAAATCTCCGTAAGGTTGTCCGTATTATTGGAATCGATTGCATTGAAAAGCCTCTGAATCTCCGCGGCTACACGGTAATACTCTAAGGTAACTTCTCTTATTGAAACTATTATTTCATCCAACTTTAATACTCTTTCCTGCATCACGGTATCCCGACGTAAATCCACCTGATAGGTCTTGCCGAAATAATCCTCCGCCTTTTCGATTTTGTATGCAGCATCGAGGGCCTTTACCTCTGCTTCATTGGCTAGTTTATAATAGGCCTCCAGGTTAGAAATGGAATTATAACGGTCCTTGAGAAGCTCTTCAGCCTTGCCAAATAAATCGCGGTAAGCTTCCAGATACATATCCAATCCGGCAATGTACTCGCGCTGAAGGATATCATCATCTTTATAGGGCCCTACTCGATTTAATGCATTTCTGCTTTCCGTTAATTGGGTAACCACCATTTCGCGAAACTTGGATATACGCCTTGCGTCCGCACCTTTTGCCACGGCTTCCATGTAACGCATATTCTTAATCTGAATACGACGATTCTGAGCAGAAAACTCGCGGTAGTAACTACGGGCATCCTTATACCTCTGTGCTTCCAGCTGAGGGCTAATGAGCAATGCCAGAATGAGTAAGCTGAAAATATTCTTCATTTCACAAATATAGGTTGGAGAATGCGGTGATTCAAGCATAAAAAATCCCGGTACCAGCTGAGCCGATACCGGGAGGAAATATATGTGGAAAATGCGTACTTACATCATTCCAGGCATTCCACCGCCCATTCCGGCAGCGGCAGCCGCAGCGGCGGCAGCGTCGTTCTCGTTAGGAATTTCGCTAATAGTCGCCTCTGTGGTAAGGAGCATTCCAGCTACAGATGCAGCATTTTCTAGTGCCACCCTTGTAACCTTGGTAGGATCGATGATTCCTTGCTCATACATGTTTCCGAATTCTTCGGTTTTAGCATTGTATCCAAAATCATCTTTACCTTCCTGTACTTTATTGATAATTACAGAAGCTTCCTGACCAGCATTGTATGCAATCATACGCAAAGGCTCCTCAATCGCACGGTGAACAATACGTACTCCGGTAGTTTCATCGTCATTCTCACCAGTAAGATCTTCCAATGCTTTTGCGGCACGAACGAAAGCTACTCCACCACCAGGAACGATTCCTTCCTCGATTGCAGCACGGGTTGCGGCCAGTGCGTCATCAACGCGGTCTTTCTTCTCCTTCATTTCTACTTCAGAAGCCGCACCTACGTATAGCACAGCTACACCGCCAGCCAATTTGGCTAAGCGCTCTTGTAATTTCTCCTTGTCGTAATCAGAGGTAGTGGTTTCTATCTGAGCTTTGATCTGATTAACTCGACCTGCAATCTGCTCTGCCTCACCGGCACCATTTACAACAGTGGTATTGTCTTTATCAATACTTACTTTCTCGGCTGTTCCTAGCATATCCAAGGTGGCGTTCTCTAATTTGAAGCCACGCTCTTCAGAAATTACGGTTCCACCGGTAAGAATGGCAATATCTTCTAGCATTGCTTTACGACGATCACCAAATCCTGGAGCTTTTACAGCAGCAATTTTCAAGCTACCACGAATCTTGTTTACTACTAATGTCGCTAGCGCTTCGCTCTCCACATCTTCAGCAATAATCAATAGAGGACGTCCAGACTGTGCAGCAGGCTCCAATACAGGAAGAAGTTCCTTCATATTGCTGATTTTCTTATCGTAAATCAGAATTAAAGGACTTTCTAAATCAGCAATCATCTTCTCGCTATCAGTAACGAAGTAAGGAGAAAGATAACCGCGATCAAACTGCATTCCTTCTACAACGTCAACGTAAGTTTCTGTGCCCTTAGCTTCTTCAACGGTGATTACTCCTTCTTTCTTCACCTTACCCATGGCCTCAGCAATCAATCCACCAATTGCAGGATCGTTATTGGCAGAAATAGCTGCAACCTGCTCAATCTTAGCATCGCTGTCGCCTACTTCCTGACTCTGACCACGTAATTCCTTGATTACGGTTTCAACCGCTTTATCAATACCTCGTTTTAGGTCCATTGGGGCCGCACCTGCTGCCACGTTTTTCAATCCCTGGTTAAAGATCGCCTGTGCTAAAACAGTAGCAGTAGTAGTTCCGTCACCGGCTACATCTGCAGTTTTGCTTGCTACTTCTTTCACCATCTGAGCACCAATGTTCTCGATCTTATCCTCAAGCTCGATTTCCTTGGCTACGGTAACACCATCCTTAGTTACGTGAGGAGCACCGAAAGACTTTTCGATGATCACATTGCGGCCTTTAGGGCCCAGCGTTACTTTAACAGCATTGGCCAAGGCGTCAACTCCTTTTTTCAAGCCATCGCGCGCCTCAACATTGAACTTAATTTCTTTTGCCATTTCGTTTTAGAGTTTTTTGTGTTTGGATTTGATTAACCTAATACTGCGTAGATATCAGACTCGCGCATGATCAAGTAGTCCTTACCGTCATGCTTAATTTCAGTACCGCCATACTTTCCGTATAAAACAGTGTCGCCTACTTTTACGGTCATTGGCTCATCGGGCTTGCCATTACCTACGGCTACTACCGTTCCTTGTTGTGGTTTCTCCTGGGCGGTATCGGGAATAATAATCCCCGAAGCAGTGGTAGTTTCAGCAGCACTTGGCTCTACGAGCACGCGGTCTGCTAAAGGTTTCAAGTTAATATCAGCCATTGTTGACTATTTAAAGGTTAATACTTATTAAATATTTGCCCTGCATGAGGCGAAAAATATGCCACTCAGCCAAAGTGGCAAACTGACAGATTCCCTAGTAAAATTTGTCAGAATTCAAGTTTAAAATTGGGGCAATCCGTCAACATTCTGCCAAAAGCAGGGTTAAGAGAAAAACGAAAAAATGACACACCTGAAAGAAGGAGATAAAGCTCCGGATATCAATGCCACCGACGAAAACGGAAATCCAATTAAGCTCAGTGACTATCGCGGTAAAAAAGTGATCCTCTACTTCTATCCTAAGGATAATACTCCGGGATGTACTGCAGAAGCCTGCAACTTTAGAGACAATTACCAGGTCCTGCAGGATAAGGGCTTTGCCATTATCGGTGTTAGTGCTGATAATGCCAAGAAACATAAAAACTTCATCGAGAAATTCGACCTTCCCTTCCCTCTAATCCCTGACACCGAAAGAGAGGTTATTGAAGCCTACGGGGTTTGGGGACTAAAGAAATTTATGGGGCGAGAATTCGATGGAATCCATCGAGAAACTTTCGTGATCAACGAGGAGGGAAACATTGAAAAAATCTACCTCAAGGTAAAGACGAAAGAAGCAACAGAACAAATACTAGCTGATTTTAATTAAGGCCTCATTCCTATAAACACCCTGGTCCGGAATAGTGAGAAATCACATTCCGGATTTTTTTATAATACCGGTATAACACCCTGATAGCTAAAGCTGAATTCCCGGCGATCCTCATCACGCCCAAAGCCGGTAATGGTGTATAAGTCACCTTGCCTGATCACTTCCATCTCACCTGACTCGATACGCCGATTACTAAGCTCTGTCCCATTGCTAAAGAAGGAGATAAAGGGAAGCCTAAATGTATTCGGTCTGAACCCACCAGTGGTATCAATGGTATAAGTCCCGGCAGAAAGCTCTCCAAAATTGCGGCTAATCGGATCATAGATCACCCTAAAGCCACTGCCGGTTACTGAAACGGGCCTTCCAAGGGAATCCTCTACGACATTTAAACCTTCGGTATACAGATGCAATTGTAGACCATTGATTTCCGGACCTAAGGTGAAGAAGTCAATCAAATACGCCCGTTCGATTTCATATCGCTCTCCTTCAAGTAGTAACTCCTGAGGAAAAAGTTTAAGTCCTCCTTCCTCTTCTTTGCAAGAGGTCAAAATCAACAGCAGAGCTGCCATTAGGCTGAGAAGTAATTTCCTGTTCATGGCTTAAAAGTAAAAAGCCCCCTGAAATAGGAGGCTTAAAATTCTTTTAGAGAAGATTTTATTGATTCTCATCATCCGGAGGAATAGCCCCCTGATTTGCATTTTCAATTGGAAAGTCGATTTGCTGGGCAGCTGGAGTATTAACCGGTTGATCTACATCAACAGCCTCCAGTGAAGACTCGCGTACCTCTCCAGACTCAACTTCTGGTTTCAAAACAATATTCGAAGCCATTACCAGAACCACTAATGCGATAGCCAATGCCCAGGTGCCACGATCGAGGAAGTCGGTAGTTTTCTTCACCCCACCAAATAGCTGGGTGCCACCGCCTCCACCTCCGAAGGTAGAACTCAAACCGCCACCTTTAGGGTTTTGAACAAGTACAATAATTACCAGCAGCGCGCAGGTTAGAATTATCAGAGTAGTTAATAAAAGGGTCATTTTTTATGATTTACTGTTAGCCAGTTTCTTGATCTCGGAAATTCGGCTGGCAAAGAAAGAACTTTTTTCGGGATATTTCAAGATGAGAATCTCGTAAGCTTGAATAGCTTTTTTATAGTGTTTTTGCTTCACATAGACCTTTGCCAAGGTTTCTGTAACTAGGCCTGAACCCTGATTTTCTTCCTCTGATTCCGGAAGATTTAAATCCTTGGCCGCTTTAGAATCACGACTTTGTTTCTTTAACTCCGGTAGTTTTTCAACGAAAGAATCCAATAGCTCAATCTTCTTGTTCAGATTTTCTTTGGGACTATCAGGTTCCTCCAATCCCTCTGCTTTGCTTGCTTCGCCTGCTTTGCTTGATTCGTCTGCTTTGTCTGCTTCGTCTGCTTCGCCTGCTTTGCTTGATTCTTCAGACTCTTCTGTTGGACTTTCAGTTTCAGAACTGGATTGACTGATTTGCTTAAGCCATTGTGAAAAACTTGGACTCGGAGACGCTTCTTCAATTACCTCCGAATCAGCTTTAGAGTCTGCCTCAGGTCCTTGATCTAATTCCTCAGCCTTAGTTACAGCACTTTCCTCGGCAGATTCTTCTACCTCAATGGTGAAATCAGTTAGTACTTCTGAGCTTGATTCAATATCCTTGTCAACAGGCTCCTCACTCGAAGCTTCCTCATGTTCAATGTTTTCATCGAAAGCGTCAGGCTCTGAGGTCTCCACTGCAGGACCATCCGAATCAGTTGATTCCAAGTCTTGCTGATCCGCTGCTGAAGTCTCTGCCTCATCCTTAGACGAATCTGGATCTATTTGATCTGGCTGATCTTCAGATGTTGCTTCCGCTCTCTCAGCTTCCAAGCTACTCTTTTGAGCCTCGATCATTTCATTCATGCGCTTCTCACGCAAGGAATTGATCTCATCTTGATTCATTTCGCGACTGCGTCCACTGCGTAAGCGCGCCGCTAAAGCCTCAATCCTTTGAATCTCTGAATCGAGGTCTTCTTCCCCATCTTCTTCTATAGGCTGGGATTCCTCCGATTTTGGACTATCAGTATCTTCCTGATCTGCAGCTTCCGCTGTTATCGGTTCCTCCTTTAAGCTTTTCTGCTCCTCAGTTGGGTCCTCGCTTTCGCTTACTTCAGGTATATCGCTTTCACTTTTTATTGCGGTCAGAGTTGGAGCATCATCTTCTAAAATCTCCTCTTCAACTTCACCTTGGGTTTCCGCCTCATCTTGAGCCTCTACTTCTTCTTTTATGGGTTCAGTTTCGGTTTCCGATTTGAGTATCTGCTCTTCCTCTGAAACTATAGATTGCTCCTCAATTTCCTTATCCTTGGGTTCCTCGAAATCGGAGGCTTCTATTTCAGATAAAGGTTCCTCATCTGGGGTTTTAACTATCCCCACGGTTTCCACCAATTCCTTTTCCGGTTTGCCCTGCTCTTCCGGATCTTTCTCATCTTCCGCACTGGCTTCCGGTTCAGACTCTTCAACCTCGTCTGCCGTTTCCGAAACCTCTACTTCAAATAGTTGATCCTCATCTAATGGCAAATCGGCCATTAAGGCTTCAAGCATTCGATGTTCCTCCATAAGAATTTCTAATTCCTCTGGACTAATTGCATCATTGCCCTTTAACTGTTCCAGTCGCTCTCTAATTACCCGAATTCTCGACGCCAAGGCAAGATCACTTTTCGCTTCTTCGGGCTCTAAGGGATTTATTTCTGCTGGACTTTCTTCAGGCTTAGACTCTTCTGTTTCAGTAAGATCATCCTCAACTATTGCCTCCTCTTCCTCTTGAGGGGTTTCTTCCTCCAGCTCTTCGTCATCCTTCCAGGGATCATCTTCACCATAATCAATAGGCTCATAGCGACGCGCAAATCGGCGACGAATTAAGGCTTCAATATCAATAGGTGAATCTGCCCAAGGTTGCGATTCTTCAGCTTCAGTTTCTTGTTCTGAAAGTTCAGCAGGCGATTCCTCTTCCAACGGAAGGGACGCCTCCAGAGTTGGCTCTTGATCCTGAACTTCCGATAGGGTTTCTTCTTCCTCGGTCCATTCTGCGTTTTGAATCTTAGCAAGAATGGCCTCCCGATCGATAGTCTCCTCTTTAGATTGATCCTGATCACTTAGTTCAGCGGGCTCTCTTTCAATCTCTTCTTCTTTTGATACTTCTGGAGTATCAAGCTCTTCCACTTGGGCATCCGCATTTACTTCAGCAGGAGTTTCAACCGGAGTTTCCGTTTTAGGGGCCTCAGGGGCTTCCTGAGTCTCACCTTCTTCCGGAGATGCTATCGATTCAGCTTCACCAGATTTCTGAGCATCAAACTGCGCGCGGAGTTCCCGGTTTCTTTGCAGGATGGCCTGAACCCTTTCTTTAGGACTCAGTCCTTCCAGGTTTTCAGGAGTAGCGGAAGGAAGTTCGACCTTTTTAGCTTCTGGTTCCGGTTCCGGCTCAGGCTTCTTAGTCTCGACTGGCTCAGGATCTGGAGCAGGGGGTTCTGGTATTGGTGATGTCTCAACAACAACTTTCTCTAGGTCCTCTTTTACCTCTTCCTCAACCGTCGGAGGTTCCGGTTCGGCAATTGCCTCTTCCTTAACCTGAGGTAAAACAGGTAAGCTTTGCTCTACTTCAACCGTCTCGACGCCTGCATTAATAGTTCGAGGTTTGTTTTCAAACAACTCGAATAGTACGGCCCTGTCATTAGTTAATGCGGCTGTTTTTCCCAGTTGTTGATTAAAGAGATGCTCAGAAGAAGTCCTTAACCTTAATCCATACATCAATTGTACGCTCTGGCTATAAGGGTATTTCCTTGCCATGGCCTTTAGATCATCGACCAAATGCCCCTCGATAAATTTGGGGTCTTCAAGCAGTTTATGAAAATCCTCGGTTCTCAATTACCAATCTCCAATAGCGCGGTTCAAGATATTTTCCGATAGTTCCTGAGATACCTGATCATGCAGTTCCTCTTCAATCGAGTTAATGTCTGCATCAGCATCAAAATCTATAAAACGTGAAAAATTCTCCTCAAATCCTTTATCGGGCTCTAAGGTATTGATAAAGATCACATTCACATCAACCGTTAAGCGGTTTTGCGCAACTGCTCCAATGTCTGATGCCTGAGCGTTTATTGGCTCAATGGTATAGCGAACGATAGAACCAGAAAACTGCATGTCGCCCTCGCGGCTAAGCAATTCAAGGGGGGTCTGCTGCACAAAAATGTCACGGAGTTTCTCGGTAAAGATTTGAGATAATTGAGGCTTTACCAGGTCTGCATTATTAGGAAAAAAGTCAATACTCACAGTTTTGGCATCACCAACATCTCCTCCCGTAAAAGAGTAACCACCCATCCCACATCCACTGAGAATAAGAATCGAGAGAAGAAAAAGATATCTGGTCATGCTACAAATTATATTGCTTAATCTTTCGGTATAGGGTGCGTTCTGAAATACCTAACTCTTCCGCGGCATCTTTACGCTTATCATTATTTCGCTCCAAAGCGCTCTTAATCATTTCCAACTCCTTCTCCTGAAGCGTTACGGGTTGCTCCTCCACTACTTCTTGAATGGTTTCCGTGTGAATTTCTGCTTCATTATCCTCCTGATATACCGGTAAAAAAGTTCCCGTTTCCGCTGGCGAAGATGCCTTATGAGCCTGCTCCTGTTCTGCTTCATAAATCCTTCGAAGCAAAGAGCTGTTATCACTCTTCCATTCTTCACTTATCTCATTATTCTGCATCAACTCGCCGGTTAACTTTTTCAAATCGGCAATATCCTTGCGCATATCAAAAAGCACTTGATACAGTATCTCTCTTTCATTGCTGAAATCACTAGCTGGTTCCGCCTTTTGATCCTTATAAATCGCAGGTAAACCTCCTTTGCCGGCATCTGGCAAATACTGCATTAATGTGGTTCCATCAATTGCCCGATCGGTTTCAATAACGGATATCTGCTCTGCTAAATTTCGCAGCTGCCGAATATTTCCCGGCCAATGGTAATTCCTTAAGATTCCGATCGCTTCTTCATCCAAACGAATGGTAGGTGTATGATATTTATCCGCAAAATCTGCAGCAAACTTCCTAAAGATCAAATGGACGTCCTCTTTGCGATCGCGAAGCGAAGGGAGATGGATTTCGACGGTGTTCAGACGGTAATAGAGGTCCTCCCGAAAACGTCCTTTCTGGATTGCCCCCATCATGTCTACATTGGTTGCAGCAACAATGCGCACATCGGTCTTTTGAATATTCGAAGAACCCACTTTGATAAATTCGCCTGTCTCCAGAACTCGCAGTAAACGCACCTGGGTGGAAAGGGGTAATTCACCAACCTCATCTAAAAAGATGGTACCACCATCCGCTTCTTCAAAATATCCTTTACGCGTACCTGTTGCTCCGGTAAAAGCGCCCTTTTCATGACCAAAAAGCTCACTGTCGATGGTCCCTTCGGGGATTGCACCGCAGTTAACCGCAATATATTTATTGTGCTTGCGATGGCTTTGGGAATGGATTATACGAGGAATAGCTTCTTTACCAACACCACTCTCTCCGGATACCAACACTGAAATATCAGTAGCTGCCACCTGAAGCGCTTTATTAAGAGCCCGGTCTAATCCAGCACTCGTGCCAATTATTCCAAAGCGTTGTTTTATATCCTTTAAACTCATTATTCAACTCGGTATTTTACACGAATGGCTTCCGCCTGATGAATCTTTGAGGCCGTACTTTTATTGATCACCCAGGGCTTAAACGCTTTTAATTCTACCTCGTAAGCATTGGGAAAGGGTTGTGGTAATTTCACCCCTCGGCGTCTACCACTGGCAAATCCTTCATAGATCATCTTCCCATTCGCATCAAAGAGTTTTAGCTCGAATCCAGTGCTAAGGTTCCGGATGCATACATCTCTGGAAGTATCGGCCACACAGTAATATAAGGCCCCTTTCACGCGGATTAAGTCCTGCTCAATCCAGATGGTAAGATTATTATCAACCCAGCGGCCATTAATCTTCTCTTGAGCGATGAGACCACAGGTGCTCCAAATGAGGCTAAGGAAGAGCAATCGTATTTTCATAGTTGTTAATCGTGCACTAGCTCTCCTAAAAGAGTCGCCGCCGTACAATCGGTGATTTTTACCTTAACGAAGTCGCCTTGCTTTTCGGTACCGGATTTTGGAAAAACTACCATAGTATTTTGAGTATTCCTTCCCTTCCAATCCGATTCGCTGCGCTTGGAGTTTCCCTCAATCAAAATCTCTTCCACTTTACCTACATGCTCCTTATTGCGCTGTAAGGAATGTTCCTGTTGAAGATTAATGATCTCGCTCAACCTGCGCTTCTTAGTTTCCAGGGGAACGTCGTCCTCCATTTTTCTTGCAGCGTAAGTATTGGGCCGTTCACTGTAATAAAACATGTAGCCAAAATCATAGCGTACATATTGCATTAAGCTCAAGGTCTCTTGATGATCCTCCTCGGTTTCGGTCGGGAAGCCGGCAATCATATCATGAGAAATTCCGCAATCCGGTATTATTCTACGGATACGATCAATCAGATCAAAATACTCCTCGCGATTATGACCACGATTCATCAATTCTAAAACACGACTGCTGCCAGATTGAACAGGCAGGTGTATATACTTACAGATATTATCGTACTTGGCGATGGCATACAGAACATCATCAGTCATGTCCTGAGGATTACTCGTACTAAAACGGATACGCATTCCGGGCACAGCCTCCGCTACCATGGCAAGAAGTTTCGCAAAGTTCACCGCGCTCGCTTTGGCCAGATCACTAGCCTTTTCAAAGTCTTTTTTCAGTCCTCCTCCATACCATAAATAGGAGTCAACATTTTGACCCAGAAGGGTGATTTCTTTAAATCCTCGCGCTGCCAATTCCTTTGCTTCAGCGAGAATAGTTTCCGGATTGCGACTGCGCTCCCGGCCACGGGTGAAAGGCACCACACAAAAGGTGCACATATTATCACAGCCACGGGTAATCGACACGAAGGCGGATACTCCATTACTATCAATTCTCACCGGACTTACATCCGCATAAGTTTCTTCTTTGGACAGTAGGACATTTACCGCTTTGCGCCCGCCATCAATTTTCTCAACCAGATTAGGTAAATCCCGGTAGGCATCTGGCCCAACTACCAGATCAACCAACTTTTCTTCATCCAGGAACTTGTCTTTGAGTCGCTCTGCCATACAACCCAAGACACCGATCTTCATTTCAGGGCGCTCCTCCTTGAGTTTATTAAAACTGTTTAAGCGTTTACGAACCGTTTGTTCAGCCTTATCCCGAATAGAACAGGTGTTGAGTAAAACCAGATCAGCTTCTTCAACATTGCGGGTAGTCCCAAATCCTTCCTTGGCTAGAATGGATGCAACGATCTCCGAATCGGAAAAATTCATCTGGCAACCATAACTTTCGATATACAGTTTACGATCGCCACGTTCTTCATTACTGGCAAGGGCTGTACCTTGAAGGTCCTCGTCCATATATTTACCCTCTAGAGGCATCTCTTTCATCTTCATTTTATAAGGTTGGCAAAGGTACAAATATGACCCGATTGCCAATTTGACAGCATGAATTAGCAGGCTCCTTAATGCCCAGAAAACCTAAATCCGAAACTTATTGATTTATTTTGCGGGCAATTCGCATGCAAATTCAAGAGAGGAAATGCCAAAAAATCTAGTGATTGTGGAGTCGCCTGCTAAGGCCAAAACCATTGAAAAATTCTTGGGGAAGGACTTTCAGGTAGAGAGTAGCTATGGACATATACGCGACCTGGTGCAGAAAGATATGGGTGTAGATGTAGCGAATAACTTCAACCCCAAGTATGCCGTTAGCAGCGATAAAAAGGATGTTGTTAAGAAGCTAAAAAAACTGAGTAAGGACGCAGAGATTGTTTGGTTGGCTTCGGATGAGGATCGCGAGGGAGAAGCCATTGCCTGGCATTTGTATGAAGCTTTGGACCTGAAACCGACCAACACCAACCGCATCACCTTTAGCGAAATTACTTCAAAGGCGATTAAGCGTTCGATTGAAAATCCGCGTCGCATCAATACCGACCTAGTGAATGCTCAGCAAGCTCGAAGAGTTTTAGATCGTATTGTAGGATTTGAACTTTCGCCTGTTTTATGGAAAAAGGTAAAAGCAGGCTTATCTGCAGGTAGAGTACAATCGGTTGCGGTTCGCCTGATTGTGGAACGCGAAATGGAAATCCGTGATTTTAAAGCGGAGGCCTTTTATAAGGTTGTAGCCGAATTCAAAAATGAAAACGCGAAACCCTTTCGGGCTGACTTAAATAAACGCTTTGATACTGAGCAGGAAGCACGTGACTTCTTAGAACGCTGCAGTCAACATGATTTCAGCATCCGAAATATTGAAACAAAGCCAGCGAAGAAAAGTCCAGCTCCTCCATTTACTACCTCTACTTTGCAACAAGAGGCCGCAAGAAAACTGAATTTTTCTGTAGGTCGCACCATGTCGGTTGCACAACGGCTCTACGAAGCCGGTCTTATCACCTACATGCGTACCGACTCGGTAAACTTATCAGATGACGCCCTCGCTGCAGCTGGAGCAGAGGTAAGAAAAGCTTACGGAGAAGATTATGCGAAAACCCGTAAATACAGCTCCAAGATCAAGGGCGCCCAAGAGGCTCACGAAGCTATTCGCCCTACCTACTTTGATCGCCATAGCGCAGGAACCCCTGACGAGCAACAACGCCTCTATCAATTGATTTGGCGCCGGGCCATTGCCTCTCAAATGAGTGACGCTCAATTGGAAAGAACGGTCTTCCGCATTGGCACTCCGGTAGAATCCTATGAGTTCGTTGCTAGAGGAGAGGTAATAAAATTCGAAGGCTTCTTAAAGGTATACCTTGAAGGCCAAGACGAGGAAGACGAAGAGGAATCAGGCCTACTTCCCACTTGCAAGCAGGGGGAGAAACTAAGCTATCGCGATATTACCGCTACCCAGCGTTTCACTAAACATCCTGCCCGATTTACAGAGGCTAGTTTGGTGAAGAAGTTAGAGGAACTTGGCATCGGCCGACCTTCGACTTATGCGCCGACCATTAGTACTATTATCAAAAGAGAGTACGTCGAAAAATCGAATCTTGAAGGCTTCAAGCGTCAGTATCTCCAAATGAGTTTAAGTCAAGGAGAAATCAAAGTCACACCGCTAAGCGAAACTACGGGAGCTGACAAAAATAAACTCATTCCTACCGACATTGGCAACGTAGTAAACGGCTTCCTTACAGAGCATTTTGACAACGTTTTAGCCTACAATTTCACTGCCGATGTAGAGGCGCAATTCGACAACATTGCTCAAGGCGGCGAAGAGTGGACAGAAATGTTGCACCGATTTTATGACGAATTCCATCCCCACCTGAAAGAGGTAGAGGAAGTTGCCGACCGCGCAACAGGCGAGCGAATTTTAGGTGAAGATCCAAAAACAGGAAAAACTGTTTTAGTTCGATTAGGCCGCTTTGGCCCCATGGCCCAAATTGGCGACATCGATGATGAAGAAAAGCAATTTGCCAGTCTCAATAAGGATCAAAGTTTAGACTCAGTAACGCTGCAAGAAGCGCTAGATCTCTTCTTATTGCCGAAAACACTTGGAGATTTTGATGGGGAATCGGTAGTAGTATCCAATGGACCTTACGGACCGTACATCAAACACGGGAAAAAATCGATTTCTCTAGATAAGGGTGAAGATCCCTTAGAAGTAGATATGGCTCGGGCTCAAGAATTAATAGAAGCCAAGCGGAAAGCAGATGAGCCAATCGCTCATTACGAAGATATGCCCGTTCAAAAAGGGGTCGGAAGATTTGGCCCCTTTATTAAGTGGAACTCCATGTTTATTAATGTGAATAAGAAATACGATTTCGAAAATCTCACTTATGATGACGTGGTAAGCTTAATCGAAGAGAAAAAGCAAAAAGAAAAGGATAAACTCATCCACCACTGGGAAGACGAAGGTATTCGGGTTGAAAAAGCCCGCTGGGGTCGTTTCAGCGTAATCAAAGGCCGGGTGAAGGTGGAATTACCAAAAACCACCAAAATTGAAAAGCTTACTAAAGAAGAGGCGGTGAAATTAATCGCTGAAAAAGCTCCGGCTAAAAAGAAAACTACTCGTAAAAAATGATCTTAGAAGATTTCCTGAGCCCGGTAGGTAGTAGTATTATCGAATCTTGCGCTCAGGGTAATGAGCAGATTTTTGGCAAGCGCATCGGAATCCATCAGGAAATTGAAGGATTACCGGACTTAGACAATTACAAGATCGCCCTAATTGGGGTTCTTGAAGATCGAGGCAGTGATAATCCTGGATCAGCCCAAAGTCCAGATCAGGTTCGCAAATACCTATACAACTTGTATTGGGGAAATTGGCAGGCTCCAGTTTGTGATCTCGGAAACATATATGCTGGAGAAAAATTAGCGGACACAATGGCCGCCATTAGAGAGGTTTGCTTTCAACTACTTAAGTTGGAAATTCTACCGATCATCATTGGGGGCACTCAAGACCTTACCTATGGGAACTATCGGGCTTATGACCGAATGGAGCAAACTGTAAATATGGTGGCCATTGATTCGCAATTTGATTTAGGTCGCCAGGAGGATAAGCTCTCCCACCGCTCCTTCCTTAGCCATGTAATCCTTCAAAAACCCTATATCCTATACAATTTCAGCAATATTGGCTACCAAAGCTATTTTGTAAATCAGGAGGAAATTGATTTGATGGAACGGATGTATTTCGACGTACACCGTTTAGGAAACATTCGAGGGCACATTGAAGAAAGCGAACCCATTTTACGTGATGCTGATATGGTTAGCTTCGACTTATCCGCCTTGAGGCAAAGTGACGCACCGGGTAACACCTTTCACAGTCCGAATGGTTTCAGTGGCGAAGAAGCTTGCGCCTTAGCACGCTACAGCGGAATTAGTGATAAGGTTAGTTCCTTTGGTATTTATGAGTGTAACGCCTTGGCTGATAAAGAAGGTCGGACCGCCCATCTGGTAGCCCAAATGATCTGGTACTTTTTGGAAGGCTTTAACCAACGAAAAGGCGACTATCCCTTTGCCAGAAAAGAGGATTATCAAAAGTTTACGGTGCTTATTAACGATGGGGAGTACGAATTAATCTTTTACAAGAGTCCCTTAAGCGGGCGTTGGTGGATCGAAGTGCCTGTGCGCGAAACTAGTGGCTTAAGCTCTGATAGACACAAGCTAATCCCTTGTTCCTATGAGGATTACAAAGAAGCCATGCAAAATGAAATCCCGGACCGTTGGTGGAGAGCAATGCAAAAAGCGATGTAATTTTTCGAACGCTTATCAACAAAAAGCCCTGAAAAATTAAGGCTTGCGTAAGGCATATTTGTTCAAAGCTTTATATTTGGGATTTCAACAACATGTTGTCAACAATTAATACTAACCCAATTTGATGAAGAAGTACTACCTCATCCTTGTACTTGTTTTGCCATTTCTAAGCTTCGCTCAGCAGGATGTGCAATTCAGCCAGTACATGTTCAATCAAATTTATTACAACCCCGGAGCGACTGGAGCAGGTGGAGCCATCTGCGTTAATGGATTACATCGTAGTCAGTGGGTCGGCTTCGAGGGAGCACCAACCACACAAAATGTTAATGTTAACGTTCCGATTAGGACCATTGGAGGTGGAGTAGGTCTTACCATCGTTAACGATCAAATTGGCTTTTTTAATAATATATCAGCCCGGCTGATGTATGCCTACCAACTACAACTATCGAACGGTACTTTAGGTATCGGTGCCGGTGCAACCTTTCACAACAATCAAATTAATGACGCGGCTTGGATTCCTGCAGACTATGCTCAACCAGGATTCGGTTTAGACCCAACGATTCCGGGATCCAACACTACCGGATTGTCGATTGATGCCGTTTTTGGAGTGTACTACGAAAGTCAAAACATTTGGGGTGGCGTTTCAACCACTCGCGTAATCGAAAGCTCCACGGAAGTAGAAAGCAATGTTCCTCTACCAGGTGCTATAGCCTTTATTCGTAATGCACGCCATTACTATCTAATGGGAGGATACAACTGGGCAATTCCCGCTTCTAACTGGGAACTACGCCCCAGTACTTTGGTTAAACTAGCCTCAGGGTCAAACATTTTCGACCTGAATGTTATGGGTGTATATAATAATAAGTTTTGGGGTGGCGTTACATACAGGCTGCAAGACGCTGTGGTGGCTATGATTGGCTGGCAAGCGACTCCAGATTTTAGACTTGGGTACTCTTACGATGTTGCAACTTCTGCACTTTCAATGAATGGTGGAGGAAGTCATGAAATAATGTTGAATTACTGTTTTAAAATAGAAATTCCACCTAGACCTCCAGGAAGTTATAAGAACCCAAGATTTTTGTAATATAGCAGCCCCCCAATTTTAAGGGTCTGTCGATCAACGGAAAACAACGTCAATGGACATGAAAAAACTGATTTCCATAACATTAAGCAGCCTGCTTCTCATTAGCTGCGGGAACAACGACTACGGTGAACTGGTCGGTGTTCAGGATCGTCCTAGCTGGTATCCGGCTCAACCTTACGGAATGGTTTACATTCCTCAGGGCTCCTATAACATGGGAAATTCGGATCAGGACGTGCCTTATAGTCTAATATCTCCTACTAAAACTGTTTCGGTTCCTTCTTTTTGGATGGATCAAACCGAAATTACTAATAATGAGTACCGTCAATTTATCCGTTGGGTGCGCGATTCTATTGTGCGTTTCCGCTTAGGGGAAGACGGACTAGTGGAAGGTTATGAATTAATAGACGCGGCTAACAAAGAAGATCCTAGCTTCTTTGACGAGTACGTTTCTTTGAACTACCCAGATAGTATGCAACGTCGTATTGACTGGGAACCATACCTGGAATGGAGCACTGCAGACTACCCTACGGCAGAGTATACAGAAATCGTTGAGAGCATTTACCTTCCACCAGAGGAGCAATTTATGGGAGGCCGTATGATCGATACACGTCAATTGAATTATGCCTATTTCTGGATCAACAAGCAAAAAGCGGCGCAGAAGTCTAACCGCGTAATGTTTGATCATAATGATTCTGATCAGGATGGAGAATATTTCTCCTACCGTGATTTCATTAAAGGAAACAAAGAAATTTCCGATCGTTCTTCATTCTTTGAAGGCGGGGTAATAAACGTATATCCTGATACACTGTGCTGGATTCATGACTTTACTTACAGTTACAATGACCCAATGCACGATAAGTACTTCTGGCATCCTGCCTTTGACGACTATCCAGTAGTTGGTCTCAACTGGTACCAAGCTCGTGCTTTCTGTAACTGGAGAACCAAATATCGTAATGACTACCTGGGTAGATCCGGATATTTCACTGAGCAAGAGTTCCGTTTACCGACTGAAGCAGAATGGGAGTACGCTTCAAGAGGAGGAAAAGAGTTGACAACTTACCCTTGGGGTGGACCTTATGCTCTTAACAGCTCCGGTTGTTATTTAGGAAACTTTAAACCTTTAAGAGGTAATTTGGTAGCAGATGGTGGATTTTATCCAGTAAAAGCTACTGCTTATGCCCCTAATGAATACGATCTGTACAACATGGCAGGAAACGTAGCCGAATGGACCAACACGGCATTTGATGCAGCAAGTTTCTACTATGTTTCGGACATCAGTCCAAACTTTGAATACAATGCAAACGAAGGCGATGATCCTACTCTTACCCGTAAGGTAATCCGCGGAGGGAGTTGGAAAGACGTTGCTTACTATATGCAAGTAAGTACCCGCGATTATGAGTACGCTGATACCGCGAAGTCTTATGTGGGCTTCCGTACCGTACAAAGCTTTATGGGCCGAGACCTTGCAGATTTTTAATCCCCCTACTAATAACTTTAATTTTAATTTTTTCAGATGGCGTTAATTGATGTAAACAGCAAGCGATTTAAGAACTTCATGGCAAAGCTTTACGGCTGGGGTGCCTCAGTAGTAATTCTAGGTGCGATGTTTAAGATTCTTCACTTGCCAGGAGCAGATATCATGCTGGTAGTTGGTTTGACTACCGAAGCCGTAATCTTCTTCTTCTCCGCATTTGAGAAACCAAGCGAAGAGGTTGATTGGACCCTTGTTTACCCTGAACTAGCAGGTATGACCGATGAGGAAGAAGTATACAATACTCAAAAAGGTTTAACCGCCACTCAAGAACTGGATCGTATGCTTGAAGAAGCTAAAATTGATGGAGAGCTGATCGAAAGCCTTGGAAGTGGTCTTCGCAGATTCGGTGATGCTGCTAATAAGCTTACTGAAACGAGTGAAGCTGCCGCAGCAACCGGAGCTTACAATGAGCAATTAAGCCTTGCTTCTAAAAACATGGAGTCTCTAAATGCACTTTATGCAGTTCAATTAGAAAGCTCTGCTACTCATATGGAAGCACAGAATACTTTAATGGAGAAATTAAACTCTTCTATCAAAGACTCTGATCGTTTAAATGAGGAGGTAACTAGCCTGGTTAGCAATATGAACCAGTTAAATGGAGTTTATGGAGGAATGCTTTCTGCCATGAACGTAAATCGCAATAACTAATAATAAACTGAGTTTAAACTCTAAAAACTAATTCATGGCTGGAGGAAAACTGTCGCCGCGTCAGAAAATGATTAACATGATGTATCTCGTGTTAACGGCGATGCTGGCTCTAAATGTTTCCAAAGACATTTTGAAGGCTCTTACCAAGTTAGATGAGAGTCTTGAAAAGACCATCTCTACTGTAGATAAAAAGAACCAGGATGCATATACCATCCTACAAAAGTCCGCAGCAGAAAAAGAATCTGCTAAGGATGAGTACCAGGCTGCATTGAATGTAAAACAGGTTACTGGAAATCTTTTCAGCTACATTGAGAACATGAAGGATACCCTGGTTGCTGTATCAGGAGGCTGGGAGGATGAGGAAGAAACCATCCCCAAAGCATTGGATGCGAAGTCCAAGCCCCTTAACTATCTAGTTGCAGAACAAGGCCCTAAGAAAGCTACAGAACTGAAGCAGAAAATTGAAGGATTCCGTTCCCAAATGATCTCTTTGGCTCAAAATGAACCTGCCATTACACGTAATATCGAAGCTGTATTCAGCACTGATAATGAGATGGAAGGAGACAAAGAAGTAAGTTGGGAGCAGGCTTCATTCGGAGAATATCCTCTAGGAGCTATCCTTCCTTTCTTGACCGATATTCAGGCTCGTATTCGTAACTCTGAAGCTGAAGTACTTTCTTACCTATTAGATCGTATTGACGCCGGTACAGTTAAGTTTAATAAGGTAGATGCAATGGTGATTGCGCCTAGTAGTTATGTAACCCAAGGAGATGTTTATGAGGCTCGGGTTTTCTTAGCTGCCTATGACGACACTCAAGATCCCATTATGGAGATCACTGATGAGAATGGCAATAAGCTTGAGTTAGACCGTGTTGAAAATGGTCAGGGATTCTTGAAGATTCCAGCAACTGGAGTTGGTCAAAGAACCTGGGGTGGAAAAATTACGATCAAGCAAACTGATGGTGAAAAGTCCTACAACATTCCTTCTACGACCTTTACGGTAGCTCCTCCATCCGTTGTTATTTCTCCTTCTAAGATGAATGTACTTTATCGTGGAGTAGATAATCCATTGGAAATTGGAGTACCAGGAGTTGAGCCCGGGAAAGTAAAAGTTAGTGGACCTGGTGTACGTCAAGTTAAAGCCGGAGAATACATTGCGGATGTAACCAATATCAAAGGACAGAGAGAGATTGAAATTTCTGTTTCAGTGGAAGAGACTGACTCAGATGGAAATTCATCTGTTCGTCCTGCAGGAAAGAAAAAGTTCCGTATTAAAGGACTTCCACCTGCAGTTGGAAACATTTATGGAAAGAATGAGGATCTCCTACTTTCTAAAAAGGCCGTTTCAAATGCTACGGTTAATGCTAAATTCGAAGATTTCGTGTTTGATCTGGACCTTGTTGTAACTCAATTTGAGCTCGCTATTCCAGGTTTCCCACCCGAAAGAATTAGAGGAAACAAGATTCCTTCGAGTGCTAAGGTTAGAATTGAAAAGCTGAAATCAGGCTCAACCGTTACCTTCCGTAACATTAAAGCCAAAGTGAAAGGTAACTCTAAGGTTCAAGTGAACCGCGTTGCTGCAATTTCAGTAGACGTTAGCGATTAAAACATTGTTTGATATGAAAAGATTGGTTTTTTGTCTTGGATTTTTAGGCCTGTTCCTTTTGCCTAAAATCTCTGATGCGCAGGTAATCAGCCCTTATGATGATGGGATAATTCCTGATGACCCTAAACACTACCACAACAATCAGGTATTTCCATACCCTTATCTGCGTGAAGCGGATATGATGTGGTCTACACGCCATTGGGAGCGCATCGATCTAAGACAAAAGATGAATCTGCACTTGTACTATCCAGTACAAGCTGTACCCGATCGTAAAAGTCTTTATGATGTAATTGTAGATGGAATTCTTAATGAGGGAACCATTTATGAGGTATTTGCTGATGATCGATTTGAGATCAGACTAGAACCAGATCAGGTTAGAGGATATGTGCAAATGGTAGATACATTAAAAGATGATGACACAGGAGAAATTCTTTTAATTGATACCGTAAGTATCACATCGAAGGATGTGAAATTTTGGGAAATCAAGTCAGATTGGTTCTTCGACAAGCAAAGAGGAGAAATGAAAAACCGCATTTTAGGTATCTCCCCCTTGGTTGAAAACCCTAAAACTGGCGACCGTTATAACCTCTTTTGGGTTTGGTTCCCCGATGCGCGTTATGCCATGGCAACCCATGTTGCTTTCAATGGTCATAATAACAGTGCAAGATTAACTTACGATCAGGTTTTCCATTTACGTTTCTTTGATTCTGTAATCTACAAGGAGGATAATGTTTACGATCGTGAAATTGAAGAGTACAAACGTTCTTCCACACTAGATCAACTCTTAGAAGCAGAACGCATTAAGAATAATCTACGTAATCTGGAAGCCGAGCTCTGGGAATACTAGATAAATGAAATTCATATAAAAGCCTGGCCACTCTTTTAGAGTTGTCAGGCTTTTTTGCTTTTAACCGTATGAAACGAATCCTGAGTTTCTTACTTATCTCTCTGAGCTGTTCGGCTCAGGTAAAAGATCCATCTGACTGCTTTGATGGACTCGTAAGTGATTCTGTTATTCCCTACCCTTTTCTGCGGGAAGCCGATATGATGTGGTCTGCAAGGCACTGGGAGCGCATTGACATCCGGCATAAGATGAATCTGTACCTGTATTATCCCGTAAGGAAACTCCCTTGCCGCAAGAGTCTTTATGATGCTATTCTGAGTGGCATCTTTGAAAGAGAGGAAATCACGGATCTCTTTGCAGATGATCGTTTTGAAATACCGTTAAGCATCGATCAAGTAAGGGGCTATGTTCAAATGATTGATACACTAGCAGATGATGATGATGCATCCGTCATTCTGCTGGTAGATACAATTCGGATTGGTTCAAAGGATGTGAAATTCTGGGACTTGAAAACGGATTGGTACTTTAATAAATCAAGAGGTGAGCTAAGCCAAAGAATCATCGGTATTTCACCGGTGGTAGAGAATCCCAAAACCGGGGATCGCTACAATCTTTTTTGGGTGTGGTTTCCCGGGGCGAGAAAAACTTTGGCCAGTTACGCCGCCTTTAACCCAAACAATGGCATTAACTACCTAAACTATGATCAGGCTTTACACTTCCGACTCTTCGACTCTGTAATCCTAAAGGAAGATAACGTTTATGACAGAAGGATTGAGGAGTACAAGCGCAGCTCAACCTTAGATCAATTGCTGGAAGCCGAGCAAATAAAGAATCGTCTTCGCAATCAAGAAGCTGAAATCTGGGAATACTGATATGGAAGGACCACTTTGTATTATCGGATTAGGGATTGCTGGCACTATACTCAGTATGCAATGCGAAGATCAGGGCATCGATTTTCGCTTAATTGATGAAGCTCAACATTCGCAATCATCGCGTATCGCTGCTGGCTTAGCAAATCCGGTGGTCCTGAAAAGGCAAAAATGGGTGGCTGATGCCGAGCAATACTTACCTTCTGCAATAGCCTTCTACGAACGTTGGCAGGAAACATTTGAAAGCCCCTTTTATCATCCGATTCAACTAGAACATATATTTCATCAGCCTGGAGAACTTAATGACTGGCAGTCCAACAGTCTGAAAAAAAATCTTCAAAATCATTTGGGTCCAGTGGTTCAAGATGAAATCCCCCTTATAAATAGTCCCTATGGACGAGGGGCCTTAGAAGGAGTTTTTTGGGTGGATACGGTTTCTCTAATTGAACAACAAAGAAATCGATTAAGGGAAAAGGGCCAGCTAATAGAAGCCAATTGGGAGGATATCCCCGACTTAGCGAGTCAAAATCAAGTTTACTGCAACGGGCATTTCCTGCGAGAGAGCCATCCCGAAATAAATAAGGCATTTAGTCCTACTAAAGGAGAGGTAATGATTATTGAAGCGCCGGGCTTACCCGAAGATCGAATGCTCCATGCGGGCGTCTTCACCCTGCCATTAGGCAATCAAAGATTTAAAGTGGGTGCCACTTATTCTCATCAAAACCTTAATGAAGCAATCACGGATAAAGGCCTAAACTTCCTTAAAGAAAAACTAGAGGTGTTCTATAAAGGACCCTATAAAGTTCTAGAACAAAAGGCAGGTGTGCGACCCAATATTAAGGACCGTAAACCGCTGCTCGGGTCCTTAGGAAAAAACCAATGGGCTTTTAATGGACTTGGGTCTCGTGGTGTTTTACTGGCGCCCTTTTTAAGCAAGCACTTCCTTGATTTTCTATTAAATGGATCACCACTCAGAAAAGAATGGGATTTAAATCGCTTTACTTAAGCTGGGGACCGCGCTTTTCAGGATTGTACTTCACAAACATATTAAGCCAGGTAATTCGAGAGAGTCTCAAAACCAATGGGGCCAATACCAATACAACTAATGCGAGGGCTATGATGATATCTTTAATCTCCGGTTCGTAAATCCAATTCATGATAATGTAGGTTGCAACAAATAGAGCAACTGAATATCCATAACTCACATACATCGCTCCATAAAAGAATGAAGGTTCTACTTCATAGCGCAAGCCACAATGTGGACAATTTTCATGCATCGTAAAGAGCTTACCGAATTTATAAGGGTTGGACTCTTTGAATACTTCCCCTTCATGACAGCGAGGACAGCGCATTTTTAAAACACTGTACAACTTCGTTCCCTTTGAAAAAACAGACATAATCTAAAACCTATTTTTGCCCCATGCTTGGGATCAATAAACTCATTCTTCAATTAAACGACCGAATGCTCTTCAATGGGATTTCATTTCTGATTAATCCCGGAGAGAAAGTCGGTTTGGTCGGAAGTAACGGCGCGGGAAAATCAACTCTGCTTAAAACCATTGCTGGAGAAGCAAGTGTTGACTCCGGAACTATCTCAAAACCCAAAGAGTTTAAGGTAGGTTACCTCCCACAAGAACTGCCTCTTCACGACGGACATACCGTTTGGGAAGAAGCCGAAACTTCACTTAGCGAAATTAAGGAACTCCAGGCGGCAATAGATGACATAAATCACCAACTGACCGAAAGAGAAGATTATGAAAGTGAAGCTTATTTAAAGCTCATTGAAGATCTTAATCACTATACAGAACGCTTTAATCTCGTAGGAGGCTACACTTATCATGCTGATCTAGAAAAGATACTGCAAGGATTAGGGTTTAAAGCCGCCGATTTTCATCGCCAAACCAATGAATTTAGTGGAGGCTGGAGAATGCGCATCGAGCTAGCCAAATTATTATTGGCCAAACATGATGTGCTGCTTTTGGATGAGCCTACGAATCATCTCGACATAAACTCCATCATCTGGTTGGAGAGTTTTCTTAAAGATCACGAAGGGGCTATAATAATGGTTTCGCATGATCGCACCTTTCTCGATAACATCACCAAGCGAACGGTAGAAATAGTAAACGGAAAAGTATTTGATTATCCTGTCGCTTATTCCAAATTCGAATCCTTACGTGAAGAGCGCCGGACCCTGCAAATGCAGGAAGCAAAAAACCAGGAGAAAGAAATAAAACACACGGAGGAACTAATTGAAAAGTTCCGATATAAGGCTTCCAAAGCTGCTTTTGCGCAAACCTTGATTAAGAAGCTGGAAAAAATGGAGCGCATTGAGATTGATGATGACGATAGCCGAAAAATCAACTTCCGCTTCCCTCCTGCACCGCGATCCGGTAAAGTGGTAATACATGCTGAATCCCTTGAAAAGCAATATGGACCCAAAAAGATTTTCTCGGGAGTTAATATGGAGGTGAACCGAGGTGAAAAAATCGCCTTTGTGGGGCAAAACGGTCAGGGCAAGTCTACCCTGGTGAAAATAATTGCCGAAAGCTTAGAACATACCGGTACCTTAGAGCTTGGGCACAATGTAGAATTCGGATACTATGCCCAAGAGCAAGCTAAGACCCTGGATGGGACTAAAACCCTCCTAAGCACTATAGAGGATGCGTCACCAGAAGATCTTCGCAAAAAAGCACGGGACTATTTAGGAGCCTTCCTCTTTAGTGGAGAGGATGTTGACAAAAAAGTCAAAGTGTTAAGCGGAGGTGAAAAAGGGCGGCTGGCGCTCTGTAAACTCCTACTCTTCCCACACAACTTACTCATCATGGATGAGCCTACGAACCACCTCGACCTTAAGAGTAAAGACATGCTTAAAAACGCCTTACTCCAATATGATGGTACTCTGGTGCTTGTATCGCATGATCGACATTTTTTGCAAGGCTTAGCCGATAAAATCTTTGAGTTTAAAGATGGAAAGATTCGAGAATTCCTCGGTAACATTGATGAATACCTCGAAGCCCGAAAACTTGAAGATTTCCGTCAACTGGAAAAAGTTGCCGAATCCAAAGTCCCGAAAACCGAGGCAAAAAGTAATTCGGAAGGTTTGAGTTATGCCGAGCGAAAACAGTTGGAAAAAGACCTTCGCAAAGCTGAAAAAAAAGTGCAAAACCTGGAGGGTTCGATTGAGGAGCTGGAATCCAAACTGGAAGAATTGGATCAGAAGCTTCATGATCCTGAACAGTTCAAAGAGCTCAGCAAGGAACCTGACTTTTACGAAAAATACGAGGCCGATAAAGCGAAATTAGAACAGATGATGCTGGATTGGGAGAAAGCTCAGGAGGCCCTGCAACAACTGGAACACAAAAAACCCTGATTCCAAAATCTTGAAATCAGGGCCAGAACAATGGTCTTGTTCAGATTTTATTGTTTTAAGATTCTTTTCCTCGCTGTACCTCCGGATTCATTTATCTCAACAAGGTACATTCCTTTCGGTAGATGAGCGAGATTGAGAACACGTCTCCCGATACCTCTCTCCTGCATCATTAGCTTTCCATTCATATCCAAAATCCTAATGAGAGCATCATTTTGCATTCCTTCAATCACCAATTCCTCTAGAAAGGGATTAGGGTAAATCTCATAGAAGCTTGTGTTCCAGGTTGAAAGTCCAACAAAGGCAGTGCAGCTTGTGGTTAGACTATCAAAAAAGAGCACCGCCCCTTCGACGGCCGGACCTACGCAACCAGTATGGTTAAATGGGCCCTTATTGAAAGCTTTTACATCTGTCGCCCCATTAGCAATCATCGCTGTTTCCGCATCTAAAGCATTCACAAAGTTCACTTGCTCATCGGCAGTACAATAATACATGCGCATGGGCATATCGGGTCTCCAATCAAAATTGGAGTTATCATTTAGAATTGTCCATAACCAGTGCTGCTGAGCAATCGTGTCCGCAACAAAAGCCTGGAGCACTGAGTCTTCAATATAGCCACTAACCGTAGCGGGCAATTTTGAATTAACCGAATCCATAGGAAAGTTTCCGTTGAAATAAGGTGGAATAGTTACGTCATACGGAGCCTTTAGCACCTCAGATGGAGAGTTAAACAGGGTATTCCCATAAGCCTCGTTCATCCCAAGCAATAGGTAAACTACATAACCAGGATTACTGTAAGGTTGGTTATTAATGAAAACCTCCGATTGTGATCCGGCAAGATTGTACGGCCCACTTGCAGGTGCAGCACCAACCACATTAAACTCAGATTGCAGGCTCTGATCCTGAATATACTTGGCAGTGGCCATTGCTGCATGTCCACCTTGAGAATAACCAGTTAAAAACAACTCACTATTTAAAGGATATCCGCTAATGCTATCCGCTAAAGCCTGTTTGCAAGCTCGGATCATATCTATTGATGCCGTTGCCTGCGTTTCCGCATGCAGATAAGGATGCAGTCCGGGACTATCACCAAGTCCTAAGTAATCCGGCATCACAGTTACATAACCGCGCGATGCACCGATTTTACCAATCACTGATTCAATATTATTACGACTAGGCACATCATCCCTTTGTAAGACAGTTCCATGACAATAGAGTATCATCCCTATACTATCACAGGCCACTAATGGCACAGACAAAAGCCCAGAGGCAGTAGATGTGTTCCCATCTACATTGGGAGTTTGATAGGTAATCTTGTAATTCCCTACATCATACTTCGCCAAACCATTCGCTAAGAAATTCAAGGAGTTTTTGGAAATAGTATCAAGAGGAGTAACCGAAAGCAGGTTCTGGGCATTTGTAGCCACAATAAAACCAGAGAAAAACAGAGAGAGTAGTAGCTTTTTTCGCATAGGGTGAATTTGAGGTGAATTTACAAATTTGACATCTTGCAATGCCTGAAAAATAAAGCTAGTCTACACAACTAGCAGATTTTGTAACAAGATTATCCCAATAGTAAGCAACTTAAGAATATAGACTTGAGCATTTTATTAATGCATAAGCATTAAATGCTTGCTAAGCACCGATACAGTCAGCTAAAGGACAGTTGGAGAAGTGCCCTTACAAGCAAAACAAGGGGTTACAAAGCTAATTAGATACCTCTTCAATAAATCTCACTCTATTGATAAGTGCCATTAGAAGGAACCAGCAGTTATAACAATTCGAGAACTGAAAAAAGTAGCCCATAGGCTATTAAAATCGAACCTTTTGTCTAACGACCTTGAGGACGTTTTAAGATTCTATATTTAGTTTTTCGTCAATAAATGTGGTCCCTCCAGCGGGTTGCAACTTTTTATAGACTCTAAAAATGATCCGTTAAAAATTGCTCTAACTAATACAAAAATCAGCACCCTAAGGGGAATTTTTCGAACCAATAAGATTCGGGCGGCAAATGTATGGAAAAATATCTTTCGCCTAGCAAAGTTTAAAGAGCAGATTGTCACTTTTCTAAGTTTTGATAGATTTCTCCTTTAAATCGCTCCATATCAGTGCTAAAGCTGAGCGATAAGAAATCTTCTAAAACAACTTTACGGTTTAGCTTGGTCGTTTCATTTTAAACTATGCACATGACCTTTACAACTGCCCAGAAGAGCTTTATTGACCACTGCCAATTTGAAAAAAACCTATCAGACAAAACCATAGAGTTCTATGAAATTGACTTGAGGCAATTTCAAAGTTTCCTTAAAGCCAATGAGCTAACTTCTCTTATAACCGAAATAGATAAGTTTGCTTTGAAGGATTATCTCAAGCAGCTTTCCCATTTCAAACCTAAGACCATCAAGCGTAAACTGGCTACCCTCAAAGCACTCTTCAATTTTCTGGAATTTGAAGATATTATTCCCATAAATCCCTTCCGCAAACTCCGTATTAAAATCAAAGAGCCTAGCATCCTCCCTACTGTGATGAATACCCATGAAGTGCGGAAAATCTTTAAAGCAGCTTATACAGCAAAAGAAGAGTTAGCTATATCTGATCCCAATTACTTAGTAAAGATCAGAGACATTGCTGTTTTGGAGCTTCTGTTTGCTACAGGTATTAGAGTATCTGAACTCTGTGATTTAAAAGACCAAAGTATAAATCTCCATACTGGGGTGATTAGCATTTATGGTAAAGGAAGTAAAGAAAGACTGATCCGGGTTTGCAATCCTGATGTGCTCAAGGTTCTTTGCGAATACCGGAAGCTATTTGAAAAACATATTTCCTCATGCGGCTACTTCTTCATAAACCGATTGGGTAATCGGCTATCTGACCAATCCATTCGCCACCTGATAAAGCGATACACCCATCTCGCAGCCATCAATAAAAATATCACACCTCATACCTTCCGACACACTTTTGCCACCCTGCTTTTGGAGGAGGAAGTAGACATTAAATACATCCAGCACTTTTTAGGTCATAGTTCCATTGCCACCACACAGATTTACACCCATGTCAACAGTGCTAAACAGCAACAAATACTAAGCACCAAACATCCCAGGAACAGCTTTGAGTTTGGATGATGATTAGGGTTATCGAATAAAGGATAACTCTAAATTATCAATGCCTGGCATTACAGAAGTAATTGGATTTGATTCGCTAGCTCTTGAAAAATGGCAAATACCTATGGAAAGAGCGCTTGATTTTGAAGATTTAGTAGGTAAATTCCTCAGGTATCAGATAGCTAATTACAAGAAGGCTAGAATCTTTGAAACCCCAAAAAGCAGAGATTATGGCAAAGACTATGTAGTTACAGCCAAGTCAAACATTAATTTGTTTGGGTTATTGTTGAGACACGATGAAAATATGGAGAAAATCAACATTTTCATTGAAGCCAAATCCACTCAAAAAGACAGATTGTCTGAGGGATTTTTGGTTGATTATACTCAAGCCATTGATGAACGTCCTGATTACTATATACTGGTAACTAACTCATCGGTTACACCCTACTACCAGTATTTAGCACAACATAATTGGCGTAAAAGGAACTGCAAATTTCTTCTCGTTGACAAATATTTGCTCAGCAAATCTTTGTTCGAAACTGGATTTCACAAAGCATTTGAGAGTGTGCATTTGGAAATTCCAGATTATCGCTCTATAAAGAATTCAAACATATCTATCGAGTATCAAGCAGAGAGAATGTCTTTTTCACAAAACAAAGAAATTGATCTTTATATTTCTCTTAGAAATTTCTCCGATGAAAATCGTCTATTTACTGTCAACCTATCTTCTGATGCGAGTTGGGGAATTAGTTCTGATCAGATTGAAAGCAATATTGATAGTGGGTATTTTGAGACGTTCAAACTTAGGTGCGATAGATTACTATTTGATGGGCCTGCTGATTTACGAGTTTCTGTCAATACCGACAATAGTCAGAGTCAAATCGTAATTCGTGAAAAAGGATTGGAATTCATCTTTGACCCTCCTTTTACAGGAGCTATTCATCATGGAATAAGGCAGAGTTTAATTGAAGCAATTCGTGGATTAAATGATAATAGATTAGTAAGTCTATCCGGAGAGGCGGGTGTAGGTAAGACAAGAATTATAGACGAAGTTGAACAAATCCTGAAAGGTTCAGAGTATTCTTTTTACAAGCACCATTTTAAACCGATTGAAGATAAACAAGGGTTTATGGGTTTAATGCTTGATGTCAATTTTGACACATCAGCATTTACTTCTACTACTAATGCACTTAGACATTTTCTGAAAAATCATAACCCTCAGTTTGGCAAACAAATTATCGTTTTTGAGGACTTACACCATGCTTCTCGTGAAATTATCAGAGTATTTAAGGACTTTATTCTTACTGATTACATACAGCGAAATGTATTAATCATCATAACAGGCCGGAATGACTTTACTTTTCCTAATGAGGAATATTATTCCCTGATTCAATTGATATCTTCATCAAATTCAGAACACACCAACAATTATTCAGTGGCACCATTATCTCGATTCGAAGCTGAGCAATTGATTAAACAGTTAATATACAATGCACCTAAAAATGCCATTGAGAAAATTCTGAACCTGTCTCAAAACAATCCTTTTTTCATTGTTGAATTCATACAATACCTTCTTGATATGAATATAGCTCAGCTATTATCAAGAAGATATGTTGGAATCATAGAAACCGAGCAATTCACCGGGAAGACTGGACTCCCAACTACCGTTAATGAGCTTCTAAACGCACGGATATCTTCATTGAAAAGTAGTGAGATTGGTGAAAAGGCACTAGATTTTATTTTAGCTATGTCCTTTTTTGGTTATACCATATCGAAAGAGATTTCAACAATCTTTCTCGATGGTCTTGATAGCGATGAGATTTGGTGGATTCTTTTTCAAAGGAAGTTTGTAAAGGAGGATGGTTCTGGTAAGAGATCTTTCACCCATGAAAACATTTTAAATTTCCTGAAGCAGAAATGTCGTTCTGACTCATTATCAAAATATAGCGCAAACCTAATACTTGGTTCTGAACGGCTATATCTGAGATTATCTCAATTCAGCAAGGCTGAAGTACAATTCCTTTCAGGAAACTTTACCAAAGCTTTTAAGCTGTACTTTCCAATCTGGAATAGAGTCAGACAGATAACAAATTTTAGTTCTGAAGAAATTGATAAGTCATATTTCTATCATCTTAGTATGTTGTTTGAATCAGGACTAATGTTGAATCAAGATAGGTCAAGTTTGGTTAAGGTTGCTCTGGCAAAGGCATATATGGGAGTTCATAACTTCCCTATCTATATAGGGCTTAAGGCTTGTACCGAATCTGAAGAAATGCTGAAAAGAGCAGCTGATAGAAAAGATTTCAAAGTTCTATCAAATTCAATCAAACAGCTTAAGGCTCATGGATTACAAAATATGGGGCGAACTTTAGAATCTCTTAAGCTGATGTTGGAAATTGAATCTGAGATTAGGAATAGTGCTATTTCTAATGCCCAGCTAGAATTTGACCTTTATGATAGGTTACAAGAATATTATAGAAAAACCAATCATGAAAAATTGGTAGTTGAGTACGGCAAGTTTGCCCAAAAGGCTGTGATATTAAGCAAAGATCCAAAGCTGCAGGCTTGCCATTTGATAACAAAAGCAAGTGTTAACCTATATAAAGGAAAACAAAAAGCACAAATTGCTGCATCAGAGGCCTATGAAATATCAAAAAAGATCGGGGTATTCAGGTTTGAGGTTTATACATACCTCACGTTGCTAATTATTAAAGCTCTTTATAGCTCTAATAAAGATTTAACCGATGTGTATGAAGAGTCGCAAGATTTATTATTGACAGCTGCAAATAATAACCTTTCTGACTCGATAATGCGAATACAGTTGCTCCTAGGGACTTTGTCACTGCACGTTCTCAGCGATAAAGATGAAGCTTTGGCGGTATCTACCAGTTATGTCAAATCTGGTCAGGAAAACTCTATCAGGTACGGTAACGGTCTGTTTGATTGGGCATTTGATAATTTATCTGCAATAATAGAACTTCAAAGGGGGTATGATATTGATTTACCCAGGGCCTATTTTCAAACTTGTCATGAGAGACTCAAACGTAGAGGTCTTCTCTTTCTTGGAGATTGCGATGGACTCTACCCTAATAATTTGGCTATTTCCAATATTGTAAGATACTTTGGCTCTTTAAGTGAGAAAAGAGGAATGAGCGTCATTAAGACGACCAATAGTTATACAAACACCTTTCTGTTTTCGGAATCTATGCAAAGAGAGATTCTAAAAAAAGCTTTGAATGGGTCAATGATTTTCAGTAAAAGGCGAAAAGCTATTTCATTGCGTTACCCTACAAACCTTGGGTATTTTCTGCCATTATACTAGGTTTCTTTATCAAGAAATTCTCAATTACCAGGTAATCTAAACCAGAGCTTAAGAATGTGGATAATGCATCATGAGGTGTCTCAACAACTGGGTCACCAGCAATGTTAAAAGAAGTATTAAGTAACACAGGTAAACCGGATAATTCTTCGAAACGCTTTAAAAGCTTGTGTAGAAATGGTTCTTTTTCTTTGTTGACACTTTGAATTCGCGCTGTTCCATCTACATGAGTAATTGCGCCAAGCTTGGATTTGTATTTTGCTTTTACTTGTGTGGCTAATAGCATGTATGGGGAGTTTTGTTTTAATTTAAAATAGTTGAACTGTTCCTCTTCAATTATGACAGGTGCAAAAGGTCTAAAAAGTTCTCGTCCTTTTAGGATATTCAATCTATCTTTCATCTCAATGTCAGAAGGATTCGCTAGTATACTTCTGTGACACAGTGCACGAGGGCCTAGTTCAGATCTTCCCTTAAAGAAACCAATGATGTACTTGTCTTGAAGGATTTGTGCAATACTTGATATTAATCTTTCTTCTGAAAGTCGTTGATATCCTAATTCAAAGTATTCTATTCTTTCAATGATTTCATGATCCTTGTATGAAATTCCTAAATAAGGAAGAGTTGTGTTACACGGTTGTAACTTAGCAAACTCCTTTTTGTAGGCCATAAATCCGGCTCCAACACATTGACCATCGTCTCCTGATGCAGGAATTATATGGACTCTATTAAAACCTGTATTCTCAAGAATTTTATGGTTTAATAAACAATTAAGAAAAACTCCACCTGACAATGACAAATTCTTTGATTCAGTTATTCTTTGCAAGTTTCTTGCTATCCTCAAAACATACTTTTCAACTATATCCTGAGCTAGGCTGGCTATGGCACTTGAGTTTCTCTTCAAAAAAAGATGCCAAGGCAATCCTGAAGAGTTTGAAGCATCTTTGATTAAATCCAAATACTGGAAAAAAGTCAACGAAAAATCAAATTCATCAAATACAGGCTCATCAATATTGAAAAGGGGGTCACTATAGGAAGCCAGCCCCATAGTTTTACCCGCTTCTCCGTGCTTAAAACCAATGAGATAAGTCAGTTGCTCATATTTACGACCAATACTAATCTGTTTTAGTTGATCAATTTCATGTATATAACTAGGACTAAATGTGTTTCTCCTGTCGGTTCTGGTAAGTCCGAAATCTTGTAACCTTTTAGATAAAAGCTCTACTTGGCTTCCATGAGCTAGATATACGCTTTCGGCTTCAATTTTATTTTCAAAAATATCACCAGCCCCATCTGCTACAAGAACTGCAGATTCCTTGAAAGGTGAGGTGAAAAATGTGGAGTAAGCATGACAATCATGGTGACTAAAGCCATGGACTGGAATGTCATTCCTATTTAATAAGTCATGTATTTCTTCTGTTAATTCTGCAAGCACATTATCGATACATACGTTGGTATAACTAATACCGACAACTCCAATTTCAGAAATGGGAATCCTATTCCATTGTAATAGCTTCAAGATTGATTTAGAAGGTAGGTGGGGTGAATTAGAATGTTTGAGCCTATCTAGCCTTTCTTCTGAAAGCTGGGCTATTAGTATTCCATTTTTTATTATTGCGGCTCCTCTATCATGTCCAATGTGTATACCAAGACTAATTTGCTTAACCATTGATAATTTAGAGTTATCTATACTGACATCAAGTATACAATATTTCGATTAAATGTGTGATTTATATTAAAATAATATACATGTAATACTAAATAGGAACTATAAGAATAAACTAAAACAAGATAGATGCACCTAAATACTGAAAATACTTTATGTTCTTAGACTGAAGGTTTACAAGCATGTTCTATAAAAAACAATACTAGAAGCCTCTGCAATTGAATCAACCTTCACAATATCAGCGAGAAACGACACCATTATAAATGATACAGTCACTCAAAATCACAAACAGTTATTAATAGGTACTATTTTTTGAGATAAAGCTGATGCTTAACAAACCACGATTTTTTATCATTTTTATAGTATTTTCATAGAAATACTTAAGAAGAATCTTAAGTATTCAGGAACATAGGCTAGCCAATGGACACAGATCAATTCGATTTTTTCAAAGAAATCAACAAAGAAAACCACTATCATCTCCTTTTTCCAAAGCGAGAGGTAGGTCTGGCCATAGCATGGTTATATCAAAAAATACGAGATGGAGCGCTACCAGATGGTACGTTTAAAGAAATGGATATTCATGAAGCTTTAGATAGGATGCATCCCGGGGCAAAAAATCCAGAACATCGCAGGCAGGTTGAAAATTACAATATCATAGTCTCTGATCTACAGAATTACTTTATCCGCTATGATGAAGAGAGACAGGTCTATTTCTTTAAAGAATATGGCAATGAGTTTTGTAAACAGGCGCTCAATACTTTAAAAGCGAATTTCGATCCTACACGCATTGAAACCATATGCAGTAAGTTAAAAAAAGACCTAGAGGCTTGTAAAACGGAGGAGGGTATCCGATCCTGGCTGGATATCAATTTCAATGCATTTAAGCCAGATCTCAAACAGCAGATCGATTATCTCGAAAGGCAAATTGATCAATCTGTACAGGAAATAAGGAAAAGCCAGATCAAAAAGAACAATGTCTCGGTGCTTGAAACCCTCAGAGAGATCAATGAGCGTTTCGATAAGATCAGAAAACAGAATATAGAGTTGAATGCAGCTTTTCGCGAGTTAGATCAGGTCAAACAGTTGCTTGAAAAAAATGCTATAGACATTGACGATAAGGATTTGGGAGATCAAATATTCTTGGCTCAGCAATTTGTTCAGGAAATGAAGCGATTGCTGGGGATGGTCGATCAGCGTCTAGATCGTATTCAGCCAAAGGTCAAACAACTGTTTGCCAATCTCAATAAACCCCTGTTTAATACTCGGGTAGAAAAATTCCTGGCTCATTTATTAGAATATAGTAAGGTGGAAACAGTAGGTTCCAAGAAAGTGTTAAAGCTTCCCATGCATATTCCCCAGTGGGATTTTTACAGGCAAAAACCAAGGTTTTCCATTGTAGAACGCAGGAAAGATCTTTTTCCCTCAATAGCTAAAAAGAAACACACCTATGTTGAGAATACCGAGAGGAAAAGAAAAGTCTATGAGCGCTCACGGAAGAGATTCCGGCAGCAAAACAAGGTTGACCTCTGGTTAAATCAAATAAAGAAAGATGTGCAACAGAAGCAGGAAGTTTCATTTTCGCCTTACTTCTTTAAGGCATTTAATGAAAACGATCAGAACCTGGAACTGGCTGTTGATTTCGCCTACCGTGTATTACAAGAACACCGGTTGTACGGATGGCAACTACACTTTGCCCCCTCAATGATCAAAGATCAAGAGGAAGGCCATTTAAGTATCGGAAAAATGCTAATTCAAAAAAAAATGGATGAAGCAATTTGACTTTTTATCTGACCCTGATGCTCCTCAACTCTTTGCAAAGCTGGACTACGCTTTGAAAGAAGGAGTACATATTCAGAATGTTATAGCTCAGGCAGATTGGTTTCGCTTTATAGAAAAGTATTATGAGGATAACCTGAAAGACTACTATAAGGAGTTCTACCAAGTATTTCTGGAACACGGAGGCGAAGCTTCTGAAAGATACTATTATCTCGCTTTTGGTAAAGGATCCAGGGGAAATATTGATGCGGAGCACCGGTATTTTATACCCAATGAATACATCATTGTGGGTTTTATGCTCTACAAGATCGTGTTTATAGACGGTTACCTGGAACTAAACTCTGTAAAACAACTTCAACGCTTGATCCGATTGGAATACGAAAACCTCAAACCAGGGCTCTATCGTACCCTCGCCAAAGCCAAAAAGATCAATCCTACCAAGATGAACGATGACAGCCTCGATAAGGTGGTTGCTGATGCACTCAAAGAATTCCATAAAATTGGCTGGATTATTCTTGACGATGACCATTTCGATACCTGGCCAGCTTTCCAACGTATCCACAAGATTTATGGGGATTACATCAACGGGCTGGAAGAGTGGCTAAAAACCAATACTCCTTCATGAAGCAATTTCCCCGTCTGCACAGTTTATCCACTTTGGGGCTTATTCACCACCAGGAATTCAACTACCGATTCCATCCCTTGAGAACGGATTTCATTGGAGATAGCGGCACTGGGAAAAGCATGATCAGTGACTTGCTCCAATTGATATTTGTTGGTTCCGAGGCATTCGAATCAGCCACCAAAGGGACTGATGAGCGCAAGCCATCCGGTATGGTTTTGCAGCGGGCCGGAAAAGGCACCGATATAGGATATGCTTTCTTAAACCTGGAAATCAAAAAGGACCAGTTCATTTGCATCGGAGTTTATATTGAATCTACCGGTAGCCACACTGAAGCTTTCATTGTACAAAGGGGATATGGCTTTGATATTTTAGCCCCATTCGAAAAACCGCTAGAAACAAAGGATTTTCTAAAGAATGAGGATATCCTTCCGCTTGATGTACTTAAAGACCACCTAGAGGAACAAGCCTTGGTTTGCGAATCATGGAAAAAGGTAAAAAGCTATCATGAAATACTGTATAATAACCACCTACTGCCCCTTAATCTGGCCGAGAATGATAAAACCCTAAAAGACTTCGCCCAGATCATCCAATCCTTTTCCAGAGGAAAAACGCTAGAAACCAATAAAAGCACTAGCCTAAAATCCTTTCTCTTCGGGAACAATAAAGCAAAGATAATTTTCGACAAGTTCAAAGATGCCGTAAGAGATTTTGAGTCCGAAATGGGTGAATACGGTAGAAACCGGCAAGAAATTAACCGGGTTACCAGCAAACAAAGAGACTATGTGGAGCTAAAGCAAAAAAAGGATGACAGGGACGAGCTACAGAGAGTCTGGCTTGAACATGATTTTTTGTACAAACATCAAAACCAAAACAGGCTTTTGAAAAACCTGAAAGAAAGTGTATCCAATTATCAACAAGCATCACTGTTCCTTGAACAAGTCCAAACCTGGGCCATATCAGAAAAAAGTAGGATCACTGAAATCTCTGAAAAACAGGACGGTAAAGTAGCAACGGCAAAAGAGATTTATGATCAAAGCGTAACGGATTATAAACGCCTACAAAAAGCTCAAAAACTATTAGTCGACCTAGACTGTACAGCAGAGTCCTTTCAAAGGTACTATGAACTGAACCAAGCCTTGCTTAATCAAAATCACACGCTCAAGAGCGTTCGAGATCATTTGGTAGCCCAAGGTTTACAATCCTATTTTGAAGAGAATCAATGGCCAGATACTTACCAGGAATTTAGAGCTACCGTTGAGAATAAGCAGGCTTTGCTGCAAAAGGAACTGGGCATCAAAAACATACTTAAAGGCTATGCTGACCTGACTAATCCAGGATCATTAGGATATTGGGCTTTACATCAAGGACGAGCATTGAGTTGGGAGGAAGAAAGTACCCTAGTTCATTTTCAGAATTTACCTCGCACCAAGCCTGATAATCGAAAACCATATTTACCATCACCTGAGGAATTGATTAGGGCACTCAGCGTGGCAGAAACCGAAGAAGATGGTTTTTGGCTAAACTTGAATGGGATAAGGACATTTGTTGCTTACAGTCCTGACCGCATTTTTGACATCACTGACAAGGAGAAAATCAAATCTTACTTTGACAGTTTTAGCCAAAAATTAGATGCTGAGACTGATGCACTTCAACAAAAAATCACTCAGCTATCCGCATTGCAAAACTTATTCGAAGCATTTGAACATCCAAAAAAGTTTTATGAAACCTACCGGAAACCCAACCCCGAGCTCCCCGAACAAGAAGTTGAGGAGTTCAACCTGAGTTTGGAAGAGTTTCAGGAATACATGAGATGCTTAAAACAACAAGAGAGCATTACCAAGACCTTTAAACAGGCGGATGAAGATTATCAGCAGGTGCTTACAAAGCAAAAGGAAACCTCTGATAAGAAAAAGAATCTTGAGGCCATTTCGGAGATGTTAGATGTCTATCCTGATACTCTTGGGCAAAAAAATGAAGAACCTGACAGTCAAACGGATATTTCATCACAACTAAATGAGATATTTGAAAAACATGGTAACAAGGCAGAGGTTGTTCCTGATCAGAATTTCGAGGAACTGGAATTTGAGAACATCACCAGGAGTATTATTGGTCATCAGCAAAAACTTCACGTACAAAGTATCCTGGATCTCTCAACCAAGCTCCAAACCGCCAATGAGAAACTAGATGATGTCGAAAAAACCTGCTTGAAATATTACAATCAATTACCAGATTTAAAGGAGTGCGAAGGTGTTGAAATAGAAGAACCTACTAAGCAGAGAGAGGCTTATATAACAGCAGAAACAGCCTATCACGAACACTACAGTTATATAATAAAGACTTATCTAAGTGCAGATAGCCATCGCTTTGGGGATAAATTTGACTTCCTTGAGCTCGGTGAGAGCCTTTTGCCCGAAGCTTTAAGAGATCAGGCCATTACCGAGAAGAATATCATTGATAAAATCCAGTATTACCTCAATGAGATCAATGAGAAAAACCGCCAGATCACGTCACGTAAAATCCAAAAGATCAAAACCATTGTAGACGAAGTAGATACGACAGTAAGTGAACAACTGGACACTGCTCGCAGGATCGACAACTTTTTTACAGCTGATGAAAAACGGATCACTGGCGGTTATCAGGTACGATTGAATAGGAAGTTCTCCGATGATTACCCCAAAAGTTGGATCGATACCTTCAAGAATGCGGTAGAGAATCAAATGAGTCTTTTTTCAGACAACTCGAATAAAGACCTGACTAACGAACTGGCATTGGAAAGAAGCCTGGAAGAGGTGATGACTAAAGCTTTTTATGCCTGCGGGGGCTCAAAGAACGTGAAAGTGGATATTCCTAGGCTTTTAGACCCCGCTTCCTATTATAATCTCATTTTTTCAATGGAATCGTCTACTGGAAGAACCAATATCGGCAGTACCGGGCAAACCTATGCCGCCATTTCATTATTATGCATTGCTCGTCTCTCTGTCATTGGCAGGAAGGAATCAGAGCGTCAAAAAGATGGTATCCGCTTTATGCCCATAGATGAGGCTGAGGGGCTGGGCTCTAATTTTGAACTGCTGTACGACATTGCCAAAGACTATGATTACCAGATCATTTCCATGTCCGTAGGATCAGTAGGCCGGTTCAAAGAGGGGTCACAGTATGTGTATATCTTACATAAAAATACAGATGAAGATGATCCAGTTAACTTCCCACCAATGCCTATATGGAGTAAGGCAGCCCTAACCGATGAATAAAGACCAAATACATAACCGAAAACTGACCTGGCGTCATCTCAAAGCCCTGAATGAACTTTATACAAAGGGGAGAACTGATAAGGCGATTGGTAAGCATAATTATATAAAATCCCTAATACATCGGAAAAAGGTAATCAAACCCAAAACAGGTAATCTAAAGATTTTGGAAGCACAGAAGGGTTATGCTGCTTTTTATGAAGATCGCTTCTTGCCCTATTTTCAACGGTACTTGAGTTTCTTTGAACAAGAGCAAATAGAGCATGATGCAAGGCGCCCTTATCCCGAAGATGACATTCTCACCTTAATGTTCATAGCAAAAAACAAGGATACACTTAAAACAGAACTCACTACTCAACGGACATTTTCTACCAAAATTTTTAAAGGTAAAGGGTCTAAATACCTGGAAGATCATAAAAGCGTGCGAAAGGCGGTTTACAAAATCCTCAACATTCAACACTTCCCCGAGAAAGACCCCAAAAACCTGCAATGGCGTTTTGTGGTAGATTGTTTAAACCCAGGTTGTGTGGTTTTATGCGAAAATGTCAATTACCTGAAAGACCCCTGGCCTGCCAAAGCAAATAACATAGAGCTTTGGTATGTTGGTGGAAACAACACCCGCATTATAAATGACATCCCTGATGAGAAGCTGCGCCTACCCATCTACTACTCCTGTGACTGGGATTATCACGGTTTGAAGATATACAGCGACATTAAAGCCAAATTGCGCAAAAAGAAAATGGACATCTCTTTGTTAATGCCTCCTAATACAACAGACCGGTTGCCGGTAGATTCCCCTGATCACAACAGCTTTTGGAACCATAAACAGCCACTTTCAGGACTAGAGACCAGTGATTTTCAACCCGAACATTTCCAACTCATCAAAGAGCTGATCAGCAAAGATCAGTGGATAGAAGAGGAAGCGAGTGGATTGTTAGAAATTTTAGCTAAAAACAATGTTTAAGTGTTGATCTGTAATATGGCTATAATTACCCGGCATAAATCTTCAGACATTTACTGGTCTGCTTTGATTAAATTCGGTTAATAAAATATGGAAGCATCTGCGCTAAATCCATTAAATAGAATTGCACTTTGTTTTAGCGGGGGCGGGTACCGTGCGGCTGCATTTAATCTGGGCACTTTAAGCTACTTTAACAAAATCATGTTTAAAGGTGAGCCTTTGCTTTTGCGCGTAGAAGGACTCAGTACGGTAAGTGGGGGAACCTTGGTAGGAGCCGCTTATGCAGCCGACACGAGCAAAGGAAAGAGTTTCCAGCAATTCTATCAGGATTTTTGGCAATGGCTGGCAGAAGATAAGCTATTGGATAAAGCGCTTAAAAACCTTCAATCGGACAAGCGATGGAAAAACACTTCAAAACGCAGGTCGCTGATCAATGCATTTGCCCTGTGTTATCATGAAATGGTTACCGATGCTAAGATGTCAGATCTGTATCAACATGCCCACCTTAAAGATATTTGTTTCAACTCAACGGACTTTTCTTTTGGCCTCGCATTCCGGTTTCAGACACCCAAGGGTGATTTTGGTAACTACCGCTTGAAATCAAATGAACTGGACAACTTAAGAGGCACATTCAAGTTGGCTGATGCAATGGCGGCATCTTCCTGTTTTCCCTTGGTATTTGAACCGATGATCATGCCTGACGATTTTTTTGCAGACCATGACAACCCCGATTACAAAGAATTGAAGTCTTTGGACTATATGCGTACGGGTGTTGGCCTGATGGATGGCGGCATAGTAGACAACCAGGGAATCGGCAGCATTATGAATGCCGATAAGAGAAGAGAAAAAGACAAGCGGCAATTTGACCTGATCATGGTTTGTGATGTAGCCTCCTATAAAATGGAACCCTGGGAAATGTCGTATACTACACCGGGCAAAGGCAACGGTTCCTTTTTTAGTCTTTGGAGAAAATGGAGTACACGAAACAGGCTCTTAATAGTGTTCATTCTCTTTACGGCTTCAACCCTTCTGCTATTGTGGTTTGGTCTTAAAGCCAATATCGATCAAGGACAGTCTACACTGCTTATCTTCTTAGCTGGGTTAACCGGATTCTTGGCTTTAGCTGGGTTTGGTTTATGGTTGCTTGGCCGTTTGTCTATAAAAGGAGCAACCTGGCTTTTTGACTTGTTGCATGAACGCTTGTTGCCTTCGTTTTTACGCGGCAAACTTGGCTACTTCAGCCGCTTGCGGTTTAGCCTGCTCAGCCGCATCGTCAAAGAACGATTAAGCTCTGGGGTAAAGATGGTCAACGAAGTCTTCCTAAAACAAGTGCGCAGGCTCAACTACAACCTTTTCTATTCTACAGATGAGTTGGAGAATAGACGCATCACTTCATTGATCTACGAATTGACCCGGGATGAATTCCTGCGCTCTAAATCAGACGAGCGCACCAAGAATATGAAAAAAGCGGAAGAGGCAATTTTACCCAAACCCAGTGAAAAGATATTCAATGCTGCCCAAATTGCTACCGATACCGGTACCACCCTTTGGTTTGATGAAAATGACCGGAAACTGGACAGGCTAAAAAACCTAGTAGCCTGCGGACAATTTACCACCTGCTACAACCTGTTGGATTACATACTGAAACTTCCAAAAGAATATCAAACACAAGATATATTAACCTTGAAGGCTGCGCTTGAAAAAGACTGGAAAGCGTTTAACAGTGATCCATTTTGGCTAATCTGAAGAATCAGGCTCTGGCCACTTGTTTTCCCAGGCTTCCGAAATCTTTAGAGGCTTTTACCTTCCCAAACGCTTCCAGCTCTAAAAACTTCGATTTAAACAAACCGGAAGGAATCTTTTTCTTGAGAAGCCGGTGAAAGTTTTCATCATGAGTAGAAAGAATGATTTGTTTATCGTACTGAGTACAGAGACTTCTCAATAAGTCAATGGTTGACAGCACATTAATACTATCCATTGACTGCACAGGGTCGTCTATGAAAATACAATCGTAGTCTTCCGAAGTCAGAGCGGTAGCCAAGAATATACTCAAGCTCAGGACGTTGATCTGCGCAGTACTAAAATATAGATTCGGTATTAACTTCTCTTGTCCATCTTCATCTGTTACAAAAACATCAAGCCTTGGTTCATCAGTATCAAAATTAGGCACGAAGCTAACCCTCTTATATTCGGGATGCGGATCAATTTTGTTATAGATCTGATTAATCAGCTCTGTTTGAAAGAAGTCTTGAATCCGGCTTTCTAAAAAGTGAACAACCTTATCCTTTTCCTTGCTCAGTTTAGGTTCAATTTCTTTGCTGAGAAAAGTCAGCTCTTTCTTCTGATCTTTTATTCTAGATTTTATTCTCTCAGACTTCAAAAATCCCTCAATATTCTCAACATAGCCGGACAGTAGTTCTAACTCCTTTTGGAGCAAATGGAGTTGTTCATAATGAGATCGTATATTATCGTTTTTAGTATTCAACCGTTTTTCAACCTCAGCTTGAGATAGCTCTTCACTGTTAACTTGGATATTCTTGAGATGAAATGAATAAGTATCCAGGTTCTTTTGAATGGACTCGATCTCTATCCGCAACTCTTCAACCTTTGTCTTAGTGCTTTCAGAGGAGTATGACTGCAGAGACTTGTTTAAGTTTTCAATATCCTGCTTTAAACGATCTTCTTGTTCGGTTAAAGTTTTGATTTTTGAATCTAACTCGTTCAGGAACGTGCTGATTTCTTGTTTTTCATCATCTAATCCAACGAGTTTGTTTTCAATCCAAGCCTGAACCTTTGTGTATATGGTATCTTTCTTTTGTGACTCAATTTCCTGATTTAATAGCTTGATTTGCGACTGAGTTATTTCCAATTCCTTTTCTAATCGAGACAACTCGGCCTTAGCCTTGTCCAACTCCTGTGTTTTTCCCTCTCTCTTGATTAATAGCTCGTCCAACTCGTCTTGTAAAAGCTTCTTAAAATTATCAGCATCCTGGCCTCTGAAAACTGCTTTGGTTTCAACAATTTCCTTATCTATTCTTTTCAGTTCGGCACCCTTACCTTTTTCCTCTTGTTTTAGGGTATTTATCTTTTCCAATAAGGTTTTTTCCTCTTGCTTCACGGTGTAAACTAAACTGTCAAATTCGTTTACAGCCGTTGCGGTATCCCTCTCAATTGTTTTCAATAAAGCACTTCTTTCCTTTTCCAAGTTGGCTTGACTGAGCAGTAGTTCCTGGAGTCTCTGACTCAGTGCCTTGTTACGTGCGATCTTTTTGGCTAACTCCTGAAAGGATCCATAATCATGTTCACATAAAGGACAATTGGAGGTTTGGGTTTCATTTGCTATTTCGAGACCTTGTCTGATAAATTCCTCTAGCGATGAGTTTAATTCTTCCTGCTTTTGTATTTCAACCTCTAGTCTTTGAAAAGAGGCATCCTTTGCCTCCAATTCTTCAAAGTTTGACCTTATTTTTTCTAACTCAGAAGAGAGCCCCGGAAGCTCCAGCGGAGGAGATAGCGGAATTTTCCCCTTCTTAAGTCCTTTAACAGCTGCATTTATCTCCGACAGCCTTTCAGCAGTCTGATTCAGGTTGATATTCTCGAGCTTATTTGCATTTTGAATACGTGCATTCTCATCTGAAATTTTCGCCTTTAGCTCAATAGCCTTATTCAACTTCTTATCTAATTGGGGAATTTTCAGTAAGGTTTCTTCTTCCTCAGCTATCTTCTTAATTAGGGATTCTAACTCTGCGTTCTGATTTAATACCTCCCGTTTCACTTTGGAGATGTCAGTTTTTAAGCTCTTTTCTTTGTCATTTAATACCTCTATCTCCTTTTCTTTTGCCGCAATACTCTCTACTGCTTCTGAGTACTTCTCAAATTGAGACTCTATTTCTTTAGCCTCTTTCAATTCGGCCTTGACATCCCTAACTTGTTCTGATACACTGGAAAATTCTGTTTTTTTTCGGCTCAGTGTGTCAAATTGCCCAAGGATGTTTTCGAGGGCTTCCAGTTCTTTTTTTGTCTGCTTACCCCTTTCTTTATTCTTAAAATATTGCTTGAGACTGTAAAGATCACTGCCACCATTTATAACTTTTACTACATTCTCAAGTTCTTCCTCTAGCTGTTTCAGCTTAGCCGCTGTAGGCTTTAGAGAAATCATTTGATTCTTTAATTCCAGGAGTTCCTGATCGCTTGTTTCTATCTTAATTGGAGCCAGGCTATGGTCAAACTCCTTATTAATCTTGCCAATTTGCTCGTTAGTTCTCTCTAATAGCTTAGGATCGGTAAACTCGGTCAAGTCAGACTCAAGTTGAGCGATTTTAGTTTTGTGACCACTTTTTCTTGATTCCAGCTCTCCTCTTAGCCCTAATATATTATTGTAGTAAGCATAGACTTTATTGAGGTCAGGGAGTTTCATGAACTTACTGAACCTTTCGTCACCTTTCACTTCAGTCAAGAAAGAAGATATCCATTCCTGGGATAATATGACCGATTGAAAGTCACGATTCTCTACTTTATTGGGGTTTGTAAAATCTATGTCGTACTGGTTTTTTCCATGTCGCTTCCAAACCCTCTCGTAGTCATCCAGCGTTGTGTTGATATGAACACTTGTTTTCAATCGATTATCAGCTCCATTATTCCTGATCAAAGGCCTTTTAACCAGTGAATTCTGTGACTTATTGAGATTCTCATTTTCTTTCCCTCTTATCTCAAATCGACTAACATGGTTGGTTATTCCCCACTCCACAGCATCATAAAATGAAGTTTTTCCAAATCCGTTGGGAGCATAAATGGATACAAAATTGGCAGGTAACCCAGTCTCGAGCATAAAGTCAAATGTTCCATCTTTGGGATCATTGTAAATTCTGAAAGCTGATATTTCAACCTTTTTTATTTTCATTTACTTTGATTTTATGGATTGATATAACGAATCGAAAACGGCTTTGGCATTCTGCTTGTTTTTCTTCCCCCTGATAGAGGTATTTGATAGGAGTGTATCCAAATCAGGATTCCTGTTTAACTCTAAACTCGCCTTATTTCTTGCCGATAAATCTATTTTGAGGCTGGCATTAGTAATATGATCTTCAACGATGTTCTCAAAAGAATTTTCTCCTTCAATAACCAGCTTACGGCATGCCAAAGTGTTGTTTTCAATCTGATGCTTCAAAGCGCTATCCACTTTATCAGAGACCATAAAAAAGATATAGACGTTCCATCTTTGAAATTCAGATGCTAATAATGGTTGAAAATTACCCCCGATCCATGAATTGATTTTAGCCCAGGATGACTTGAGTCCATCTGCACTAGACTTAATGAAAAAGACATAAATAGGATTTCCTTCAAGCTCAACCATTTTGAGGCTGATCTCAAGGTTTACATACTTCTCACTTGTTGTCTGGAGAAACCCTTCGATTTCAGCCGAAAAGCTTTGAGTACTCATCTTTAAGTGCGTTTAATATCTCTTCTTGTTCCGTCAATCCTGTTAAAGACTCTTCATTATCCCTAATACATTTCTTCTTTAGATAGTCGATATGATAAAATTTGAAGTCTTTAAATGGGTGAGAACCTGAATCTGTTTTCAAAAGCTCAAAATCAAATTCACGAGCAATATCAACTACCATGTGCTCTGGTAAATCCAACCTCCCCGTTTCCGAAGAATCCCCAAAAGTCTTCACAAACACTTTCCCCTTTCCGGTTTTCAATCCTTTGTAATCAGCATATTGAATCGAATGAAAGTGTTCTGTCCAATCGTCAGTAGTGGACAAATACTTCAATCTATACAAGTCAAAATCCTTCTCTATGTTTTCCAGCGAACACTTTTCCTTTCTTGCAATATTTAACACGGTTAAGAGTTCTAACCAAGCTTGCCAAACCTGTATGTCCGAAAGGTTATCCACATCGTCTTCATCAATCAAGAGGCTCTTGTTGAATTTGTCCTTAATACTGGTGGGGGTTAGATCACTATCCACAATTTCTTTGGCCTTTAACCTTAAGAAGCTCAACACCGTACCTAAGTTTTCTTTTTGAAATTTATCTAAACTCAATTCGAAAGCCTTATCCTTTAAGAATTCAAAGCTAATGAGGTGTGCTGGAATTAACTCAGGTAGCGAATTAACTATCAGCAGTTCGTTAAAAATGGAGATGTGATAACCAACCACTTTATTATGGGCTGCCTCCGGGTCATTGAGCTTTGGGAAAATGCCCTTCAAGATGATTTCATCTCCTTCATATTTAAATATCCCACTTCCAGAAAACCCAACAACATTGGCAATAGCAGGCTTGTTATATGAGGCTAGTGGTTGCTCGCTGATTAATTCAAAAGAAACATCAGGAGCTTTTTCTAAACCCTTCTTGCATGCTATGTCAGTAGGAATTGGTTCAACAGGATCATTCAGATACTTAGGGTATCCAAATATTCTAAGTTGTTCATCTAAGGTAGCTTGGCCCGTAGATAGGTGAAATCCAGGATCTCCTTGGTAATCCACAGTTAGAACAGCTATATCCTCACTCTCATGAATAATTACTTGCTTAACCTTAATCCTCTCGGTTTGATCTGAGCCTCTGAAAACCCTAATATCCTCGGGTTTATCCGATTTGATATTATGCTTGACGGTTAAAATATAAGAGTACTTATTGGTGTTTCCAGGCTGATATACACAGCCACTTCCTTCGTTTACACGAACAGCACAATGATTCAGTTTTTCTTCAAGTGTCGGCATACTAAAGTGTAATGGTGGAGCCAGCTTGAGTCAAAGAGTTCACTTTGAATTGATATTCTTTGTGATCCGACTCAGTAAACACCTGCTGATAAAAGCCATCATAGTTGAAGTGTAACGTGCAACCTGGATTACTTGTAATAATTCTTGCCATGGCCTGCTTATCTGGTAATCCATGCTTAGTTCCATCAGTAGAGATAACAAACTGCTTACTCTCTATAAGTTCGAGTAAGCCTGGGCTGGTGTTCTTCTTGCTAGAATGGTGAGAAACCTTTACCAAATCAACATTCAGCCTATTCTCACTTGAAAAACCAAGATCTCGCAAACTGTTTTCTATAACTGAGGGATGAGAATCTCCTAAAAGGAGTGCCCTCTTTCCCTCATGCTCAATCATAAAAGCTATGGAACTCCCGTTAGGAACCGCTCTATCCTCTTTAAATTTGGTTTGAACTAATTCAGAAATAAGAATATCAAAATCATCATGATCAGCAGAAGCCTCGGTTATTTTGTCTTTTTCAGTTTGCCAATTAGAATTGAGCCTTTTTAAGCCAGCCTCATTTGGCGATAATATGGTGATGGTAGACCCATAAAAATCAACTGGGCCATATCCGGTAAATACTATCTTTTGTAACCAATTCGCTTCCTTAAGAAGTAAATTTTCCAATGTCATTCCCTGTCCAACACTCGCTTCAGCTTGATCACTGGGAATGATAGAAACTTCCCTTTTTATATCCCTTTCCGATTTGAAGAAATCTGACAAAAGATTCCCTGAGTTAAACCATACGTGTTTAATAAAACCCCTGTCAAGATTCACATCTTCATATAGCTTAATTATTCCTCCAATGTGATCATCATCTATATGGGTAATTATCAGAAGGTCTAAGCTTTCCCCTCTGGTAACAAGAGCGTTCAATTCCTTTTTCAGATGCCGCGTATATGTTTTAGAAATGCCTCCGTCAATGAGTATGTTTCGCATAGTTCTAGTACTGTCTTTAAAGGAAATCATAATTGAATCACCGTTGAATGCTTTTAGGACGTTGATTTTCATAGATGACGTATTCGAATTATGTATCAAATCTCAAACCAAGGAATGTGTAAATATATAAATGGTTTTTTATCTTAAAATAGATATGTTTTGTCGATCATACATGATAATTGTGAGTATTTAATTAGGCTACAAAACACTCCCATCTTTTACAGTATCATTCTAAACTCAGCACCTGATTACCTAACTTTATTAAGCAAGTAGCCGCTATAATCACTAACTTTAAAGTTCTCTTTTGATAGAATTTCTGTGGCCACCGCTGATCTCTACATACGGGTTAGCACAGACGAGCAGGCCATCCGGGGCTACTCCCAACATAGCCAGGAAGACCGCCTGGTAGCCTATTGCCGTTCCTTTGGAATTGAAATACAACAAACCATCTTTGAAGATCATTCGGCCAAAAACTTTAATCGCCCAGCCTGGTCTAAAATGACCCAGCGTTGGCAGCGATCAATAAAAGAAAGGCCTAATCGTCTGCTATTTACCCGTTGGGACCGTTTTAGCCGAAATATCACGGATGCTTTTGTTATGATCGGAAAGCTTAGGAATTGGGGGATTGAGCCTCAAGCTATTGATCAACCTCTTGATCTGTCCGTTCCCGAAAACCTGATGGTCCTGGCTATGTACCTGGCCGTTTCGGAAGTAGAGAATGCCAGAAGGGCGCTGAACGTGAAACAGGGCATGCATAAAGCACTTGAGGAGGGGCGTTGGGTGAGACGTGCACCTTACGGATATATTAATGCCATAACTCCCGAAGGGGAGAAATGCATTATTCCCAAAGAACCAGAGGCTACATGGGTTCGGAAAGTTTTTGAACTGTTAGCAGAAAAGGATATTCCCGTTAGCCACGCCCACAAACTCAGTCAAGAATGGGGAATGCAATGCAGCTCCAAACACATTTATAATTTACTGCGCAATCCCGTTTATTGTGGCAAAATTTCCGTTCCTGCTTTTGAACGTAGGAAGGCATACATCACCAAGGGAAAACACAAAGCAATTGTAAAGAAGTCAGTATTTGAAAAAGTACAGAAAGTACTGCAAAACCGGTCGAACCGTTACTATGTGGAAAGACCTAAAGATCGTCTTCCTTTACGTGGCTTTATTCATTGTCCTGTGTGCTATAAAAAGCTTACTGGTAGCGGTTCCAGAGGAAATACGAAACGCTACTTTTATTATCACTGCCGATCGTCTTGCCATTACCGCATCCGGGCGGATCATTTGAATCAGTATTTCCTGGATTCCCTACAAACACTATCCCCAAAACCAGTTTATACCAAGGTGTTGGAACAAATAGCTGAAGAGCAATTTCTTTCCACTCAGCATAAACATACTCTTGAACATGAGAGAATATCTAAGAGTATAGAAGACCTGATTCGTAGAAGTATCAAGGCCAAAGATTTATTGCATCGTGGAGAAGTTGAGGCCGAAGACTACCTTTTGATAAAATCAGATTCAGAAAAGAGGATAAAAGCTCTTGGCAGAGAGCTTAGAGCCCTCGCTCGTATGGAAATAAAGACTAAGAATAAAGCAAAAAGGATTGCACGGACACTTTCACATCTAAGTAAATTCTATCATAAAGTAGATTTCTATGCCAGACAGAAATTGATTTCTCTTATTCTCAAAGAGAAGGCCATTTTGATACCTGGGAGCTTTAAAAAAGCAATATGCCCGGCCGCTAAAATCATCTTCAATCTTAACTCCAAATCCGGGAAATCAGTAAGCTTTGTTACTTCCGCAGAAGATGATTTCTCAGACCCTCATTATAGAAAAATATGGCTAGCTGAAAAGGAGCATGGTCGTCTACTGAACCTGGAGCAGGTGATACAATTGATGGCTTTTTTGAGGAATTTGTACCGTTTGACTACACTTTAACTATTATTTCATTTTACCAAAAACATAAGCAGCTGTATTTCAACATCTTAAATAGTTCGATTCGCCTTGGGTTGTTACGCAAATTAACATGATATCAACAAAAAAAGAGACAAACTTGCGCTTGTCTCTTTCTCAGTTTCCTCTAAAACAGGCCGTTAAGCCCGTTTCGCTATTTTTTGTACCTGGTACAATTCCGCAGCCCCAGCGAGAATCGAACTCACATCTAAAGTTTAGGAAACTTCTATTCTATCCATTGAACTATGGGGCCTAATAGCGAGAAATGCAATCAGACTATTTTGGTAGATCCTTTCGCAAATCAGCCATCAATACTTAAAGGTTTCGGTTAAGCATATTGTCTCAAGCGAGTATCTCCTCTCACCTTTCGGTGGATTGAAGAGATTGTAGCCCCGGCAGGAATCGAACCTGCATCTCAAGCTCCGGAAACTTGCATACTATCCATTGTACTACGGAGCCAATATGCCTCAAAACCATCAAGTCTATTGGGCCTGCAAAAATAGCACTTGAAGAATGTAATCAAGCCCTTTCTAAGAATCTTTAATAAGGCAGCTGAAGTTTACCGAAATAGCAACTTTATCCAATTGCCACTTAATTAAATCAGGAAATGCTTCTGTTCAGCTATCTCTACCTGCCTGCCTGTCGGCAGGCAGGCAGGCCCTGACGGTCGGTAGACAGGTCTTACCTGACGGTAGACAGGTGCTAAAGAGCCAAAACGGATTCTAAAGCTTTAAATCCAAATATGCTTGAAAAAACAATAGAAAAGCTCAAGTGGTCAATTCCTAAAAGCTTTCATCTTGAACGTTAAACTCCCCTTTTAAAGCTAGGGACCTAAGCTTTTCTCGAATAAACCCTTTCTTCCAGTGTAACTCTCCTTCCCTGGCTCGCTTGCGATCGGAAAACTCAGTTACGGCAATGATCTTCCAAGGCTTATAAAATTTAGTGCTTCTTGTAAGCCCTTGATTATGTTGCTTTAACCTTTTCTCAACGTCAGTGGTCATCCCAATATAAAGGCGCTTATGAGAAGCACTCCATAACGCGTACACATAATAAACCATAGCTGTAAAAGGACGGATACTATCTTAAACAACTGGCATGAATATCATTTATCAAACGACTATGAAATTGATGATTCTAAGGGAGAACCGGATATACAACTCTATCCACCTGCCTATCAGCGGGCAAGCCTCGCCTGACGGTAGGCAGGCCCTGCCTGTCGGCGGATATGCCCTGCCTGTCGGCGGATATGCCCTGCCTGTCGGCAGACAGGTACTACGGAGCCAATATGACTTCAATACCTTTAAGTCTATTGAGCCTGCAAAAATAGCACTTGAAGAATGCAATCAAGCCCTTTCTAAGAATCTTTAAGACTTGAATACATATATGGAACCATCCAAGCCCCCTTTTAAAAAGGACCGCTCATTAAAAACTAGCGTTCACATCAATTAACTTTGTCCAAAACCCCTGCATGAGCAAATCCGCAAATCCCTGGCATAGCGTTTCTCCAGGTAGTGAGATTCCCAACACTGTAAACGGAATCATTGAAATTCCACAGAATACCCGCGCTAAATATGAGCTTGATAAGGAGTCAGGACTCCTGAAAATGGATCGGGTTCTTTATTCATCCATGTACTATCCAGCTAATTATGGCTTTATCCCTCAAACCTATTGTGATGATAAAGATCCCCTGGACATACTGGTCCTGTCTCAAATTACCGTAGTGCCCATGTGCATTGTATCGGCGCGTGTAATTGGTGTTATGCGAATGTTGGATGGCGGAGAATTAGATGATAAAATCATTGCTGTGGCTGAGAATGATATGAGTGTAAACCATATCCATGATATCACCGAACTGCCAGCCCATTTCCTTAAGGAGCTTAAGAACTTCTTTGAGGATTATAAAAAACTAGAGAATAAAACCGTGGAAGTAGAAGACTTTCAAAATGCGGATATCGCTAAAGAAATCGTGAAGCAAAGTCTACTCGATTATAAAAAGTATATATTAGAAACCCTCTAAGCTCTCAAATCATGCGTAAAACCTTAATCTGGGTTCTATCCATTGGCCTAATCATACTTTTAGCCTGGGTTGCCTTCCTCTATTATGGTGTATACTCCGAAGGTGTTCGAGCGGGTACTGTAATAAAACTCTCTCGGAAAGGAGTAATCTTTAAAACCTGGGAAGGACAGTTAAACATCCGATCCTTTGGGGCGGTAAACAGCTCTAATAACCTTTCTGAAACTTTCAATTTCTCCATTGAAAGTGATAAGGAGGAAATGTTAAAGGTATTGCAGGAAGTCTCTTTAAGTGGCGAGCGGGTTAACCTGCACTATATTGAGCGTTATCGCAGCCTTCCCTGGCGAGGAAACACCCGCTATTTCATTACCAAAGTGGAACGAATGCCGCAGAAAAAGCCGGCAGATGAAGATGCTCGTGGCCCCTATCGCTAAACACGATGAGTTTCGAAAGATTTAAGGAAATCGTCTATGGGAATGAGTCCCAATTCGGTCTTAGGGAACTGATTTTTCATCAAGTCTGTTTCCTGAGTTCGGTTGCCCTGACTTTTGGTCTTTTGTTGACCTTAAGAATAAGTCAATGGGACCTGAGCTTAGTAATAGTCATTACTCTCCTTGCCCTCACCTTGAGCTATTGGCTATCCAGGGTGATGAAGAAATTCACCTTAGGCCTAATCCTCTTTGTGGTCATTGCCTACATACTGATCATTTTCAATTATTTCCTCAATGGGGGAATTAATGGTCCAACAAGCCTGATCAGTGTCCTGATTCTTGCAATCTTCTACGCATCATCCTTTAGTGGTCGACACTGGATCTGGACTTTGTTGCACGGATTAATCTTTTGCGGATTAACCTATTACGAATTCATTTATGATCGAAAGTATATCGTCGATTATGAAAATTCGGAGCAGCGTTATTCAGACATCGCTCTGACCTATCTCTTTACACTAGCCTTCCTATTTCTGATTTTTCGGTTAATCCGCCGGGCTTATGAATTACAAAAAGAAAAGGTAGACGAACAACGCAAAAGCCTGGAAAAAGGAAAAGAAGATCTGGAGAAATCCAATCAGGAACTCATAAAAGTACTGTCTATTATTGCGCATGATGTCCGTAATCCTCTCGCCTCCATAGAGTCCTTTTTGGAGCTTAGTGCAGATGGAGGTTTGTTGGAGGAAGAAAGAAAGACCATTAATCGGGATTTGCATCAAATGGTTCAACATACCTCCCATATGCTGGATGACATGGTGAACTGGTCCAAGATTCAAATAAGTGGACAGACCACCAATTTCCACAGCAGAAGCTTGGGTTCCTGGCTCAACAAAACCGTGGACCACATGAAGCAATTAGCCAAAGCCAAGGGGGTGCTCTTCAATGCTGATTACAATGGTCGACAAAAGCTTTTCTGCGACCCGATTTTAATGACCGTAATTGTTCGGAATCTAATCCAAAATGCGGTGAAGTTCACTCCGCCCGGTAAAACGGTCGATCTAAAAGTCATACAAGAATCCAAAGACCTGGTCTTTGAAATTCAAGATGAAGGAATCGGAATGACCGAGGATGAAAGGTCCAAACTCTTTACTGATAAAAGTGTGGCGAAATCCGGGACCCAACAGGAACGAGGGAGCGGTTTTGGGCTTCTAATTGTTTACGAATATGTGCAATTGCACGGAGGTACCATTTCGGTCGATAGCGAACTCAATGAAGGAAGTCGGTTTAAAGTGCTAATCCCCTATCAACGAAATTAAACTGCACTTATCGCGTCGTCAATAAATTCAATAAAGGGCAATGCGACATGAAAAGCTTCTTGAATTTCCTTCAAACCTTTTTTAGTGAAGAACACGTCGTCCTTAACGTTCTTCATGATTATCAAATCTTTATGCCGCAATAGATCAATGTGCGGATGATCCAGTTCAAATCCTTTAGGTGCTTTCTTTAGTTTATCGCCCTGAAGCCCACCAAAGACTCTTTTAAAGTCTGGATGAGCAGCAAGCTCTGCTAAGTCTTCTCCTCGATGATCGATTAAATCCCTGAGGGCTTGTAGAAGTTCCCTTGGCGGGTGATATATACCAGACGCCAGCATGGAGTTCCCTGGCTCAAGATGAATGTAGAAATCACCATATCCCGGTCCCTTATGTCGGACCATAAAGGCAAAATGGGTTTTATAGGGAGGCTTATCCGGATGGAAACGACGGTTGTTATTGATACGCGCCAAGTATTTCTTAGGATCCATCATGTGCATAGGATACACCTCGGCAAAACTCGTCTGAATAGTTCCGGCATAATCAACTAGACCTTGACGGATTTCCTGATACCATTTTCGATTGGCATCCATCCATTCCTTGGTATTGTTTTTCTTAAGCTCCTTGAGGAAATCGAAGGTTTCGGGATGAAGATTATTCATATTATCGAATTACAGCACCATTAGGCATATCACTTGGTGCAGAAGTGAATTTAAGATTTCCATCCGAATCCTCTGCCATTAAGATCATTCCCTGACTTAGCACGCCACGTAGTTTGCGGGGGGCGAGATTAACCACCACAGATACCTTAGAACCAACAATATCAGCGGGATTAAAAAACTCCGCGATGCCACTAACAATGCTTCTTTTCTCAAATCCCAAATCCACTTCAAGATGTAAAAGCTTATCCGCCTTCTTCACCTTTTGAGCTGATAAGATGGTACCTACCCTTAAGTCAAGCTTAGTAAAATCTTCAAACTGAATTTCTTCCTTTAAAGGCTCATAACTAGGACCTTTAGGAGCGTTAGCCTGCAATTTGTTTTTCTGAGACTCTATCTGATCATCATCAATCTTGCTAAACAGGTGTCCGTCTGCCTGAATTTGGTCTCCGGCTGCTAAAAACTCTTTTTTCTTGCATTCCTTCCAACTAAGTTGAGTTTGTCCCAGGCTATTGCGCAATTTATCCGCAGTAAATGGCATAAACGGTTCCATCATCTGGGCCAGTTGGCCACAAATTTGAGCCGCAACATAGAGTACTGTAGCCGCTCGCTCCGGATTGGTTTTTATTGCCTTCCAAGGTTCCTCATCAGCTAAATACTTGTTCCCTAACCGCGCTAAACTCATCATTCGGCCCAAAGCTTCTCTAAAGCGAAACTTCTCCAGTGATTCTTCAATCAAACCGGGAACCTCACTCATTTCACTTAAAACAGCCTCATCATTACTGCTTAGCGCCGAAGCTTGAGGAATTATACCATCAAAGTACTTATTCATAAGCACCTGAACCCGATTGACAAAGTTTCCAAGAATAGCCACCAACTCACTGTTATTGCGAGTTTGAAAATCACTCCAGGTAAAATCATTGTCCTTAGACTCCGGAGCGGTGGCCGTGAGAACATAGCGTAATACATCTTGCTGCTCCGGAAATTCTTCCAGGTATTCATGTAACCAAACCGCCCAATTTCGACTCGTAGAAATCTTTCGTCCTTCCAGGTTTAGAAACTCATTGGCTGGAACCTCATCGGCCAAATGAAATCCACCGTGCTCCATAAGCATGGCCGGGAAAATGATACAGTGAAATACAATGTTATCCTTGCCGATAAAATGCACCATCTTGGTATCCTCCTTCATCCAATAATCCTTCCAGTCCTCCCCTTTTAACTCCTTGGTTGCTGATATATATCCAATCGGGGCATCGAACCAAACATAGAGAACCTTTCCTTCGGCATCAGGCAGTGGAACTGGGATACCCCAATCCAAATCGCGCGTCATACTTCGTGCCTGCAATCCATCACCTGCATCAAGCCAACTCATACATTGACCATAGACATTAGGCTTCCAATGCTTATGCTCCTGGATGTAGTCCTTAATCTTTGTGCTTAAATGGTCCAGTGGTAAAAACCAGTGCTTAGTCTCCTTAAGAACTGGAGCAGAACCACTTAGTCTGCTCTTAGGGTTGATTAAATCTGTGGGACTTAATGAGGTGCCGCAATTCTCGCATTGATCACCGTAGGCTTCTGGGAAATGACAATTAGGGCATTCACCCATAATGAAACGATCGGCGATAAACTGGCCTGCTTCCTCATCGAAATACTGCGGTGTAGACTTTTCTTGCAGCGAGCCTTTCTCATAAAGAGTTTTAAAAAACTCTTGTGCTGTTTCGTGATGTGCCTCTTTAGTGGTACGCGAAAAGATGTCGAAACTGATCCCGAATTTTTCAAGGGAATCGCGGATAATGTCGTGATAACGATCTACTATTTCCTGAGGTTGAGCCGATTCACTTTGTGCCTTCATATTAATGGCCGCACCATGCTCATCAGTACCACAAACAAATATGAGTTCCTTCTCGTTTTTACGAAGGTATCGCACATAAATGTCGGAGGGCAGGTAACAACCGGCAAGATGACCAATGTGCACCGGGCCATTGGCGTATGGCAAGGCAGCAGTGATCGTATAACGGGAAATATCCGAAGACATAAAATCTCTTTAGGCCCACAAAAGTAAGCATTGCCATGCCTTTGAAACTATAGGCTAAAAAATAGAGGTAATGCATCTTTGCAAACTCTTAAAATAGAAAGCGAGAAATGAAGCTCTTTTCAAACATCATAGGAGAAGGACCCCAGGACTTAATAATAATGCATGGCTTATTTGGAATGAGCGATAATTGGCAAAGCCTTGCTCGCAAATGGTCTTCGCAGTACCGCGTACATACCTTAGATCTTCGAAACCACGGTCGCAGCCCACATTCGGAGGATTTCTCTTATGAACTTATGAGTGATGATTTGCTCGAATACATGGATGATCAGGGGATTGGAGAGGCACATATACTAGGGCACAGTATGGGCGGAAAAGTAGCAATGCTATTCTCCGTGCTAAATTCCGCTCGATGCCATAGCTTGATGGTTGCAGATATTGCCCCTAAGGCCTATCCGCCTCATCATCAAGAGGTGATTGCTGCCTTGCAGGCTTTGGACCTAAATTCCATTAAAAGACGCAGTGAAGCCAATGATCAGTTCGGCCCTGAGCTTGAGATTGGGGTAAGGCAATTCCTTCTCAAAAACCTCTATTGGCAAGAAAAGGATAAACTGAATTGGCGTTTTAACCTTCCTGTATTAGTTCGTGAAATTGAGAAAGTTGGCAGTAGCCTAGCACCAAATGCATACTTTGACAGACCCACCGCCTTCTTTCGCGGAGGCGATTCATGGTATATTCAGGATGAGGATCTTCATGATATTGAAATGCATTTTCCACAAGCGGAATTAGTCACAATTCCTAATGCAGGGCATTGGCTACACGCCCAACAGCCAGAAGCATTTTTTATCGCAGTAAGTGAGTTTTTAGGAGCGCAATAGCTTTTCTTCCAAATCTATTTCCTGACCGAAAAAGAGCTTGGCCGTCTCGCTAAATGCTTCAGTTTTCTCGGATACGAAAAATTTCAATTCCGCCTTTCCCTGATCACTCAAAATAGACTCTTCCTTTAATAAGGCCTTTAATGCAATCGCCACCAGGCTCGCTGAATTTAGAACTTCAACCTTGCCATCGAAATAGCTAAAAATCTCTTTCTCCAGCAAGGGGTAATGGGTACATCCCAGGATTAAATGACTCAAATCAGATAAGTAGGCATCATTGAGGTAATGGTTTAGCGCTCCGGCACTTACTTCGGTGCCCGCGAATCCCTCTTCGACCAAGGGTGCCAATAGAGGAGTTGCCTTTTGGACAATCTCCATACTTGGTACTTCTAGCTTTAAGCGACGGGCATAAACCCCCGATTTAACCGTTGCCCGGGTAGCGATCAAGCCCACTTTTCGAGCATTCAATCGTCCCAATTCAGCAACCACCGGGTCAATTACATTAAGGATGGGTATGTCAGGCCAGTCTCGCTTCAACTCTTCAAAAGCGGCAGCCGAAGCAGAATTACAAGCAATAACTATGGCCTTACACTGAGAATCAATTAGAAAGCTGCTGATCTGCCGAGAGTACTCTAATATTCTCGCAGCTGATTTATCACCATAAGGCGCTCTCAAAGTATCTCCGAAATAGATAAAAGATTCTTTGGGGAGTAATCGATGAATGGCCGATGCAACGGTCAATCCACCAACTCCAGAATCGAAAATTCCTATGGGCTGATCTTTAAGCATAAAAAAACCCTGACTTAATAGGTCAGGGCACTAAAGTAAGTTATCTCTCGACTTATTGAAGTCCCAACTTAGCTTTCACTAGAGGCATAATGTCTTCGCCATTTTCTGCGAAAATCACTACTGCTTTAGTTTGGGAACTATCGAGAATGTAGGTGAAACCTTTTTCACGGGCCACATCTTCAATTGCTTTCGAAGCCTTTTCTAAAATTGGCTGGAAAAGCTCAACCTGCTTGGTTTGAAGATCTTGTTGAGCCATTTGCGAAAACTGTTGAATACGAGATTGCAGATCACGAATTTCTTTGGTTTTCAACTCCTTGGTAGTCGAAGTCATCATGGCTTCGTTAGTAGTGAACTGCTCAATTTTAGAGGTCAGTTCGGTCTCCATCTCCGCGAGATCCTTTTCTAGCTGCTTACCGTAATTCTCAATCTCTCCTTGAGCGGTAGTAGTCTCCGGCATTAATGCTAATAATTCATCTGAGTTTATATGGCCAATCTTCTGTTGGGCGACAGTGGCACTGCTCATTCCTAAAAACAGGGCTAATAGTAGAATGATCTTTTTCATGATTCTTGTTTTTTTAAGTTTGGTTACTTCTCTTCTTCTAAGTTCTCAATTACTTCGTCGCTGATATCTACTTTTTCACTTACATAAAGGGTAATCAGCTCGCTCCCTTTATCAAATACTACATCCAAATTGCGGCGACGTGCCACATCCTGCACTGCATTAAAGATCTTGTCCTGAATTGGCTTAATTAACTCTTGCCTTTTCGTATAGATCTTCCCTTTTATCCCGAAGTAGGTTTGCTGCTTTGTCTTGGCCTCGTCTTCCTTAGCCTTAATTGCTGCTTCCCTTTCGGCTTTTAGTTCCTCGGTCAGTAAAACCTTTTCGGCTTCATAGGCCTGACGTAAAGCATTAGCTTCACTTAATAGGGATTCTATCTCTCCTTCCCAGGTTCTACTCAGTTGATCGAGTTGCTGTTGGGCCTTTGCATATTCAGGAATTTGTGTGAGCACATATTCTGAATCTACAATACCGAATCGCTGCGCGCTCAGCTGAAATCCAAAAACCAGACCAAAGAAGAATATCCAAAATTTCCTAGTCATAATTTACCGGTTGCCAATCGCCTTTATCGCTCATTCTGAATGCCTTTCCGAGCGCGGGCGAAAATAGCTCATTTAAAATTGCTGTCCAATAATAAAATGCGTATTCCATCCACTAGGAGCAATTGTTCCGGGTATTGGGTCGTAACCATACCCAAAATCCACCCCTAACAATCCAAACATCGGCATGAAAATCCGAACCCCAAAGCCTGCGGAACGCTTGAGATTAAACGGCTCATAGTTCTGAAAAGTATCGTAGTTATTACCGGCCTCCAGAAAAGCAAGAGTAAAGATCTGCGCACTTGGATTCTCAGTGATTAGATAGCGAAGTTCGAGGGTAAATTTGTTGTATAAAGCACCACCGATCTGTGCAACGCTGGTTGGTACAATCCGGTTATTAGGATAACCTCTTAAGCCGATAATCTCCCGACCGTCTAGGACGAAGTTTTGCAAACCATCCCCTCCCACAAAGAAGCGCTCAAAAGGAGGAAGTCCAACCTCAGAATTGTAGGTGCCTAAGAACCCAAATTCACCAGCGGCCTTAATAACTGTTTTAGGAAGGATTTCCGTAAACCATGAGCTATTCATCTTAATCTTATAGTACTCTAGCAATTCGTACTTATCACTAGGATTCAGGTCAGTGTAATCCCGGCCATTGAGCAAGGAATAAGGCAAGGTGAATTCCCCACTTAAATTGAAGAGGTTTCCTTGACGTGGGTAAATCGGGAAGTCGACACTGTTCCTTCCTAAAGTAATCTTGTAGTTAATGTTATTCACTCGTCCATCATCAAACTGGATGCCTCCCAAAGGATAATCCGATAGTCGGTACCGTTGGAAATCTACGGCCTGATATAAGGTGAAGTAGTCATCCGGCCATTTTAGACGTTTCCCTAAACCGATGGTGGCCCCGGTTATGGTTAATCCTCTATAATCAGGATCATCGCTGGGTAGACCAGTAAGATTCTGGATGTTATGATAGATAGAAACCGTTAATGAGTTAGGTTTCTTTCCGCCCAACCATGGTTCGGTAAAAGAGGCACTGTAAGACTGGAAGAACAAGCCATTACTCTGGGCCCGAAGATTGATAGTCTGCCCATCTCCGGCGGGAAGTGGTTGCCAGGCCTTCTTCTTCATAATATTCCGGGCTGAGAAATTGTTGAAGTTAAGTCCAAGCGTTCCTACAATCCGGCCTGCACCCCATCCACCTTGAAGCTCTAGCTGAGAGGTAGACTGTTCCGCTACGATATACTTAATGTCTACTGTTCCGGTCTCAGCATTTGGGGTAGGTTCTACATTTAATTGTTGCGGGTCGAAAAAGCCCAATTGCTGAAGTTCACGTAAAGAACGCTGAATATCACTCCTTCTAAAAAGCTCACCAGGTTTGGTACGAAGCTCTCTAAGAATAACATGCTCATTGGTTCGATCATTTCCAACCACCGTAACTTTATTAATGGTAGCCTGTCGACCTTCACTAATACGAATCTCAAGATCAATGGTATCATTCTGAACATTGATCTCTACCGGAATCATATTGAAGAAGAGGTATCCATTATCTAGATAAAGGGAAGAAACATCTCCACCTTGAGGATCCACAAAAAGTCTCTCATTTAAAAAAGATGCATCATAAACATCACCTCGTTTAATACGTAAGACTTCACTTAAAACATCATCGGGATATTTGGAATTACCCAGCCAGGTAATGTCGCCAAAGTAGTACTTGGGACCTTCAACAACTTCCAGGTCAATATTAATCCGGTCGTCATCCACCATATAAATACTATCACGGATAATTCGAGCATCACGGAAGCCCGCCGCATTGTATTGCTCAATAATCAGATCTTTATCTGTCTCGTATTCTTCCTTAATCAGTTTAGAGGATTTAAAGATGGTCCAGGGTCTACTCCGAACGGTTTCGTCCATCGCTTTGCGCACCTTTTTATCACTAAGCTGCTCATTTCCGAGAATATTGATATTCCGAATTTTCACTCTCTTACCGCGATCCACGATAATATCAAGGATTACTGAATTGCTCCGGGTTGTATCGACTCTTTTGCGAACATCAACCTTGGCATTTAAATAACCATCGTTCACAAAGAAATCGCGAGCGATATTACGCGTATTAACAATTAGATTTTCCGTAACTATTAATCCACTGCTCAGATTGAGTTCATCCCGCAGATTATCCCTCTTTGATTTGGATAAACCTTTAATCCCATACTTACTTAGTTTGGGTAACTCGCGTAAGCGTATCTCCAAAAAGACCAGCTTCCCTTTTACTTCGGTTACGTAAATCCCGATATCATCAAAGAGCTTTTGTCGCCAAAGATTTTCGATAGCCTTTGTGGTCTCCTCACCCGGAAGGGTGATTTGCTGACCCACCTGGAGCCCAGAGATTAAGGTTATTACTTGCTTGTCCAGATTGTCTGATCCGGTGATTCGAATACCACCAATTTCATACTTAACACCGGGCACCACGGTTACATCCCCTCCTACCTGTGCCAATAAACTCAAAGGTTGTAATAGCAGTAACCAGACCGCCAGTCGTAAAAGCTTCTGCATTACGATGCGTTAGATTTTAATTGCTCACTAATTTTCCCGAAGCGTCGCTCTCGATTCTGATAATCAAGGATCGCTTCATAAAGATCGTCGGCCTGAAAATCGGGCCATAGTTTGGGGCTGAAGAATAATTCAGAATAAGCGATTTGCCACAATAGATAATTGCTAATTCTAAACTCATTGCTGGTTCGAATTAACAAATCAGGGTCTGGCATTTCAGAAGTGTAAAGCTTAGAGGCTAAAGCTTCCTCATCAATACTCTCGGCGCTTCGCTTACCAGAAGCAACTTCAAGCGCTAATTCGCGAGCGGCGCGGCTTAACTCTTCCCGACTCCCATAACTAAGAGCAAGAGTGAGCGTCATATGTGTATGATCCCTGGTAAGCTCCATAACTTCTGCCAACTCACGCTGACAGTCTTTCGGCAAAGATGAGGTATCTCCAATAGCACGCAAGCGAATATCATTGTCCTTTAAGGTTTTTAACTCCTTTTTAAGACTACTGACAAGCAATGCCATCAAGGCTTTTACTTCTGTTTTGGGTCGATTCCAATTCTCACTGCTAAAAGCATAAACGGTAAGATGTTCTATGTTTACTTCAGCCGCCGCAGTCGCAATTCGGCGCAAGGCATCGACCCCATTTTCATGGCCCAGCGCCCTTAGGAAACCGCGCTTCTTCGCCCAACGACCATTCCCATCCATTATGATGGCCACATGACGTGGGACAGTCTTTAATGCTTTTACCTGTTCTTTGAGATTCGACATCCTCCTTAACTATCTTCCGATAAAATTCTCACACTTCTCATAGAGTTCCCCAAATTTGAACTGCAGGGTAAAACCGGTGAAGATATACCAGTCGCGGTTTGTGGGATCTCCCCTTAGAATGTTTTCCTTATTGCTTTGACTTAGACTGCGATCGGCTAAGGTCGCGGATAATTCTGAAACTTCTTCCCTTAATACCTGGGGATCGGCATAATAAGAACTTACATCGTCCACGTAATCTGTATAGGTATTGCGGAAACTACTTTCCAGAGCAATTGAAGTAAAACGGCCCAAAGACCACTTATATCCCAAGCTGAACACAAAGAAAGAACTCGCCGTAGCATAGGGAGCAGAGGTGCCTACAGAAGTACCTTGTCCTTCGGTTCTTAATGAACGGAGATCGATCCATGAACCATCCAGATTTGCTTCTGGATCAAATCCAAAAATTCCGAAGCCAGCATTTATATAAGGAGTATGATTCTGCTTAGTGCCTGGCTCAAATTCAAAGAAGTTAAACTCCGCGACGGCATAAGCCTCCCAGATTTCTGAACGAAAAGAAAGGTTGCGTTCCTGTCTTTCTGTTAAACCCGAATTCGCATCATCTGCAGATATCCAACCATAGTTCCCTTGAAAACGGACTGACCAATAACGATTGAAATTGTAGCGCATCAAAAAGCCAGCATGATAACCTCTCGGAATATCGATTCGATAAGGTCCAACATCACCCAAAAAATTAGTGCCTCCGGCATTCACGCCAAGCTCTAAGTACTGCGCACTACCCATGAATGGAAGTAGTAAAAACAGTATGCTTTTGATTATGAAAGATTTATGCTTCATTTTTGGGAGCGCAAATATATATAAATAAGGGCGATTAATTTCGCTTGTCCATGCCCCACATCAGTTTATTTCTTAAGGTCTGAGCAAAGGTGTGATCTCCTGTTTCCACAAGGCCAATTGTAAAGTTTGCCAACCGTATTTTAAGGACCTCACCATTAGGAACAGAATAGATTCGGGAATCGAGGGAAACGAGGTTCATGCCTTCACGACTGTTTACAATTAATTCGATTTCACAACTGTTCGGGATAACGAAAGGTCGTGCTGTAAGATTGTGTGGTGCAATAGGCGTAAGGACCAATGCCTCAGATTCCGGCATTATTATGGGTCCATTGCAGGAAAGAGAATAACCCGTACTTCCGGTTGGAGTAGCCACAATTAATCCATCGGCCCAATAGTTATTGAAAAACTCTCCATTAATCTTCACCTCTACGGTAACCATGGCCGTGGTATCCTTTCTGCTAACCGTTATTTCATTTAAAGCGAAAGGCATCTCTAAATCCAAGGCTTCACATTCCAGGTTTAATAAGCTCCGATGACTTAAATGGTAATCCTGTCTGAGCAGCGCTTCCAGATTCTCTTCAACCATTTTGCGATTGACATTGGAAAGGAAACCCAATCTGCCCGTGTTTATACCCAGGATAGGTATACCGCTATCACGCACCAGAGTAGTAGCATCGAGGATGGTTCCATCACCCCCAATGGTAATAAGGAAATCCGGGGCATATTCTATTAGTTCCTCATGACTCCGGAACTCATCAAAATCATAGCCCAAATCACAATGATCCTTAATGAAGTGATTTAAACGATGATATACTTTAAAGTCCACTTTAGCATCAATCAGGACCGAATGAAGATTCTCAATATCCTCACGGGCCTCCGCGCTAAACTTCTTTCCGTATACTGCCAGTCTCATTTTAGATGTTGAGATACTTCACCAATCCCTCGTAGCGATCTGATGCAGTGTCGTCAAAAATACTTTCATGATACAGTTCCACAACCTCGTATTCGTAACGCTCAAAAGCTTTTACGATTCTGCTAAGATCGGATTGATTAACCTTAAGTGCAACTCTGAGGTAATCGCTCCCCTCAGATCGAAGTTGTAAACCAAGAATCAGAGCATCTTCAGATTCAACAATTTGGGCAATTTGCGAAATATGGTAATCGCGAACCGATAGTCGCAAAACCAGCACTGCACCCTTCTCTGCAAAAGTCAGTTGTTGACCTAAATCCCACATTAATTCTGAAGCAGACAAATAGCCAACATAATCTCCCTCCTCATTTAAGACCGGCAGGCAAGTGAGATTACCCTCACCAAAAAGTCGAATCGCCTCGTACAAATGGGTATTGGCTTTCGCCTGATAAGGCTTTAGGAGGTTCAGATGTTGTTCAATCTGATCCTCTTCATTTTCGATATCCAGCAAATCATCTTCCGAAATGAGCCCCAGATACTTACCTTCTTCAAGCACCGGTAAATGACTGCTTTTCAGCTCCTCCATTGCACTCAACACATCTCCCACCTTTTCACTGGTAGACAGCGGTTTATAATCGTTTAAAATGTGGTCTCCAACTCTCATATTCAAAGCAAACATAAGGCTTTATCTTTGCCGTCCATGACAAAGCTATCCGTTAACATTAATAAAATTGCCACCCTGCGAAATGCACGTGGAGGTCAGGTACCTGATCTGCTTTTAGCAGCACAAAATTGTGAGCAATTTGGCGCTCAAGGCATCACAGTGCATCCTCGTCCGGATGAACGTCATATACGTTATAATGACGTGCGTAGTCTGGTGAAGGTTGTCTCGACCGAGTTCAATATTGAGGGCTATCCTTCTGAGGATTTCATTCAATTAGTACTGGAAAACAAGCCCCATCAAGTGACTTTGGTACCTGATCCACCTGGTGTATTAACCTCAAATGCCGGATGGGACGTGCTAAAAAATGGTAGCTTTCTTAAACCGATTATCTCCACTTTTAAAAACGCTGGTATTCGCGTTTCGGTATTCATGGAGTGTGAAGAAGAGCAACTTAGAGCTGTAAAAGCCACCGGTGCGGATCGTATCGAATTGTATACAGAAGCTTATGCCAGCAACTATAAAGCTGATCCCGAAACAGCCGTGGCACCATATCGCAGAGCAGCCGAGATTGCTACAGAACTTGGCCTGGGAGTAAATGCCGGTCACGATCTCGACCTACAAAACCTGCGCTTTTTTGTGAGTGAAGTATCCAATGTTTTGGAAGTTTCAATCGGACATGCCCTTATTTCGGATGCCCTCTACCTCGGATTAGAAAACAGCGTCCAGCGCTATCTCCGCGAAATTGAATTGGCACAATGATCCGTCCTTCAAGTTTAAAGAAGGGAGATCGCATAAGAATCGTTGCTCCAGCTAGAAAAATCTCCCTGGAAGAACTAAAACCAGCCCTTGACCTAATAGAGGAATGGGGCTTTGAAGCCACTTTTACCGAAAATCTTTTCGCGATAAACCATCAATTCGCAGGCAGCGATAGCAATCGAACCCGGGATTTTCAAAACGCCATAGACGATCCTCAATGCCAGGCCATTCTCTGTGCAAGGGGAGGATACGGTTCAGTGCGCATTATTGATAATTTGAACTTTCAGGGACTCAATGCGAATCCAAAGTGGTTAATTGGCTTTAGCGATTTCACTGTTTTCCACTCGGCTCTAAATCGCATAGGACACATGAGCCTGCATGCCAGTATGCCCATTAGCTTCAAGGATAACAGTATTGAAAGCCTTAACTCCTTAAAGGCTGCCATTGATGGTGATGCTTACGAGGTTAGAGCCAAAGCACATCCTTTTAACTGCACCGGAGTGGTTAAAGCACCTATTGTGGGGGGTAACCTGAGCATGCTTTACAGTTTACTAGGATCACAGGACAGCTTGGATCTTAAAGGCAAAATCCTCTTTTTGGAAGACCTTGATGAGTATCTCTATCATATTGACCGCATGATGTTTAATCTGAAGCGTAATGCCTATTTGGATAAACCCGCGGGCATACTGATTGGAGCCATGTCGGATATGAATGATAATCAAATTCCCTTCGGAGAAAATGCCGAGGAAATTCTAGATCGTCACTTCCAGGAACTCAACATACCCATCGGCTTTGGCATTCCCGCCGGACATTTAAACGATAACCAAGCGCTTATTTTCGGCTTAGAAACCGAAGTAAGGATAAATTCACAGGGCACTCAAATTTTATTTCCTGGAGAATCCTCAAAAACTTGGTCGTGAGGGTGAGTCTACCGCTGCCCGATTCCTGTTAAGCCTGGGTTATCAGCTCCTCGAGCAAAACTGGCGCTTCCGTAAAAAGGAGATCGACCTGATTGCTATCCACGACAAGGAACTCGTAATTGTAGAGGTTAAAACCCGAAGAAGTAATGGATTCGGGGAAGCTTGGGAATTTGTTAGTCGCAAAAAACAATCCTTTCTTATTGAAGCTGCAAATCATTACTGCAATCAAATTGATTGGCAGAGCACTTTGCGTTTTGATATCATTGGCATCTGTCATCATCCTTATCGACTCGAGCACTTAAAAGATGCCTTCTACCCAATCCTATAAACAATTGATTTTCAGTTTTGCCACCATAATAATAAGCGGTAATTTTGCCGGCTCATTTAAAGCCTGATCGTACCCGGTGTGAATCGGCAGTGGCGAAAAGGGCTGTGCTAAAAAACAAAAGCATGAGCCAAAGAAATAGTGGAAGCTCTAGAAAGAGCAACAATGGACCATCTCGAAGTGGAGGACCATCAAATCGTAAGGGACCTGCAAAGCGCGGAAATACTTCTGGGAAATCTTTTCAGGGTAAAAAACGTCCTATTAAAAGCGAAGTCAATAAAGAACAACAACCCAAAACCAAAGCGAATGTCGCAGGGAACTCTGGTGAGGTAAGACTTAATCGATTCCTGGCCAATGCTGGCATATGTTCCCGGAGGGAGGCCGATAAGCTCATTGCCGCCGGTCTGGTAGAAGTAAATGGTAAGGTAGTTCAGGAAATGGGCTACAAAGTTACCGGACGCGATAAGGTGCGCTTTAATGGCAGCGAAATTCGGCGCGAGGCCAAAGTCTATTATGTACTTAATAAACCGAAAGGATTTATCACTACCACCAATGACCCCAAGGCTAGAAAAACGGTGATGGATCTAATGCAAACCACTGGTTCGGAGCGAATTTATCCGGTAGGTCGCCTTGATCGACAAACTACAGGGGTGTTACTATTCACCAATGATGGTGATTTTGCCAAGCGCTTAACACACCCTTCCCATGGAGCTCGGAAAATCTATGATGTTACCTTAGATAAAAACCTGGATTTAGCCGATTTCCACGCAATTCAAGAAGGGATTGAACTCAATGATGGACCAATCAAAGTAGATGAGATAAGTTTCGTAGAAGGCAAGGACCGCAAGCATGTGGGAGTAGTTTTGCATTCCGGACGCAATCGCATCGTGCGTCGCATTTTTGATCATCTCGGTTATACTGTGGTAAAGCTGGATCGCACCGTATTTGCAGGCGTCACTAAGAAAAACATCAGACGAGGTCAATGGCGCAAGCTTAATCCCAAGGAAGTGAATACCCTCATGATGCATTAATTATGCATTTTTGACGTTCTGCTCTAGTATCTCTGCTCATGCTGAAGCGCATCTTGAAAATAGTCGCCTGGTTTCTGGGCATTTTCCTCCTGCTAATTGGTATTGGTGCTGGTGTCTTATATCTGCGTCAGGATCAAATACGCGACTTGGTTTTTGCTTCGATTAATGAAAATCTCAATACCTCTATTGAAGTAAAAGAGGCAGGAATATCCCTACGAAAATTCCCGAATGCAGCCATCAAACTAGAATCTGTTTTGGCTAAGGGAAGCCACAACCTTGGAGACACCCTTTTCTATCTGGAAAGCGTCTATGTAGAGTTTGGTATTTGGGATGTTTTTCAAGATGAAATACCCATCAAGCGCATCAGTCTTGAAGAAGGGAGTCTCAACCTCCTAAAAACGGATCAGTTAAATAACTGGTCTATACTGAAAGAGAAATCTGGCGAAAGTGAATCGGTTTTAAGGCTAGAATCTATCGCTCTAAGGAAAGTGAATTACCAATTTCAGGATACCGATTTTAAGCTTTCCGGTTACATTGAAAATCTAGAAGCTACCGGCCAATTTAGTGGTGATAACTGGGCTCTTCAACTTCGGGTTCAATCTTTACTTGAAAGCATCGAGAGCGAAGGAGAAGCTTGGCTGGTTTCCCCTGCTGTAGCCGATGCGAAGGCCGAATTAAGTGGAGATGAATTCCTTCAGATTAATGTTGCAGACCTAAGACTGGCTACTATTGAAAATTTAACGGCTACCTATACTGATGAAGGCACACCTATTCTTAGAGTAAAACATCAGGAATTAGAGCTTCAACAACTGGAAAACCTTTATGCGATCCTGGGTATTGAATGGCCTGAAAATCTTAAAATAAAGGGTCAGTCGGCCTTGGCGGCTGATGTAATTCTGGCTCCCAATTCTGATCTAAGGCTCGAAGTGAATTTTCAGGGGAATAGCTTAAAAATTGATTACGAGGACTACCAGTTCGAGGATTTCAATGCACAATTAGAGTATTACCGCCAGGGTAAATTTGATCGCTTGGAAATTCGCGACTTCTCAAACAGTGGCAAAAGTATCCGTCTAAACGGAACCATTAGGCAGTTACAAAAACCAGATTTAAAACTAGCCTTAAAGGTCGAGGAAAAGCCAGATTTCTGGAATACCTATCTACCGGAAGGTTGGAATGTTTCTGGTGAAAACAGCCAGCTTGAACTTCTCATACGAGGTGCTTTTGCGAATTGGGAAGCAGTAAGCAGCAAAGCGCTTACCAAAGCTCGAATTGATGGGAAACTTGATCTGGAAAATTGTGTATTGCAATCAGACAAGGAGACCCTGTTTGAGAATCTCTATTTACGTTCCCGGCTTAATAGTCAGCAACTTTATTTGGACTCTCTTAGTTTGAGTCATGCAAAAAGTGAATTAAACCTTCAAGGAAAACTGACTAATGTGCTCAGCTATTTTATGGATAGCCTCTCCGTGCTGTCTGGCAATATCAATCTACTTTCCGAGAACTTCGAGTTGGAAGATTTCCTCAGCGAGGGTGAAAGCGGAGAGGAAAGCGAATTGAGCATGGATTGGAAAAAAAGACTGGATTTAAGTGGGCGCATTCACATTCATCAATTCCGTTTTCGAAATTTTGCTGCCAAGGAATTAAAAGGCGCCTTAGCCTTAAACGACAGGTCTATTCTTGGCAAAGAGATTTCACTTTATTCAGATAGTGGCTATTATGAAGGTGGCTTCAATTTACTCACCCCGGAAGCAGACGAGTACAGTTTTGATGCCGCGTTAAAGGTGCAGAAAGTGCAGGTTGCATCTGTATTTCACAGTTTTGGGAATTTCGATCAGGAAACCATTACCGAAAACAATCTGAGTGGGAGCTTAAGTCTACAAGCTCGATTTGAGGCGCCAATGAGTACCAATCTTCAACTAGATGCTGATCGCCTGGAGGCCCTAATCGAAATGGAAATAGATGAAGGACGCCTTCGAAATTACGAACCAATGCAGGAGCTATCGCGCTTTGCTGAAGTTGAAGAACTAAACGATGTTAGTTTCAAAAACCTTAAGAACACCATCAGTATATCTAATGGGCAAATCCAAATTCCTGAAATGGCCATTTCCAGTATGTTTTGAATTTGGACCTGAGCGGCAGCCACAGCTTTGAAAATGAAATTGACTATATCGTTAAGCTTCGGTTAGGAGATGTACTCTTTGCCAAGAGAGACAAAATATCTTCAAATAAAGAATTTGAGGACCATCTGGAAATTGCCAAACGAGACGATGATCACCGCATTCCCATTCGCATAAGCGGAACGGTAGATGATCCCCAAATAGGCATTTCTAGTAAAAGCCTAGGCGCCTCCCTGAAAGAAAGCCTCAAAAAACAGGGTGAGGAAATACGTGATCTTTTCAAGAAAAAGGATAAAAAAGAGAGTCAAGGCACTGGTTTACAGTTTGAATGGGACGAAGGCTAGGGGTTTACATTAGCTTAACATTAGGCATTATGGCTTTTGTAACTTCGCGGCCCAATATTGGCTTATGCGTAACTGCTTTTTTGTTCTCTTTTTTGGACTCATCAGCATTCCCCTTTCGGCGCAAACCGAAACCATAAAGGTGGTATCCTACAACCTTATGTTCTATAAGGCGGGATCACCTCCATGCAATCACAATCGCACTGCAGCGCAAAGAGATGCAGATTTAGAGACCGTAGTTTCTTATCTGGCCCCCGATGTATTGGTCGTTCAAGAGCTTGGCAACAATCCGGTAAATCCCCTGGTAATGCTCCAGGATATTTTAAACATTAATGGAGTTAGTCATTATAAACGCGCCGGCAGCTCTAATAATAGTTCCAGCAGTATCGTGAATATGCTATTCTACAATTCAGACAAGCTGGTATTAGAATCGCAAGATTTCATCAATTTAGACATCAACCAGGCGCCGCTCATTCGTGTCATCGATTTTTATCGGCTCTATGTAAATGACCCTGGCTTAGGAAGCCCAGGTGTAGACACAGTTTTCTTTACGATTGGAGCAGCTCACCTAAAAGCCGGAAACAGTTCCAGTGATGCCACTGAAAGGGCCAGAGCTACAGCTGCCGTAATGCAATACATTGATCAAAATGTAACTGATCAAAACGTACTTTTTGCAGGAGACTTAAACGTTTACGGTGCAAATCAAACGGCCTTTCAAAACCTGGTCAACTATAGCGCGAATCCCGCGATTAGCTTTAAAGACCCCGAAAACCAAATGGGGAGCTGGAATAATAACAGTACCTATCGCAATGTTCATACTCAAAGCACCCGGGCAAGTTCTTCAGGCTGTTTCAGCGGAGGTGGCATGGACGACCGCTTTGATTTCGTTTTAGCTTCAGACGCCATAATGAACAATAATGATGGCTTAAGCTTCGTAGACTATCAAGCTGTAGGTCAGGATGGTAGCAGCTACAATGGCAACCTTAACACCAGCTCTAATTTCTCGGTTAACAGTACTGTGGCTTCGGCACTATATAATTTCAGTGATCACCTTCCGGTAGAAATTGAATTAGAGGCCAGTGTATCAGGAATAGGTTTAAATACTTATTCCACAAATGAAAACTACTGGAGTTTCAGCAATCCTGTTAAGTCTCGATTAAATCTTATGCTCAGGGGACCATTCGCAAAACTTCCACTTAACCTTAGGGTTATGAACCTCAGCGGTCAGACCATCGGGCTGTGGACCAATCCCGGTAAGGAAGAATGGAGCATTCCTTGTGAAAATTGGCCTGCGGGAGTCTATCTGATACAGCTAAGTGATGGCAAGGACTTTTTGGAAACACGAAAAGTGATAAAGCGATGAGGAAAGGAATACACTGGGTTCTGGTACTAATGATGCTTCTAGTTGGATCCGGCTTGGATGCACAGAATTCTTTTCAGGAAAAAATCACCAATGCCAGTAATGTTCGCCTTAATGTCACCAATATTGGCACATTCGGAAACGCCTTTCGGGGTTATCGCGACGGAACAGGAGATCCGAGTGCGGAATATCCTGCGGGATCAGGAGTTGAGCACCTTTTCGAAGGAGGAATCTGGATTGGAGGTAAAGAGAATGGGGGGCAGATTGTAGTTTCTACCTCTGCCTACGATGCGCCTCAAGGCTATGCCCCCGGGCGAGGTGGCTTTGAATTTCACGTTGACACTTCTATTGTTGGCGCAGAGCGAGGATTACAAGAACGCAGTAGCCTTTTCGACAGTCGATTCTTTGATCCTGCAGCAGTTTCTCATCAAGATTTCGTGGCCACATTTAGCGATAAGAGTATCGTCGTTCCTGGCACGCAGATCCCAATTAATGATCATACCCGACCTATGAATATTAAGGTGGAAATGCAGACCTATAACTGGAACTACAATTTCACCGATTTCATGGTCATCGTAAACCTTCGTTTTCGAAATGAAGGGCAAAACACCTATGAAGATGTCTATGCCGCACTTTGGAATAATACCGTTGTGCGAAATATAAATATTACCGCTGCAGGTGCAGGTGGAGCAGCCTTCTACAATAAAGGTGGTAATGGCTTTATGGATTCTCTGCATCTTGCTTACTGCTATGATGCTGCCGGTGACCTCGGATTTACAGAAAGCTATGCAGGTCAAAAATTTCTGGGAGCCTCAGACAAGGAAGGTTTCCATCATCCTGATCTAGACTCTAATTTTAATCCCATTACCGGAACCTGGGAGCTTGATGAGTTCTTCGTAAATTATAATGCCTGGGTCTTCAATGACTTTAGTGCGGATTTTGCTTTCCCCACAACCGAAAATGATCGATATCAAAAATTAAGTCAAGGGCTTAATCAAAACCCCTGCTGGAATAACCCCAATGATCCTTCTTGCAACGGGCGCGACTTTCAAGCAGAGCTAAACGCTGCCGGAAATAGGTCGGATTTAGTTTCGGCCGGTCCCTTTAATAGTTTTGGACCTGGAGAGGAGATAGAAGTTTCCTTCGCTTATGTTTTCGCCAAGAAAAATGAGGATGGCAATCCCAATCAGGATAACAACGAATTACAAAGAGAGAATCTCATCACAAATGCCGGATGGGCGCAACAGGCGTTTAACGGGGAAGATCAAAATTTCAATGGCCTCCTTGACGCGGGAGAAGACAATGATGGCGATGGGAAAATCACCCGCTTCATACTTCCTTCTCCTCCTGATATCCCACGCACAAGGGTAGAGCCAGGAGACGGCCAAATTGATATTTATTGGTCTGATAATGCAGAACGCAGCATCGATCCCATTTCCAGTACCGAAGACTTTGAGGGTTACCGGCTTTATCTCTCCCGTTTGGGTTTTGATGTAACCGGGGTACCAGATCTGGCTAGGGACTTTAGCCTAATTGCCCAGTACGACAAACGTGGGAACAATCTCTTCAACGAAACTGGATTTAGTTCTGTGAAGCTTGATCCACCTTTTTATTTTAATGATGATACGGTAGCATATCACTATCGCTACACCATTGATAATATTCCAAATGGCTGGCAATATGCTACAGCGGTAACTGCCTTTGATGAAGGTAATCCGGAAAGCAATCTGGAATCCTTGGAGAGTTCCTTCCTGGCCAATAACAATCGTGCTTTTGCTGGAACTGGCCCTAATGAAAACATGGACGAAAATCAACCTTTCGTTTACCCTAATCCCTATTACTATGGTGCCGCATGGGAGGGCAACTCAAACTTCCAAGAAGAAAGTCGAAAAATCATTTTTGCGAACCTTCCAGCGCGTTGCGTAATCCGCATTTATACGGCGGGGGGAGACTTTATTGATGAAATTAGACATGATGAGAACTACGACGGTAGTGATATTCGCTGGTTCCGCACTTTTGGTGCAGAAGATGCGGGTGAGAACCGATTTAGTGGCGGAGAACACGCTTGGGATCTACTCTCTGTGGAGAGTCAGATTATAAGTCGTGGCCTTTACATGTTCTCTGTTGAAGATTTAAATAGTGGTGAGCGATTCACCGGAAAATTTGTGATAATTAAGTAAATACCATAAAAATGAGAAGACTACTACCTCTCTTCGCCGGTCTATTATTAACCGGATTCTTGAGTGCCCAGAGTTCTTACCCCCTGGTTACTATCAAACAGATCAATCAATCGATAGATCTTGCCGCTTGTAATGACACTTCAATCTACCTAGGTGATACTGTGCGCTTCCGTGCTCACGTTGTTACCGATGGCGGATTATCAGAAGTTGCTTCCGGTTCCGTACAAGGCGGAAACCGTCCTTTTATCTACATGGTAGATACCGCTACTGGTGGAGCAGGTGATACTTTAAGTGGTATCGAAGTAATGGGTGTATATAACGACGCCCAAGGAAACCTTCAACCAATTCCTGGATTCACCGCCCTTTTTCAAGGTGATAAGGTAGAGGTTACTGCCGTAGTGGATCAGTTTGACGGAAACACTCAAATGACTACTATCGATGCGAACTCGGTAACCCTATTAAGCTCGGGTGATTTAATGCCTTCAGCTTTTGTACCTGCTAGTATTTCTGCTGGTGATCTTAATGATAATCAGCGTGTGAATAATGTACAAACTGGTGAGTATTGGCAAAACAGTTTTGTTGAGTTGACCAATGTAACCGTAGTACAGGTTATTCCATTTAGTGGAAACCGTGTGAGTTTCAATGTTGCCGACGCTAACGGTAATGTAGTTAACGTGTCTGACCGCTTCCTAGCGCAGCGTACACCCTCTCATACTGTTGTAAACCCCAACTCTCCTTCCACCACAGGAACCGGCGCTTTTGTAGCCCCTTCAGTTGGAACCTTCTACTCTTCTTTGAAAGGAATCATTCGCCATTCTGCAAATGGATGTACAGGTGGAACTGGCCGTGGATATGAGATTAACCCATTCGATACTTCTCATTATGTAGTTGGAGCAAGTGCCCCGAGCATTAGCAATGTATTCAGCTTCCCAGTTGTACCAACTAGTAGTGCAACTGTATTGATCAGCGCCGATGTTACCGACTCTGATGGAAGTATTACCAACGTTGAACTATTCTGGAGTGCTGATCCCAACCTAGCATCAGGTAGCTTTACCTCAGTGAACATGACCTTGTCCAGCGGTTCTACTTACGAGTACAATATCCCCGCTCAAGCAGATGGAAGCCTGGTACGCTACTGGATTCGTGCTACTGACAACGACGGTTCATCCGTAGTATTCCCAGCGAGCCCTGCCGGACAACCGGATCCTAACTTCAACCACTACTCAGTGCGTGATAACGGTCTGCGTATTTTCGATGTGCAGTATAGCGGAAACGGCACCGGAGGAAGCGTATTTGAAGGACAAACAGTTACAGTTACAGGTTTTATCACCTCTGCCCGTCGCGATTGTGATTTAGAGTATGTTTACTTACAAGATCCTCGTGATACCATCTTTGCTGGTATTGCCCTTATTCCTAATCAGGATTTAGATAATGTTTATCGCGATCAGGAAATTCAAGTAACTGGTACAGTACAAGAGACTTTCGGTGTAACCTACTTAAACGTAGATAACTATGTTGGTTTGAATAATTCTCAAACTATTATGCCAACTCCTATCGATCCTTCCGACGCAAGCCTGAATAAAGAAATGTATGAAGGCATGTTGGTTTCCTATCAAAACCCTGCTGGTGGTAAAGTTTTCATCAGCGATCCAGATGCTGGATTTGGTGAGTACCGTATCGCTACCGATCCTAGTTTTGGATCCTCACAGTCTTCTCGTGTATTAGCTGGGCGCCAGAGTGGAACTACCGCCACCTCAAGCTTGTACGTATCCTTAATTTCTGACTCTAGCTACGTTACTAGCGGCGGAAACCTTATGGTTCCTGCAGTAATCACTAACTCTAGCATGGATATGGATGCAATGCATGGTATCCTTTGGTTTAGCTTTGGAAACTACAAACTTCTTCCCCGTAACAACTTCGATATTGTTAACCTAAGTACTCCATTGGATACCAATGGTTGTAATGTACCAACCAACGTAGGTTTAAACGAAGTTGCAGCTGATGAAGTAGCGATTTACCCTAACCCGGCTACCGCAGCTTTCACCATCGAGAGCAAGTCGACGACCCTTGAATATCGTTTATTAGACCTAAACGGTCGTGTAATCATGAGCAGCACTGAAGCCGCTCAAAAGCACGAAGTAAACGTATCCAACCTTACTGCTGGTGTATACATCCTAAACACCACAGAAACTAAAACTGGATTAAGCAACAGCCACAAAGTTGTTGTAGGTAAATAATCTAATTAAGGAAGCCTCCAATGGGGGCTTCCTTTTTAATCTTTCTGCTATGTCGGGAAAATTAAAGTCAATCCTTGGACTCATCTCTTTAAGCTTAGTCTTTTCCGCTTGTCGCAAAGGCGAAATTGATCGTAATGGAGTTCCCAATACTTTCATCAGCTATGAAGCCATTAATCTAACTGGCCAAAATCGATTGAACTCGTCGGTGCGCCTTAGTTGGTATGGCACAGATAGAGATGGCTACATTGAAGGATATGAACTTTCCCTCGACCAGCAAAACTGGGAATACACCACCACCCAGGACTCTGTTTTCCTTTTTGATATTCCACCTGGTGCTGATTCGGCAGACATTAGCTTTTTCGTTAGAGCCATTGACAATGATGGTAATATCGATCCAAGCCCTGCATTCTTAAGAGTTCCCTTAATCAACACTCCACCGGATGCCGCCTTTCTCGATGATAGAGGGCCATCCGATACTGCTTTCATAGCGGCAACATTCTTCTGGCAGGCCTCTGATCCAGATGGAGATAATACCCTTAAAGCAGTAGAAATTAGAATTAACGACGGCGATTGGGTCGAAATCGATCGCGGTCAAAACCTCATTACTTTCTTACCTGAAGTCAGCATTCAAAGTGGTCAGGCAGCCTCAGCAATCTACTATGGCAATAGCACAGCTGCGGCACCCATTAGTATCAACGGAATGCGGGCAAATGATAGCAACCGCGTCTATATCCGCTCGATTGATATTGCAGATGCCATTAGCGATATTGATACCAGCGAATCCTTCTACTTCAGACCGAAATCTTCAAACGTTGATGTACTTTGGATCTCTGGTCATACGGCGAGTATTACTGCGGAATACAAGACTTATTTGGATGCCAATAATCTTAACTATGACCTTTTAAACTTCGGTTTTGGTCAGGGAATTAACCTGCCTAAGTACTTTGACCCTACAGTAAGACTCATATTTGAGCAATATCCCAAAGCCTTTCTTAATCTACCTCCTACAAATTTCCGCAATACCGTTACCGGGGATGAAAAACCCCTACTCGACTATTTAGCGCCGATTGTTCAGCGGTTCACGGATGATGGCGGCAAATACTTCCTTACCACGAAGTTTACAACTACCCAAGACCTGAGTGAATCTAGATCCGTATATCCTATTGATGACATATCAGTATCTACGGTACCTGCATCTCAAGCGCGTATTGTATCGGATTCGGCCCTGGTCCCATTAATCGATACGGCTCGCTTCCCGAAATTGAATCCAACCAATGTGGAATTTGGCGTGGTGCCCATGATCGCATCTGCAGATGCTCAGGATTTTTACTATGCTCAAATTACGCGCTTCCGCGGATGGAATGGTAGCTCTCAGGTAGTTGCTGCAGTTCGCCGTCGCAATAACAATATCTCACAAGTATTCTTCTGTCAGGAACTTCATCTATTTGATAGAAATGCTGGAGTCGTAGAACAACTAATCGGTGAAATATTCGATAATGAATTTTAGATTATTCAGTATAATCACTCTGCTCTTGCTTGGCATGGGACTTATGGCGCAAGAGGAAGGCAGGGCATCACTTAGTGGAGTTATTAAAGATTCTCAAACAGGTGAGACTCTAATTGGCGCCAGCATAAGCCTTGTGGGAACTTATTTAGGAGCAGCAACTGATTATGAAGGCAACTATGTAATCAATGGTATAAAGCCAAACGACTACACCATCAAAGTTCAATTTATTGGCTACGAAACAAAACTCTTTACGGGTATTTCCTTTGCCGAAGGAGAAAACAAAGTCTTTAACATTGACTTACGCGAGCAGAGCGAATCTCTTAATGAAATAACGGTTGTAGGTAAAAAAGAGCAGATCAGCCTGGAAAAAGCCAGCAGTGAGGTAAGTATCAGTCAGGAGCAGATTTCACAGATGAACGTTCGGGATGTCCAGGAAGTGCTTGAAATGCAAGCCGGGGTTGTAAAAACACAAGATGGTCTGCAAATACGGGGCGCCCGGGTCTACGAAACGGAGTATATCGTAGACGGAATTTCTGCTCAAGACCCTTTGGCCGGAACCGGTTTTGGGGTTGATGTAAATTCCAGCGCAATCAGCAGCATTGATCTTATCACCGGAGGTGTGGGTGCAGAGTTCGGAGGCGGAAGTTCAGGTGTGGTAAACACACGAATCCGTGAAGGGGGTGAGAAATTTGAAATCAGCGGAAGCTGGCAACGGGATAATCTTGGCGATCCTTCAGTGGCTACCAGTTGGAATAGTGACCGATTTGAAATGAATCTGGGTACGCCAATTCCAGGCACTAAAAATAAGCTCACCCTTTTTGCCAGTGGTTCCGTGTTTATGAGCGACGGATACTTTGGACCAGTGGCTGATCAGTTAAACAGTTCCCTTTTTAGTAACAATCCTGAGTTCTGGGCACCTAGATTTTCGAATTCCTACACCAATACTTTCAAGCTCGCTTATCGCATTGCATCAGGTACTAAGATTACCCTGACCAACCAGCATTCCCTAAACATTAACCAGAATACCCGAACCCTGCAAATTGTAGGATTCGATGCTATTCTAACCCCAGGTTTTCAATATGCCCGCAGTAACAATTTGGATAACGCCACCACTTATACGCATCACTCCAATCTTACCGCCCTTAACTTGAATCACCTCATAAATAAGAATTGGGGACTAAGTATATCAGCCGGAAGGCTCTTTACAAATATGAGGGCTGACGCTAACGGTAGACCATTTAGAGGGGAAACGGTGGATCAGATTTTGGATGAAGAGCATATTGTTTCCTATCCTATTTCAATCTTTAATCCAGGAGACCCTAATGGAATTTACTTCGTTTCTGTAGGCGATGGGTTGGTTAATAATGGTGGTATTACCCCTGTTTGGCATGATCACTATGCGGAGGAATACACTTTAAACGCAAAGGCTACATGGATTCCGGATGCTAAAAACCACGAATTGAGTTTTGGTATACAGAACACTTTTACGGAATACCAGTGGGTGGATGTAAGCCGTCCCTGGGTGGGAGCCCCTATTCGAATTAATGATAGCACCTTCACCCAGTCTGTAAGCATTGGATCAAGTAATGATATTTGGTCGGTTCGCCCAGTGGAAACAGGTCTCTTTATTCAGGATCGAATCACTTATAAGGGCATTATAGCCACCCTCGGTTTACGCTGGAACCTTTGGGCGCCTGGTAAATTTGCGGATGATGCGGTTGCCGATCCGAATGCACCGGTTATTGATCAGGTTAGAGAAGATTACAATAACAAAACCGCCTCGGTATTTGGCTTGCGCTGGAAAGCACGTTTACTTCCTAAAATCAATGTAAGCTTTCCCGTTACAGAAAACAATGTGCTCTATTTCAATTATGGACACAGCATGCGACTTCCGCACCCTCGCTTCGTTTATGCCGGATTGGACCCAACCTATCAGGATCGATCCTTCTTATCTAGCCTTGGTAATCCAGACCTTGATCCGGAAGTAAATGTTAGCTACGAGATTGGATTGAAATCGAGGTTAACCAAAGACCTGGCCGTTAGCCTAACCGCTTTTAACAACAACCGATTCGACTACATCGTGTCGCGCAGTGTAATTGTAGAAGATCAAACCGGTAGACCAACTACAAAGAACTTCTATATCAATCAGGATTACGCCAATATTTATGGCGTTGAGCTAGGATTGAATTATCGCATAGGGCGCTACTTCACCAGTTTTGCCAATGTGGGTTATCAGGTTGCAAGAGGTAAATCAAATTCCGCTCGCGAATCGAGCTTACAGATTGAACAGAATGGAGAAGTGTCCTTAAGCAGGGAACAATACCTTGCTTTCGACCGCCCCTGGAATATCAATACGGGAATCATCTTTGCTCCCGATAGTACCCTTCCAATTTTGGGTATGAATCTCACCGGCTTTAGGGCCTTCATTTCTTATCAATACACATCCGGTTTCCGCTATACTCCAATGCAACGCACGGATGTAAATGAACTGGGCAGACCGATTTACGAACCCTTGGTAGATCAGTTTCTAGAGAACCAGGCTTCACCCTGGCATAATGTAGATATGAAACTTACCTACAACCTACCATTAGGTTTAAAGATGGGTAAAGGAGTTTCCATTAGTATGGAGATACGAAACCTTACCAATGCCAAGAACGCTCAGATTATTAACCCAGTTACCGGTAGGGCTTACGAATTTGGCGATGATGTACCCATTAACTGGCGTGATCCGCGCTATAATGGACCGCAGGAAAGTGGTGTTGATCCTAGAAATCCTGCTCGATACTTAGCGCCTCGACAAATTTTATACGGAATTGAATTTCGCTTTTAGCAGATGAAAAAGTTTAGCACAACCCTTACGATCCTGCTCTGTGCTTTCGCAGCTAAAGCTCAGATTCTTCCCAATTATGGTGGAGAGCGCGCAGGTTTATCAGCTCTTAGCTTCTTAAAAAATGATATGAGCACCCGGTCCCTTGGTTTAGCAGGAACTAGTCTGGCTATAGAGGGAGATGCCTATTCGGTTATAAATAATCCCGCCGCCCTCACGGATTTAAAGGAAACGAGTTATGCCTTGAGCCATCTGTTTCTTGGTGGTGGAGTTAACCAATCATTTGCTGCGGCCAATTTTCCTTTAAAAGATAAAACCAGCACCTTAAGCTTTAGCGTTAATGCTCTTAATTCTGGCGACATGGAAGAGCGCACAGAATTTCAACCAAAGGGAACCGGTCGCCAGGTATCGGTGGCCAATATTGCAGTAGGAGCAACCTATGCGCGACAGCTCTCTGCTCTTTTCAGTGCAGCCGTAAGTGTAAAGTATATCTATGAGGGAGTAGCGGGATTCCACAATAGCAATGCTACTGTAGACCTTGGCTTTCTTTATCGTACTGACTTCAAGGACTTGAAATTCGCGGCCATGGTGCAGAACTTTGGCGGTAATTCTTCTTTGGGTACGGACGGAGATATCCCTACGACTTTCAATCGCAACACGGGAATTGGCCTTGAGGCGAATGTTGTTCCCACCATTTTCAAGCTTGGGATTAGTATGGTTCCCTGGAAAAGGGAAGATCACAGCCTTCTAACCGCCGTTCAATTAAATCACCCTAATGATAATGCGGAGAACTATTCTGCCGGGGTGGAATATCGTTGGAAGGACATATTCTTTGCCCGGGCTGGTTATCGCATCAGCGTTCGGCATCGTCACGTACCAACCTTCGGAATTGGGATGCGCAGTCGCTTAGGGAACCACCCCTTTTACATTGATTATTCTGCCAACCCAACCAATTTTATCGGCCTGCAACATAGCATCGGCCTGCGTTTTCAAATCTTAAATATTGCGGAACGCTCATGAAAAGATTAGCTCTATTTAGCCTCGTGGCGCTCGCCTTTCTGTTTAGCGGTTGTGAAGACTATCTAGGTAAGAAAACCGATCTGGATTTTATCGATATACCACCGGATAATAGTATCCGCGATATCGCTTATGTTCCTATTCTTCCAATCCTGGATGACTTTGCACGTCCGAGCGACATCTGCGCAGGCTTTGACGGTTTGCTCTATATCGTAGATGAAGCCGAAGAACAAATTATTGCAATGGACGAATCCGGAACTATCCTGGGAAGAAAGACGATTCCTGGGGCTCGCTCAGTAATTCAGGATCGTCGATTTGATTTATTGGTAATTGGAACCTCCGACTCCCTTTACAATCTTGGTAGTGAAGACACCTTGCTCACCTTCTCTACTATTTACCGCTTAAGATTAGTGGGAGCAGGTGCCTATGACATTAATAATGCTCAGATTGTAAATAAGATCGTTCATCCTTTTTACTATACCCAAAGTAATCCAGTGCGTCGTACTAACGATTTCGTGCGCTTCAACAACATTGGAATAATCGGGAATAGTCAGGATCCTTCCCGGAACAATCAGTTTTATGTTAGCCGTCAATATGTAAGAAGTCCGGATCCTGATCCCAGTAATCCTGAAATTAGTAGTGGACCTTTAGGACCAAATGATGCCGTTCTTCAATTTGATAATAATGACAATTTGATCTCTCCTATTTCGGTTCAAACTGCCTCTGGCTTTTTTAATGACTTTTTTGAAGAACCATCTGGGATAACCACTCTAACTCAACCGCCTCAATTCGGTGCACAAACCAGTTCCGATTTCCTTTACACTTCTCTAGAGCCTAATAATGCCTTGAAAGTGCAATACATCGAGTTTATAGAAGGGGAGTTTGGTGCTGAGTTCCGTCCGCGAATTCTAGCATCCAGTGATACCTCGCAAGCAGATGGCTTCATAAATTCGCCCAATAAATTTGAAAGGCCGGTTGATATTACCCTTTCGGGAGATGGTACCCAATTCATATTTGTAGTAGACTCTGATACGGATTCACTTTATCAGTTTTCGTTTACCGGATTCGAGGGTGTTCGACCTCCGGCAGCGGCGGGAATTGATCGCTTTGTAAAAGCAAGTTTTGGTGGCACCGGTACAGATTTAATGCAATTTAATAATCCGGTAGCCGTCGCCTATTTCAATCAAATCGTCTATGTCGCCGATGCAGGCAACGGGCGAATCATGCGCTACAAGCTAACCCTCGATTTCGATTAATCATTGGGCTGCTCCTTTACTCACTTAAAAAGCAAGTGAACTCAAAGAAATTCTGATTTAAAGCGGAAAGAATTACATTTGAAAGAATAAGATGCGGAAGTCTGTCTACATATTAAGCATGATTCTAGGCCTTGGGCTTGGGATGGCAATGGCCCAAAGCCCTCAAAGTTTTGGTTCCAGCGCCTCCAATGCAACGATATGTCCGCTTTATATCCCCAATGCTTTTACCCCCAATGGCGATGGTATCAATGATATCTTCGAATTGAAAATCAGTGAAAACTGCGAGGTAGTTAAATTCTCGGTTCAGGTTTTTGATCGCTGGGGAAGAATGGTCTACCAGGGCGAGAACATGGACCGTGATCAGGCGTGGGATGGCAAATTTGAAAATAAGGAATTGGAGCAGGGAGTTTACCTCTTTAAAATCCAAGCCGAATTTTTAAACTACAATGACCGCAAAGCCGAACCCATCAAGTACAACAAGCAAGGTTCGGTGGTACTTATTCGCTAATTCATGCGCTTCTTTCTAGTACTTCTTTTCCTTCCCGTCTTCCTACAGGCCCAGGAGTTTTCTACTCTGAACATTAAGGTTGATGGTATTGAGCAGCTTAAAGGCAAGCTCATGTTTAAAGTATTAAACAGTCAGGGAAAAGAAATCTACAAATCCACCCAGCCCGTAAAATCTAATCCTGAAATAGTAAAGCTAAAACTGAAGCTTGGAGGCTCTTATGCCATTGCCATGTTCCACGATGCCAATAATAATAATGAGCTGGATAAAAACTTTACCGGTATCCCAAAGGAGGTCTATGCCTTTAGCAATAATGCCAGAGGAACCTTTGGCCCACCGGACCTAAAAGATCAGCTTTTCCGATTCGATAAGGATACTCAAGAAATAAAAATGAGCCTTAAGTGAGAAGGTATCTTGCCCTTTTAGCATTTATTACCTCTTTAGCCGCCTACGGACAGGAAAAGCTTGAAGGTCACTATCTATTCACTAGCCTGGGTTTTGGGTTCGATCAATTTAATGACGCTTATATTTCTCCCAATACTTATGGTGGCATCACTGCAAGTGCAGGATTAGGTTGGCATAGCTACCACGGCAAGTGGATGAACAATTTGGATGTTATGGGACAAGGGGGAACATTGAGTCCTCTCTCCTATCCCGAACAGAGTAATGAAGTTGTAACGTTTGGTGGAAAGGCTCATTATAGTCTCCGCTATCGGTTTTTTGAGAAGAGTAAACACCAGTTGCTAGCTGGTCTTTACAGCCAAAACATCTTTGTTTTGCGAGAGCATCAGGAATACAGAAATAGCGCGCAAAGCTTTAGTGGGTTCTTCGGCTACGGACCGAGCATCGCCTACACGTATAGCTATAATCTGAGCATACTTGGTCGATCCTGGGACCTCAGTTGGCAGAGTGAATGGAATATCCCTTTAGGTACTTATATGCTGCGACCCAATTTTATTAGGCAGTACTCGGCCGGAGAAATTGGAGATAGGGGTAATCATATCTTGAATGGAACTCTGCAAACAGATTTTAGGCACAGCTTAATTTGGCATCTCTCTAACGGTAATCAAATTAGAGCGATGTATGCCTGGGAGTACTTTCAGACGGATCGCTTTAACGCCAGCTACAATGGGGGGCATATGTTTCAAATTCAACTTTTTCTGCTGCTATGAAGAATTTGAAATTAATAGTACTGGTACTTAGCCTGCTTATAGGAGTCTCTTCTTGTGAAGAGGCCTTCTTACCGGACGAGCCCGGTTCAGCACCAATCGACAACTTTGAAAGCATGGTCGAGACGGTGGGTAATAAATACAGCTTCTTCGATTTCAAGCAAATCAATTGGGAGCTTGCAGCTCAGGAACATCGGAGCAGAATTCGTTCTAATATGAGTGATGAAGAACTCTTCACCGTTTTAGACAGCCTGCTCTATGAGCTTAGAGACGGCCATGTTAACCTGGTAGCTCCATTTAATCTGAGCAGAAATTGGTCCTGGTATCTGGATTCTCCTGATAACTTCAGCGACGAAACTGTGGAGCGTACTTACCTCAATCAGGATTATCGGATTATTGGTGGTTTTAGACTGCGTTATTTACGCGACAGTATTGCCTATCTGCACTACAGCAGCTTTAGCGCAGCATTTAGCGAGGAAGAAATAGATGGAATATTTGAGTACATCGCGCCTGCCAAGGGACTTATACTTGACTTAAGGCACAATGGTGGTGGCAGCTTAAACAACACATATCGCCTGGCAGGTCGATTTAGCACCAGTTCCATCGATGCGCTCATTATGGATGAAAAAACAGGTCCCGGACCTGGGGACTTTGGAAATAGAGTAGGAATAAGTGTACCGGCCAGTGGAACTACACCTTTTCTTAAACCTGTGGTATTATTGACCAATCGCCGCTGCTATTCCGCCACTAATACCTTCACTGCTATCACCAAAGCACTGCCCAATTTTTACCATATAGGAGATACAACAGGTGGCGGAGGTGGTATTCCGATAGACTATGAGCTCCCCAATGGTTGGCGTTATCGTTTCTCAGCAACTCGCACTTTCCTTCCTGATGGATTTAATATTGAAGGCGGACTGGCTCCAGATTTAGCTTTTCACCTCGACCCAATATTACTAAGCCAGGGCGTGGATCAGTATATTGAAGCAGCCTTAGATTATCTCGACTAATCTACATCCTCTATCCAGGAACTATACATCACGTAATTATTTGCAATCCGATCGATTTCTCCGGAAATAAGCTCCGGGGTGATGTCCTTTACTTTTTTTGCTGGTACTCCGGCAAAAATACTTCCGCTTGGCACATGTGTACCTTCTAGTACTACCGCTCCTGCGGCAATGATACTATTGCTCTCCACCACACAGGCATCCATAACAATTGCGCCCATTCCAATCAGTACATTATCATGAATAGTGCAGCCATGCACAATAGCATTATGTCCTATAGAAACATTGTTGCCAATATTTAAAGGATGCTTTTGGTAGGTACAATGCAAAGTCGCCTGATCCTGCACATTCACTTTATTACCCATCTTGATATAGTGAACATCACCACGCGCCACGCTATTAAACCAGAAGCTGCATTGTTCTCCGCATACTATATCTCCTACTAGGGTGGCATTGTCTGCCACAAAGCAATCCTTACCTAACTGAGGAACCTTTCCTTTTACCGACTTTATCAAAGCCATATCAATTCTATTTATCAGATCAAATTAAAGATAAATAGGAGCTTTGAAGAAATGGCTCCCTGCTATCTTTGTAAAAATTTTCGATATGGTTCCTGCCAGCGTTTATGCCGAAATGACTCCAAATCCGGCGGTATTAAAATTTGTAGCCAACAAAAGGCTCGTTGAAGTTGATTCCGTTGAGTTTAGAAATATAGAAGAAGCTAAACCTTCTCCCCTTGCCACTAAGCTCTTTCATTTTCCCTTCGTGAAAGAAGTATTTATCAGTTCGAACTACGTTGCAATCAGCAAGTTTGATATTGTTGAGTGGGAAGAAATTACCATGGAGCTGCGTGAGCTAATCCGCAACTTCATCGCCGAAGGTCATACCGTTTTAAATGAGGCCGAGTTAAGCACCAGCAATTCTGAAGAAGGATCGGATGAGAATCTGGAACCTGCAGGCTACATCCACCCGGAGGAAAAGGCCGAAACCGACTGGGATGCTATCGATAAAAAGATTGTGGATCTACTTGATGAATACGTTAAACCGGCAGTTATGGCTGATGGAGGTAATATCAAATTCCTAAACCACAATGACGGCATTGTAAGCGTATTACTGCAAGGTGCTTGTAGTGGATGTCCAAGCAGCACAGCTACGCTTAAGCAAGGCATCGAAGGCATGCTTAAAAACTTCTTACCCGGTCAAATAAAAGCTGTAGAAGCCGTTAACGGTTAGGCTAATTTCATTTTGCCATAAATTTTCAGGCTGCGCAAATGCGCTTGAATGGCCTGCCCTAAAGTACGGTGCTCATTGTAAGGCAATCCGAATTCCTTGGCTGTTTTCTTCACTATCTCGCTTAATGCAGGATAATGAATATGACAGATATGTGGGAATAAATGGTGCTCCACCTGGAAGTTTAATCCACCAACAAACCATCCTACCAACTTATTACGGCGGGCGAAATCTGAAGTGGTTTTAAGTTGATGTTCCATGAACTCATCATCCATGGCTTCTCCATTTTCAGGTAAATGGGCAGTCTCAACATGATCTACAACATGGGCTAGCTGGAACACAAAACTCAGAACAAAACCAGCGATTAGGTGCATTACTACAAAGCCTAAAACTATGATGTACCAGGACACTGATAAGAATACCAGAGGCAGTACTAAAAAGAGTCCGAAATAGATCAGCTTAGTATAGATCAATTTCACCCACTCTGAGCGAAGCTTTTCCTCACTTAAATTTGCCACTCCAGTTTTCTGATAGCGGATTAATTGAGCAAAATCCTTCATAACTACCCAGTTGAGGGTCAACAAACTATATAGCAGGGGTGCGTACCAAACCTGAAAGCGATGACGCTTCTTTAGGGGTTGATCAGGATGAAGACGCAGCAAACCGTGGGTATCCAAATCATCATCCAAACCATCAATATTAGTATAGGTATGGTGCAACACATTATGTTGCAAACGCCAGGTGGTGAGATTTCCTGAAATAAGGTAGATACTTGATGCAATAAAGTCGTTAATCTTCGGACGACGAGAATAGGCCCCGTGGGCAGCATCATGCATCACTGACATTCCTACTCCCGACATGCCAAAACCCATAATGGCAAAAAGACTAAGAACAAGCCAGGGTCCAGGATTGAAAATAAACATCGCCAGGAAGGGAATAAAATACAAAGACAACATAGCGATCGTCTTGAAAAGCATCGCTGGATTGGCTTTGGGATTCAGGGAACGCTCTCTAAAATAAGCGTTTATACGTTGATGCAGAGTCTTACTAAATGATTCGGCAGAGTTCCTCGGGAAGCGCACTTTATGCAGAGGATAAGAGGTGTTGGGCATACAAATTATTTCATGGCTAAAATAAGCAGGAAGATTAACTTCGCTAGCTCTAATTACCAAGAATCGTCAGCATGCTTCAGAAAATAAATCCTAGCAAAACTGTCGCCTGGTCTGAGCTTAAAAATAAAGCTCAGCAAATTAAAAACCGTCACCTTAAAGAACTGTTCATTGAAGATTCGGAAAGGTTCGAACGATTTAAGCGCCAGCATCAGGATTTACTCTTTGATTTCTCTAAGAACCTCATAGACAAGGAAGTTCTGGGACTCCTAAAAAACTTGTTTGAAGAATGTGGAGTTAAGGAGGGGATAAAATCCATGCTCAATGGAGAACCAATCAACGAAACAGAAGGCAGAGCTGTACTCCACACGGCCCTGCGAAATTTTAGTGATCGTGAGATTAAAGTCAATAACGAGCTTGTTAATCAGGATATAGAAAAAGTTCTGGAGCAGATGCAAGACTTTTCAGACCTACTGATCTCCGGTAACTGGAAAGGCTTTAGTGGTAAAACGGTAAAACATATCGTCAACATTGGAATAGGCGGCAGTGATTTGGGACCGTTAATGGTTTATGAAGCCTTGAAACCCTACCACAATCATATACAATGTCATTTTGTATCTAATGTTGATGGAGCACACCTCAATGAAACGCTTAAAAAACTAGATCCAGAACAGACTCTATTTGTCATTGCAAGTAAAACCTTCAGTACGCAGGAGACCATGACTAATGCCCGCTCCGCTCGTGAATGGTTTCTGCGGTCCCAGGCTTCTGAAAGTGATATTGCCAAACACTTTGTGGCAGTATCTACCAATCGGGAGAAGGTAGTGGAGTTTGGTATCGACCCGACTAATATGTTTGTCTTCTGGGATTGGGTAGGCGGCAGATATTCGGTATGGAGCGCTATCGGTCTCAGCTTAGCCTGCGGATTAGGCTATAAGAACTTCGAAAAGCTGCTCCGGGGCGCTCACGGAATGGACCTACATCTTGCGGAAGCACCGTTTGAAGATAACATCCCGATGTTGATGGCGGCGATAGGAATCTGGAACATTAACTTTCTTGGAGCGGAAAGCGAAGCCATTATCCCCTACGATCAGAATATGCATCGCTTCGCGGCCTATTTCCAACAAGGCAATATGGAAAGCAATGGTAAATATGTGGATCGAACAGGAGAGAAGGTAAACTACCAAACCGGACCAATTATCTGGGGAGAACCCGGCACGAATGGTCAACATGCCTTCTTTCAATTAATGCATCAAGGCACCCGTATAATCCCAGCAGATTTCATCGCCTTTGCAGAAAGTCATTACGATATGGGAGATCATCACCTCAAGCTTCTCTCCAATTTCCTTGCCCAAACAGAAGCACTTATGAATGGGAAATCCCATGAAGAAGTAGTTACTGAAATGCGCGATCGGGGGGATGATGAAGAGACCATCTCCAGGATTAGTCCATATCGGGTTTTCGAAGGAAATCGCCCTACAACCTCTATTCTTGGTAAACGTTCTACCCCCGAAACGCTAGGTGCACTTATTGCCGCCTACGAACACAAGATTTTGATACAAGGTATCGTTTGGAACATATTCTCATTCGATCAATGGGGAGTTGAACTGGGTAAGCAACTCGCTAACACCATTTTACCTCTATTAGACGCTAAAGGCGAAATTGAAAAGGATGGGAGCACGAAGGGATTAATTAATTATCTTAACCAACTAAGGGGAAATATCTAATTTGAATCACATGAAAAAGTGGACTTTACTAGTGCTGTTCGTCAGCCTTATCGCCGGTGCTTGTAATCAAGAAGTTAAAGAAGAGAATGCCAGATTAAAAGCAGAGTTGGATTCTTTAAAAATTGAAAGCACTGAACAGGATTCTACTATTAGTGACTTCCTATCTGTTTTCGAACAGGTCCAAAATAACCTCTCCACGATTCGGGAACGCGAGGAGTCAATTCGCGAAGTTAAAGATGATAACCTTGAGAGTGCCCAGTCTGCCAGAGATCAAGTGATCTCAGATATTGAAGCGATCAATAATCTGATTTTGGAGAATAATGAAGCCATTGAAGATTTACGTCGTAAACTGGCCGCTAGTCGCGGGGAAGGGCGGAAATACATGAAGATGGTAGAAAACCTAAATCGCCAGATTGAAATAAAAACGGAACAGATTGCCACCCTCTACACTCAACTTGAAGAAGCGAATTTCAAAGTTTCCCAACTCACTTCTAAGGTAGGAATGCTCACCGAGGCAGGCTTAGCACAAAAGAAGGTGATAGAGCAACAGGAGGATGAAATGAATACGGCCTATTACACCATGGGGACCTATAAAGAGTTGAAGCAAGCCGGAGTAGTGAACAAGGAAGGAGGCTTTATTGGAATAGGAAGGACTGAGACCTTAGCCGAAAACTTCAATACCGACTATTTCACAAAGTTGGATATTCGAAAGTCTACCTCGCTCACTTTCAATGGTTCCTATAAAAAAGTGGAGATTATTACTAACCATTCTACTGATTCGTTCGTGTTTGAGGAGGAGAACGAAGTAAAAACTGGTTTAAAAATCACAAATCCTCAGGTTTTCTGGGAGAAGTCGAAGTATCTTGTAATTTTACTTGACTGATTTTTTAGCGCGCCTGCTCTCACAGGTACTTGATAATTAAGTATATATGCTCGTAAGTAATAAGGAGTTTTTCACTCGAATGCAGTGGTTAGTCCGTTTTTTGGTTGCCCTCATATTCGTTGATCTAGCGCTCTCCTTATTAAAGGGTAGTCTTTCCAAGATTTTTATATACCACGAACTGGCTTTAGTAAGTATGGGCTTATTGCTTTTATTAGCCCTACTTCGATTTAGCTTCTTCTCTTATGAGGATGAATATGAAATAATTCACATCGATACCCGAAGCCTGGTTTTTGGCTTTTTAGAAAGTCAAAGGCATCGCCACTATGAATTTGCCAAAATCATACTGGCCGATTTTGAGGTTAAGAAGGGGTTTTTACGATACCAACTTACACTAACCGTGAACTCGAGTTCCGGAGATAAGAAGCTGCGCAGATTTGACCTGTTCTTTTTGAGTAAATCAAAAAGAGATTATGTCGAGAATTCCTTAGAAAAGGTTCTCAAAGCCAATAATGGCTCATAGAGTCTGGCGATTATCCTTTGCTTAACTTTGCAGACCAAAAATTACTGGTCATGATTGAAGGTTTGCGCGTAGTTCATTCCAACCTCCCCTATTTATTTCTGCCAATTATCCTAATTGCCCTTGTTGCATTTTGGATTAAATCATTTGGTAAAGCTGATTTTTCGGCTGGCGATAAAAGATTGGCTTTAATCACTTTGATCCTTAGCCACATTCAGCTTTTATTAGGCCTAGCACTATACTTTCTAGGCCCTATTGGTATAAAATACTTTTCAATAGAGGGGTTCATGAAAGACCCTATTTTACGGTTATACGCCGTGGAGCATATTTTAACAATGATCCTTGGTATCACTCTAATAACCATTGGTTATTCCAGAGCCAAGCGTCTCGGCGAGAGCTCAAAAAAATTCCGGACTCTTGCCATTTTCTATAGTCTAGGCCTCGTGCTAATCCTCTCCAGGATTCCATGGGACGCCTGGCTAGCCTAAACTATGATTGAAGCTAAAAAGAAAACTACCGCAGGACGAGAAAAGGCGGTACTCATTGGTGTTATCAGTACCTTCCAATCTGAAGAAAAGGTAGAGGAGTATTTGGATGAATTAGCTTTCCTGGCCGATACTGCCGGAGCGGATAGCCTTAAACGCTTTACCCAAAAACTTGACACTCCTAATCCTAAAACTTTTCTGGGAAGTGGGAAAATAGCAGAGATCGCTGCCTATATAAAGGCAGAAGAGATTGATCTGGCAATATTTGATGATGAACTCAGTCCTTCTCAGTTAAAAAACATTGAGAAAATCTTCGATATCAAAGTCCTGGACCGGACCAATCTGATTCTGGATATTTTCGCCGCCCGAGCCCAAACTTCTTATGCTCGCACTCAGGTCGAATTGGCTCAATATCAGTACCTCCTGCCTCGTCTGACTAACATGTGGACTCACCTCAGCAAGCAAAAAGGTGGTATTGGCATGAAAGGTCCTGGTGAAAGAGAAATCGAAACGGATCGACGGATTATTCGAGACAAGATCTCTCTGCTTAAGAAGCAGTTGGTGAAAATCGACAAGCAGATGGCCATTCAAAGGTCTAACCGGGCTAGTATGGTACGAGTGGCATTGGTGGGCTATACCAATGTGGGCAAGTCAACCTTGATGAACCTGATGAGCAAATCTGAAGTGTTTGCCGAGAATAAGCTTTTCGCCACCCTTGACACCACCGTAAGAAAAGTAGTCATCCATAATTTACCTTTCCTACTCAGTGATACGGTTGGTTTTATCCGCAAACTACCAACCCAATTAGTAGAGTCCTTTAAGTCTACGCTTGATGAGGTGCGTGAAGCGGATGTCTTACTTCATGTAGTAGACATCTCTCATCCCAATTTCGAAGAACACATCCAAACTGTAGATCGCACTATCGCCGAAATCGATGGTTCTGATAAACCCACCATGATGGTCTTCAATAAAATTGACGCCTACCGACCAGAAGAGCGCGATCCTGATGACCTAAGCGAACCAACCAATAATCGGCACTTTAGTATTGAAGACTGGAAATCTACCTGGTTTGCTCGCACAGATCGAAAGGCAATTTTTATCTCTGCCACCGAAAAAGACAATATTGAAGACTTGCGAAACCGGCTCTATGAAACAGTAGCCGAGATACACGCAAAACGCTTCCCCTACAACAACTTTCTCTTTTAAAACGAGATTCTATGGCGAAAGTCAGTAAAAAAGCTGCACTAGATTATCATTATAATGGGCGACCGGGTAAGATTGAAGTTATTCCGACCAAACCCAGTAATTCTCAGAGGGACCTTTCAATTGCCTACTCACCGGGAGTTGCGGACCCTTGTCTGGAAATAGCCCGGGATAAATCCAATGTTTACAAGTATACCGCCAAAGGTAATCTGGTAGCGGTCATCTCCAATGGCACTGCAGTACTGGGACTAGGAGATATCGGTCCTGAAGCCAGTAAGCCGGTTATGGAAGGTAAGGGGGTACTCTTTAAAATATTTGCAGACATCGATGTTTTCGACATCGAGATTGACGAGAAAGATCCGGCCAAATTTGTGGAGCATGTAAAGGCGATTGCCCCCACCTTCGGCGGCATTAACCTCGAAGATATTAAGGCTCCCGAAAGCTTCTACATAGAAGATCGATTAAAAGAAGAGCTCGATATTCCTGTGATGCACGATGATCAGCACGGAACCGCAATCATTGCCAGCGCAGCACTATTGAATGCTTCGGAGTTTGTGGATAAGGAGCTTTCCAAATTGAAGATTGTTTTTAATGGTGCCGGTGCCAGTGCTTCTGCCACAGCGAAACTATTCATAAGTCTGGGAGCTAACCCAGAGAATATTTTGATGGCGGACAGTAAGGGGATCATTAACCAACGCAGGGATGATCTCAATGAAGAGAAAAAGTTCTTTCTGCGAGAAACAGAGCACGATACTCTTCAGGAAGCTCTGGTAGATGCGGATGTATTTGTAGGCTTATCTGTAGGCGGAATTTTAAGTACCGAAATGGTACAAAGCATGGCGGCCGACCCGATAGTTTTTGCACTGGCTAATCCCCATCCGGAAATCAGTTATATGGAGGCCAAGCAGGCCCGAAAAGATATCATTATTGCTACGGGAAGATCAGACCACCCTAACCAGGTAAACAATGTATTGGGCTTCCCCTTCATTTTTCGAGGAGCTTTGGACGTAAGGGCCAAGAAGATTAATGAGGAGATGAAGATCGCCGCCGCAAAGGCAATTGCAGAGCTTGCCAAGGAAAATGTACCAGAAATTGTAAATCTGGCCTACAATGAGAGTAATCTTCAATTTGGTAGAGACTATATCATCCCCAAACCTTTCGACCCGCGATTAATAGTAAAAGTCGCTTCGGCTGTTGCTAAAGCCGCTATGGATAGTGGTGTTGCACAAGAACCCATCCAAGATTGGGATGCTTATAAGGAAGTACTATTAAACCGCTTGGGTAGAGATGACAAGTTTATCCGTTTAGCCCAAGAACGCGCCTCCAAAGATCCCAAGCGTGTGGTCCTGGCTGAGGGAGATGAACTAAATACTCTAAAGGCCGCTCAAATCGTAGTGGATGAAGGCCTGGCAGAACCCATTTTGTTAGGAAGAAAGGAAAGGATTGAAACCCTGATCGAGGAAAACAACCTGGAGGATATCGCCCACTTACCGGTAATTGATCCCTATCGCCCTCATCCCCGGCAGGAAGAATATGCCAAGCTCTATTTCGAGAAAAGACAGCGGAAAGGCATTACACTTTATGAAGCGCAAAAGCGCATGAGGGATCGAAACTACTACGGAGTTGCGATGACGGAGATGGGAGACGCAGATGCCTTTATATCGGGAATCACCAGACGCTATTCGGAAGTTATTAAGCCTATCTTTCAAATTATTGGCACTAGCCCCGGAGTAAGCCGAATCGCAGGCCTTTACATTATGCTCACCAAACGAGGGCCAATGTTTTTTGCGGACACCACGGTAATTCAAAACCCCGGGGTAGAAGATATCGTGCAGATTACGCGACTTCTAGCAGATTCGATTAAGCGCATCAATCAAGTACCACGAATTGCGCTGCTTAGCTATTCGAATTTCGGCAGTAATAGCGGCGATTCAACCTCGAAGATTATGCAATCGGCCAGAGAAATTCTGCATCGAGAAGATCCTGATCTTATTGTTGATGGTGAGATTCAAGCCAACATCGCCCTCGATCAGCAACTACTAAAAGAGAACTTCCCTTTTAGCAGTTTAGTCGATCAAAAAGTAAATGGATTTGTATTTCCTAACCTGGCTTCCGGAAACATCGCCTACAAGATGCTGCAGTCTTTTGAAGCGGCAGAGGCACTGGGTCCAGTTTTACTTGGAGTAAATAAACCCGCTCACATATTACAAATGGGTGCATCGGTGCGGGAGATTGTAAATATGATTACCTTAGCAAGTGTAGACGCTCAAACGAGATAGACAAATCTAAACCTCTTAAAATGAACATCTTACTTCCTACTGACTTTTCCGAAAATGCCGATTTGGCTACGGAATTTGCATTCGACCTAGCGGCAAAAAGTAATGGCGTAGTAACTGTTTTCCACGCCTACGATTTACCCTACTCAGACCGTTCCATGAGCACCTCTTTACTTGACGTGATGAAGGAGAATGCCGAAACCAATATGGCTGAGTTGGAGAAAAAGCTGAAACTGAAATACCCGCTAAACTTCAAAACTTTAATCCGTCTGGGAAACCCCATACGCTTGATTACCGAAAGTGCAAAGCTGGGTGATATTGATATGATTGTAATGGGCACCAAAGGAGCCAGCGGATTAGAAGAAATTCTAATTGGTTCGAATGCCGCAAGTGTCATCCAGAACTGTGATAAACCGGTCTTGGTAATACCCCCACAGGCTGAGCTGAAATCTATCAGCAAAATTGTGTTTGCCTGCGATCTTGACCCTAAAGTTCAGGATCAGCCCATTCAGAGGTTAGCGCATTTTGCTAAAGTGAACAATGCGAAAATCGATATCGTACATGTTCAGAATGATAGCAGCACTGCTCCCCAGGGAGGTAGCCGAGAATTTTACAGTAATAACCTAGGAGATGTGGAGCATGAGTTCACCATCTTACGTAGCGAAAATGTAGAAGAAGCTATCACAGGCGAAGCTGAAAAAGAAAATGCGGAAGTAGTGGCGGCAATCTCCAAACGTTACGGTTTTATTGAAGGATTATTTCACCGTAGTATGACCAGTAAATTGGCTTATCATACCCGACTCCCCCTACTGGTTCTTCATGAACCAAAATAGGCCTCAAACCTTAATTAGGAAGGCTAAAGCATATTAATGAAGATTGAACCCTGGAAGAACTGGCTTAAGGCAAAGTCGGAGCCTCTCCTAATTGCCGGACCATGTAGTGTAGAAAGCGAGGAGCAAATGATGAGTACAGCTGCCTCTCTGGCGCGTACCGGAACCGTTACTGCTCTAAGAGGTGGAATCTGGAAACCCCGCACTAAACCAGGATCATTCGAGGGTATTGGCAGTCCAGCCTTGCAATGGCTGAAACAGGCAGGTGAAGAATTTCAGCTTCCCGTTACAACGGAAATCGCTAATGCCCGTCATGTTGAAGAAGCCTTAAAAGCAGGGGTAGACATCCTATGGATTGGGGCTAGAACCACCGTTAACCCTTTCTATATCCAAGAAATCGCCGATGCGCTGCAAGGAGTGGATATCCCGGTAATGGTGAAAAACCCGATTCATCCGGAAGTTAAACTCTGGCTTGGCGCTCTGGAGCGGGTTAACAACGCGGGGATAGATAAACTCATCGCCATCCACCGAGGCTTTTATGCTTATCAAAGTCAACCCTTTCGAAACGAACCAAAATGGGAGGTCTTTTTCGAATTGCGTCGCCTGGCTCCTGATCTACCAGTCATTTGTGATCCTAGTCATATTGCCGGACGTAGTGAGTTGATCGGAGAAATCTGTCAATCCGCTTTGGACTTAGGTATGGACGGGTTTATGATTGAATCACATATTGAACCTCATAAAGCCTTGAGTGATCCCTTACAACAACTCCGGCCTTATGATTTGGAATTGGTCTATAAAGCTTTGGAGCATCGAGAAGAAGCCATTGATGATAAACGCTTTATCGCAAAACTTGAGGAGCTCCGAAAACAGATTGATGGCGTGGATAAACAAATCCTCGATCTCATTTCCCGTAGACAGGAATTATCCAAGGCCATTGGTCCGGTGAAATATGAAAATCAGGCTACAATCTTTCAAATGAAGCGCTGGTTTAAAGTATTGGAAAATCGCAAACAAAAAGGAAAGGATTTGGATTTGGATGGAGATTTGGTGCATGAATTATTTCAATTGCTTCATAAATACTCCATTGATACTCAAATCAAAAACCATCATTAACAGGAGGCCCTTAATTCGATTAAAGGCCATTTCGCCAAGCATAGCAGGCCTATGATACCTTCGGTTCAATCTAAGTAATTAAAGAAGTCCATTAACAATAGTGAAACTAAGCACTTCACAAACACTCACTTGTAATCGACTGGTAAAGCTTCGTAATTTGCTCTAATGGCAGTAAGACCTCAATCTATTTGGAGCCGTCGAAAAAAAGTTGATCGGGAAGAGATTATTGAATTCAAGAAGGATCTTGACCTCGATTTCAAAATTCTGGAGCTACTTCTAATTCGCGGGATCTCTAGCTACGAGGAAGCTAAGAAATTCTTTCGCCCTGAATTCGATCAACTGCATGACCCCTTCTTAATGCAGGATATGACCACCGCCGTGCAAAGGATCGATCAAGCGCGGAAGAAGGATGAAAAAGTTTTGATTTATGGTGATTATGATGTTGATGGAACCACCGCGGTAAGTCTGGTGGCCGGTTTCTTCACGAAGCATTATAATCGTTTTGAGACCTATATACCGGATCGTTATCGAGAAGGCTACGGTGTATCAACCAAGGGTATTGATTATGCCAAATCCATTGGAGCCAGTTTGATAATCGCCCTAGACTGTGGGATCAAAGCGATAGACAAAGTAGACTATGCCAGGTCTATGGATATCGATTTCATCATTTGTGATCACCACAATCCCGGCCCGATACTACCCAAAGCGGTAGCCGTACTAGACCCTAAGAGGGAAGATTGTGAATATCCTTACAAAGGATTGAGCGGCTGTGGAGTGGGCTTCAAATTATGTCAGGCTTTAGCAAATGCCTGGGATCTGGATGAGAGTGAATTTCGACCGGGCTTAGACCTGCTTACTTTGAGTATTGGGGCCGACATTGTACCAATGACCGGAGAGAATCGTGTACTTGCCCACTATGGATTAAAGAAAATTAATGAGGATCCATCACCGGGTATCAGGGCTCTTCTTCAGGCGGCTGGGGTTCATACAAAAAGACTTGATATTGGTGATGTGGTCTTCACCTTAGCGCCAAGGATCAATGCGGCTGGGCGGCTCGATCATGGAAAGATGGCCGTAAACCTGCTTACCGGTAATGATCTTAGCACTCTTCCTGAAATCGCCAGGGAGATTGACCGTAGAAATACGGAGAGAAAACAGCTCGATAAAAAGATAAGTGCTGAGGCCTTACTACAAATTGAAGATCAAATTGCCTCAGAAGCGTGTTCTACCGTGGTGTTCCAGCAAGACTGGCATAAAGGCGTAATTGGGATTGTCGCGTCCCGACTGATTGAAAGTTACTATCGACCCACAGTGGTACTTACTCGTTCAGGGGATGTTCTGGCGGGATCAGCAAGGTCAGTATCAGGATTTGATCTCTATGATGCCCTCTCCGAGTGTGAGCCTCATCTTATCCAATTTGGAGGTCACGCTGCTGCTGCCGGTATGACCATGAAAGAGGAACAACTCAGCCAATTCAAAATTGCTTTCGAGAAGAGTGTGGCTAATCGAATTGAACCAGACCAAAAGCAACCAAGCTATCTATTTGATTTGGAGGTAAGCGCTGAAGACCTGGACAAAAAGTTCCATAAAATGTTGCAATACTTTGCCCCTTTTGGACCGGAGAACCTAGCTCCGCTATTATTGATTAAGGGATTGCAAAATCATGGTTCAAGAACAGTTGGCGAAGGTCAAAAGCATTTAAAATTACAACTGGTTGACCCTGAAAGCGGAATTATTCTGGATGGAATCGCTTTTAATCGGGGAGATCAACTTCCTTTGGTGCAAAGAACTAGCTCACTGGCTCTACTCTTTCATCTTGAGCTTAACGAGTTTAGAGGTCAATCCAATCTGCAAATGCGGGTGATGGACTTTAAAAGCGAGGATGAACTAATTGATAATATCTGAAATGATGCAAAAGACTGTTCTGATAACTGGTGCAACGAGTGGTATAGGATTAGCAACCGCCGAGAGGTTGGCCAATGAAGGCTATCGTTTAATCCTCTGTGGCCGTCGAAAGGAAAGATTAGACTCTATAAAAGAAAGCCTGGAACCCCTAACGGATGTGCATACGCTGCAATTTGATGTTCGCAATCGTGAAAATGTAGAACAGGCTATTCGAAACCTACCAGAGAATTTTCAAAGAGTGGATATACTAATCAATAATGCCGGCAATGCCCATGGTCTTGATCCCATTCAGGAAGGAAGTTTTGAGGACTGGGACGCAATGATGGACATCAATGTAAAAGGACTGCTCTATGTCAGCAAAGAAATCATTCCCCATATGGTAAAACGGAATGAAGGGCATATCATCAACATCGGATCCACCGCTGCTAAGGAAGTCTATCCTAAGGGAAACGTCTATTGCGCTTCAAAGCATGCTGTTGATGCCATAAATCAGGGTATGCGGATGGATTTAAATCAGCATAATATCAGAGTAGGAGCTATTCATCCAGGATTAGTAGAGACCGAATTTAGCGAGGTGCGTTTCAAAGGAGACAAAGAAAAAGCAGCCAAAGTATATCAGGGTTATCGCCCCTTAAAAGCAGAGGATATCGCCGATATCATTGCCTTCGTGATTAGTAGGCCTTATCACATCAATATTGCCGACCTGGTCGTAATGAGTGTGGATCAGGCCAGCAGTACTATCGTTAATAAAAAAGCTTAAGGATTGATGGTGGCCAGTCGGATCAATGGATCTTCCGGCTCCTCCAATGGTAATTCAATAGCGTCAATCCGCTTCTTCAATGGATTCATGAAGCTGCGGTAATCGCCAATGTACTCATCAGTAATGGGCTCTGCTTCCGGTAAATCCTGACGTAAAGGGTCAACCTGCTGCCCATTTACCCAAAACCGATAGCAAACATGTGGGCCCGTAGCTAAACCGGTGCTCCCTACATAACCAATCACATCGCCCTGACGAACTCTGCTGCCCTTTTTAATCCCCTTGGCAAACTTACTCATGTGAAGGTATTGGGTGGTGTAAGTGCTGTTGTGGCGCACCTTTACATAATTACCATTTCCACGTGTGTAAGAAGCGGCGATCACTTCTCCATCAGCGGTAGACATAATAGGCGTGCCATGTGGTGCGGCATAGTCGGTACCTAAATGAGGCTTTACTCGCTTTAAAACCGGATGAAATCTCCGCGGATTAAAGCGGGAAGAAATACGGAAAAAGTCGAGAGGGGCTTTTAGGAATGCCTTGCGCAAGCTGCGTCCCTTCTCATCAAAATAGTCGCGATAATTGCTGTCATTATCGTAATAGAATGAATAGAAGGATCGACCATTATGATGGAAATCCGCTGCAAGAATCCGTCCCAAGCCAACTTGAATGGAATCCTGAATATACTTCTCCTCAAAAATGAGTTTAAAATAGTCTCCTGGTTGTATGCGGAAAAAGTCGATCGTCCAAGCATAAACTTTTGAAATCTCAACTGCTAAAGCCGGACTACCTCCTTCATCGATTAGACTTTCATAGAGAGAAGAACTGATCACTCCGCTAATCTCACGTTCACTTATAGTAACTTCCTCTTTTCCCAAGTAAACATTACCAGTATCTCTTAAATCAAAAACCACATAGTTAATTGGTGAAGGCTTATAGACCATATACTGTGCGACCTTCACACTGTCGCGATTCTCAGCAAAAATGGTATAATCCTTACCACTGCGCAGATTCCGTACATCAAAAACCTCTTTGAATTCAGTAGCAATACGATGAATCATCGGATAGCCCACACCAAAATCGAGTAAAATATTGCTGAAGCTTTCGCCATTGCTGATCACATTATCGATCAGTACAAAAGAATCGACGGGTAAACCGTACTTCACCTGCGCTTCCTGATGTTCCGGTAAAGCAGCAGGCTCCTCAATCTGTTGATTTAATTGGGGTTCTGAAACGAAGCGATCAAATACTCCCAGATTATTCAGTATGACCAATGGAATACTGAGAACCAGTAAACTAAGGATCAACTTAACTTTTCGCTGCATAAGAGATGTAATAGTAGGTGGTGGTTGCAGGGCCGCAAATATAAGCACCCATGGGGGGCTAACGAAGAGCTAAGTGCATTATTGTGAGGTCGACATGTTTTTTCTCACCTCGGCCAGAACCTCATTTACCCACGATTTCCCCCATTCTTCCTTCTCTTTTTCAGTCCAAAGATCGGGGTAGAATATCCGTTTTTGGAATCGCGGAGGAAGGTATTTCTGCCAGTTCGTTCCACCGGTAGCCCTCACGTCGGCGGGGCGTCTAGCCAGATATTCAACTGCAGTCTTGTAATGCTGCAAAGGCCAATAAACATTTACATTGAGATCTAACAATCGAAGTTGATCCAGCAAGTTCTGATCTTTTTGATCTTCCTCCGAAAGGAGCAAATATTTCTGCCAAAGGTTAGTATGGTAATAGGCGCGGGCATGGCGAATAATCATTCCCGTATACTTCTTCTCAAACTGCTTTAAGGTAAGCGTCTTATGTCCTGAATCTGCAATGGTAGCTCCTTTCTTCCAATAGATGTATTCATACATCTGCTCAACGCTCGGATCTTCAGCTCTCAATCCTTCCCGATAGTCCTTATCAACCAAATTGATCATATCGGTGGCGCAAATCTCTACCAAACGGTACTGCACGGACTGAAAGCCGGATGCCGGAATTAATGACATTCGAAATTTTAGAAACTGCTTTCGATCCATACCCTTTTCCATGATGCCAAAAGATCGGGTTAGGGCTTCAAAGTATCGATTAACTCTGGTAAGGGGCAGGATTATATCTTCCTTAGTCGGGTTCAGATTCTCGGCGAGTTGATTAAACTCGTGTAGGCTCAGTTTAAAATAGAGTTCAGTGATCTGATGATACATGATAAAGATTTCCTCATCCGGTATATCAGTAATAGGAGTTTGCAAACTGAGTAGGGTATCCAAATGGATATAATCCCAATAAGTATTGTAATCCTGATATAGTAATCCATCCAAAAAATCCAGGAGCTCCTGACCACTAGCCTGATACTTCTCGGCTAATTGATTCAGACGTTCCTGGATTTCCGGGGTGACCTTTACGTCATGGGGCATGGCGATTGATTTAGCCCTGTAAAGCTAAGACAATTGCCTTATTTAAAACGCAATTTATGTCGCAGTCCTTTGTAATCAGTTAGTTCAACTTTGATCGATCCAATAAACAAAGAGGATTCAATTAGGATGGGAATCTTATTAGCATCATCACTTACGTAAATGGTCATTCCCTCTTCTTCCCGAAACACTCTTCCTTCTTGCAGCTTAGGTCTTAGCGCTAAACAGCGAATCTCACCAAAATCCGTATCTACCATCTCCCTTCCCAATACCACTAATTTGAAGGGAAATTGCTCGTGATCCAGGAACATCGTGAAAGTGATTTCATCCCCTTTTTTCAATTTGGTAGCATCCCAGGATCGAGCGAAGTAAAAGGCGCTGATCATATCCTGAGCATAGGATTCATAGCGAAAGGTGCCTTTATGGGGTGCCTTTAAATCCTTGACAGTTTGTTTGTACTGATTAAAAATGAGATGTCGTTGAATTTCGTAACCTCCTTCATTTACATCGCGAATAAACTCCCAAGGGACCAATGCTTCAGTATCGATAAAACTCTCATAGCGATCACGAGTCTTAAAAAACCATTCGGTCATTCCTACCGATCTTCCCGTACCTACCACATGATAACTAGGGCGGCCGGAACGCTTCACTACCTTCTTTACCTCCAGGGTAGCTTTACCGGCTTCAATTAAACCGTATCGAATCTTATACTCAAGTTTCTCCCCCGGTTTAAAGGCCTTTTGATTTAAACTTCGTAAAGTTTCCACCGCTTTGTCCTCTTGCGGAGGTTGATTCGGTGGTCCGAAGAAAGGCATGATGCCTAAAATGGCGATGAATAGGTTTTTCATGGCTGAATTTTCCAATAACTAAACAAACGTGATGCCAGAGCAAAAATGATATTAAAATCCGAACAGTTCGGAAAGAAAACCTCGGATGGCTCCATATACATCATCTACGGCACTATCATATCCGGGAATAAGGTCGATGTGATAGTACTGTTTGATTTCCAACAGAGCTAGGGCAAAGACCACAAACCAAATTACTAATCCCGCCGATTTGAAGAGGTAGGAAAATGCATCCTGGATTAGGAAACGTTTTTTCTGTTTCCCCTTCTTTTTCGGAAGTATGGAAGGCGGCGGAGCACTCATCCCCGTAAAGGTACAATGAATCCAGCTGCACGCACCGGAGGCTTTACACCACTATATTGACAATTCGACCCGGCACCACTATTACTTTCTTAGGGCTTTTCCCGTCTAACTGCTTTTGTGTCCGCTCATCTGCCATTACGGTTTTCTCCACCTCATCTTTGGAAAGATCAGCAGGTAAACTGAGGGTGAATCTCATTTTTCCATTGAAGGAAATTGGGTATTTCACGCTGCTCTCCACCAGATAGTTTTCCTCGTGCTTTGGGAAAGCCTGGTTAGCGATGGATGAATCATGACCCAACAAACTCCATAGCTCCTCAGCAATATGGGGAGCATAAGGTGAAATTAGTACCGGTAACACTTCTAAGATGGATCGCTTATTACACTTCTGATCGGTAAGTTCATTAACCGCAATCATAAACGCACTTACCGAAGTATTAAAACTGAAGTTGCCAATATCCTCGTTCACCTTCTTTATTAAAGTGTGCAAGGTTTTAAGTTCTTTCTCATTGGGTTTCTCTTCACTCAAATTCCAGGCTCCACCCCGATGGTATAAGCGCCAAAGCTTCTTTAAGAAATTGTGCACTCCGCTAATACCGGCCGTATTCCAAGGCTTGCTTTGTTCCAAAGGCCCGAGAAACATTTCATAGAGGCGTAAAGTGTCGGCTCCATAGCGTTCAATTATACTATCAGGATTAACTACATTAAACTTGGACTTAGACATTTTCTCTTGATCAGCTAATCCAACAAGAAACTTCCCATGAGTGGTCCTTATAAACTCAATATCAGAAATTGCATATATTCTTTTTATCCATGAAGCTAAACCGGTTAAGTCATACACATAATGTGTTTCCTCATCCATAAAGGCTCTGTTAACCCTAACCCGTTTTGTGTGTATAGGGTTAATACCTGCGGCAGGTTTATATTCATCTTCAAAAGGGTTCTCCCCAAAGTGTCGTTCAAATGTCCGGAAGATCTGATAGGGAGAGGGATCCCCTTCTGATTCCACTAGGGAGATGAAGATATTTTTATCAGCAAATTTCTCTTTAACGTATGGCTTTGAATCAATGTGAAATTCAATCATACAGGCATAAGTTTGATTTGAAGTAATCATCCCTTGATTGATCAGCTTTTTAAATGGCTCATCGCTTTTAATGTAACCTTGATCCTTCAAGAATTTATGCCAAAAACGAGTGTATAGGAGGTGGCCTGTAGCATGCTCTGAGCCACCAATATACAAGTCGACATCCTGCCAATAATCCAAGCTTTCCTTCGAGGCAAAAGCATCCAGATTTCTGGCATCCATATACCTTAAATCATACCAGCTGCTTCCAGCCCAACCCGGCATGGTAGTAGTCTCTAAGGGATATCCCTCACCAGTGGGTACTACTCCTTTATCGGGATGATAGTTCCACATTGTCGCACGAGCCAAGGGCGGCTCACCATCTTCGGTTGGTAAAAACTTATCTACATCCGGAAGCTTGAGCGGTAAATGCTCCTCCTTAACCCTTCGAGGCATGCCATCCACATAATAGATGGGAATAGGCTCTCCCCAATATCGTTGGCGACCAAATACTGCATCCCTTAAACGGAAATTCACTTGAGCTTCACCGATACCCTTCTCTTCAATGGCTGCAATAGCGCTGGCAATTGCCTCTTTTACTTCCAAACCATTTAGGAAATCACTATTAACGATTTTCCCCTCTTTAGCATCATGGCTGGCTGACTGAACATCGCCTCCACCGACTACCTCTACTATGGGTAAACCGAATTTCTTTGCAAAGGCCCAGTCGCGACTATCATGTCCTGGTACAGCCATAACGGCTCCGGTTCCATATCCGGCTAAAACATAATCAGCAATCCAAATCGGAATATTCTCGCCTGAGAAGGGGTGCTTAGCATAAGCTCCGGTAAAAACACCACTCACAGTTTTCACATCGCTCATCCTATCTCGTTCACTCTTCTTAGCGGCCAATTCCTGATACGCTTTTACAGCATCGGCCTGATCCGCAGTTGTAATCTCATTTACCAAATAGTGCTCGGGAGCAAGTACCATAAAGCTCACCCCAAAAATGGTGTCGGGTCGCGTTGTGAATACCTCTATGGTTTCTTTGCGGCCATCTAATCCAAATTGCACACTGGCTCCTTGTGATTTACCGATCCAGTTCCTTTGCGACTCTTTCAAGGATTCCGACCAATCAATATGATCTAATCCGGCCAAAAGGCGATCCGCATAAGCAGTGATGCGCATACTCCACTGCATCATTTTCTTTTGGACCACGGGATGGCCACCCCTTTCACTTAAACCATCTTTAATTTCATCATTGGCCAAGACCGTGCCTAAGGCGGGACACCAGTTTACCGTGCTCTCGCTGCGATAGGCCAAACGGAAGTTTTGTAAGATGTTTTCGCGAGTGGGGCCATCGAAGCCCTCCCACTCCTCTGGAGTGAAATGCAATTCCTCTTCGCAGGCTGCATTAAGACCTTCGGTGCCGTTTTTATGAAAATGCCAAATCAAGTCCTCAATTGACTTGGCTTGCTCAACATCATAGTCATACCAGGAATCAAAAAGTTGTAAGAATATCCATTGGGTCCAACGATAGAAGGCAGGGTTGGAGGTTCGCACCTCCCGACTCCAATCAAAGGCAAATCCCATCCGATCCAATTGCTCGCGATAGCGCTGAATGTTTTGCTCGGTGGTAATCGCAGGATGCTGTCCGGTCTGAATAGCATATTGCTCGGCAGGAAGCCCAAAGGAATCATAACCCATGGGATGCAATACATTATAGCCTTGGTGGCGCTTGTAACGACTAACGATATCAGAAGCTATATAACCCAGGGGATGCCCTACGTGCAGACCTGCTCCGGAAGGATAGGGAAACATGTCTAGTACGTAATACTTGGGCTTTTCGCTGCTTTCTTCAGCCGCAAAGCTCTTATGGCTTGCCCAATAGGCTTGCCATTTCTTCTCAATCTCAGAAAAATTATAATCCATGGTTCATCCAATGATACCGCGAAAATAGTGGCTTCTGAGGGATTGAGTATTGATTTCGAGGCAATATTATTTATCGCTTCGAAGCAGTAAATAAAATATCTAAATCAACTTAATTGAAAAGCCCCAACAGCTGCTTCACAACCTTCCCAATTGATGCGATTGTTTTCAGAATCTAAAAGCAAATCCTCAGGTTCTAAAAGGTCTGGGTATCCATTCCAACCGGCTGAAGGTCCAAAGAAGTCTCCTGATTTTGCTTTAGGATCAAGGCTAGCACGAATGATTCCGGTGGCACCATCCTCAGCTGATTGAGCCTGTTTCATCAGATCAGACTCCTTTTCCATTCCTCCATCCTCGGCGGTAGTAATCTGAAGATTGGTCGCTGCCAAACCTGGATGCGCTAATAGAGCAATCACATTATTGATATCGGCCGCTTCAAGTTTTTGCTTTAGTCCATAAGTGAAGCAAGCGTTGGCCAATTTAGTTTGATGATAGCGCTCCCAGCGAGGACCACGAAATTGAATACTTTCTTCTTCCGTTCCATCTCCTCCCAGATTTCCTCCATTTTGGCCAAAATACTTTTCGTCAAGGGGACCGCCTAAACGCGCCATTGAGGAATGGTTAACTATTCGGCCCTGCTTGCTTTTTCGAAGTAAGGGGAAAAGCTCTTTGGTTAAAAGAAAATGGGAGATTACATTGGTTTGAATCTGGACATCGTAACCGTCAATCGTAGCCTGATCCTTAAAAGCCATCACTCCGGCATTATTAACGAGTACATCAATGTGTTGGTAATCCTCCTTAATCTGAGCAATAGCTTGCTTTACACTGGCAAAATTTTGTAAATCACAGTTGATCAGGTGAAACTTACCTTCCGGAACGGCGTCTTGCAACTGGCTTAATGCTTTTTGCGCCCGATCGCTTTCGCGATTAAGAAGAATTAAGCTTGCTCCAAGTTTCGCCAGCTCGCGAGCACAAACAAAGCCGGTACCGCTGGTAGTGCCCGTAACCACTGCAACTTGACCACTCATGTCGCGGCTGTGATTTTTAATTACTGAGGGGAGGTGTAGGGTTTCCATCATTAGAATTCAGTTTTCATGTTTATGAGAATTTGAAATTAATGATTTAAGGCATTGAATTCGAACCTGGAAATTAGTTCCTCCAATTATATTCATCCCTTGCCGAAGGCATTTCAAAACAGGGGTGTATTGTTGGAAATAAGGAATTTATAAATGGCCTTGGTTACACCTCTTTAAAAACCAAAAGTCATTCGATCATTGGCCACAATTTGCCATCTCTTCTGACGGTGCTTATAAAAGCGTTTTGCGAAGCCCGTAATAAAACCCGTCATCGAACCTCCGTAGATAATGATCTCATCTTCGTAGAGGATAGTTCCATCTCCCAAGTCCTTCATCCTTACGGTATGATTCCACACTTTCGCCTGCTTATCCCATTCCTTAGTGCGGATTATGTGATCTCGATTATCAATGGATTCGATGTAGAGGTAGTGGGTACCGCCAAATGGCAAAAACCCAAAAACCTTCATTTTAGCTCCATACTTCTTTCCCATCTGCCAGTTCTTTGGAAACTCTCCTTCCGCCGATTTAAAGCTGATCATGCCTTTGGCCACGAACTTCAAAAGCTCTGGACTTTTCACATTACGCCATGCGGTGTCTATAGAAATGGGAATGGTCGACCTTACCGTTAGTTTTCTCGCCTTAACGGTATCCCCTTGATACTCGATAAAAACCTTCTCAACTATTGCCTCGGGCTTTTCCTGTGCATTGAGATTAAACGTAAGGCAATACAGGGTAACAATGCGAAATACAGTCCTTCTCATCTGGTCTTCTTTTTGAAACTGAATTTAGGGTACAGGGGCTTAAATCTCAAACGCCGTTTAAGCAGTAGGTGACCCAAAGGCAGAGGCTTACAATTCTAGAAGCATGACATAATCCGTGTCATTCTCACGAATTATTTCAAATCCGAATCGCTGATAGAGGGTGGACGCTCGGTTGGCTTTATCTACGCTCAGACTCAGTTTCTTCAAGCCCATCTGACGAGCGTTTTCTATCAATGCCTCAAGTAGTTTTGCGCCAATTCCTTTTCCCCGATGCTTCGAGCGAAGGGCCATGCTTAACTCAGGCGTATCCGAATCAAAGAAGCCGTATCCGGCATTATTCTGATTAAAAAGTCTAATCCAAACCAGACCAAGTAATTCAGCATCATCAACCGCCACCAAGGCTAGATCAAATTGATCTTTAGGCCACTGCTCAATGTATTTACTAAGGCTGGGATCTTTGATAATGTCTCTTGGAAGCGGCTTGGTCCCTTCGGGAATAAAAATTGCCTCGTAGAGCATTTCTGATAAAAAATCCACCTCGTCCAAATGCAGTTCTCTAATTTGAATCATGGTCTATTAATTTCGCTTAAAAGAGATAAACGCTTCTTTTCTGCTTCCAATTCCTGAAGGGTACGCTCTTTATCTTCGACATTAGATTGCTCAATATACTGGCGATATCGCCCTACCTCTTCCAAGGCATCGAGGTAGCGCTTTTCCTTCTCGAAGAACTTGATTCGCAGCGATCGCGCCCATTGATTTCCCTTATCTATATCAATGGCAAACTGAGTTAATTTGAGGGCTAACTGGGAACTGCCATCCTGGTAAAGGAGATATTCTGCTGCAGCGGCATAGGAGTCGGACTCATTCTCCTCTTTTGTCAATAATTCTTTCTGAATGTATTGATCCATTTCTTCATCGGTGAAGGTTTCCAGATCAAAACTGATTTGAGTATCTGCCCAGGATAGGTAGATGCGGGCATCGTTCGGTACGAGATCTATTTCCAAACTCAATGTTTCATAGAATCTTCCCGCTGGGGTGGATACAACTTTGAAGCGGACTTCATCAAGCTCTTGACTATAGCCATAGGTGCCGTATAAAGTAGTATCCCGATTAAGGATCACCACCCATTCCTTGGGATTGGGGATGGTGTAAATGGAATAGGTTCCGGCCCGCACTTTCTGCCCTCCCACTCTTACATTTCGACTGAAGCTAATTTTAGTGCAATAGCCCGCGCCGGTGCGCCAAAGTTTGTTCCATGGTACCAATGCTCCAAACACTTCCCTACCGCGAACCGATGGACGTTCATATTCAATTTTCACCTCAGTAAAACCTACCACTTGATATACACTCGCCCTGGCGCTTAGGGGTGGGAATTTGCTCTGTGCTGACATTTGAAAGGTCAACGACAGTAATACCAAAAACAAGAGTCTCTCGAACATGAATTCAATTTAGCCAGGAAGCTAAGATAAGTTTCAAATTAAGCCATTTAAGCCTAATTCATTACTTCATTCAGGTAGCCCAGAAGGGTCCAGCCCAAAGTGATTTAGAAGGATGATATTGACTTGCTTAGAAGCATATTTTAATCAATCCAAGCTTTTAACCTGGTGGTGATTTCCATGAATTGAGAAGCGGCAGGCATATGTTTAGAATCTTTTAAACAATGGACTTCTATTAGATTTGAAAAAACCTCTTTAGCCTTAGTAATGGTCTTTTGAGCAGGGAAGAAGACGTCATGTTCTGCTACCATTAGATAGACCGGCTTATTAAAACTTGCAACATCTTTTTCTTGCAAAATGTTGGGACGTCGATAGTCCATATTCATGCCAGTAAGAATTTCACGTTGGAAGCGAAACATAAATTCATCTTCTTCCGGAACAAATTGCTTAACAAATGCTTTAAGGTGCTTGTCTTTTTTGCTCATTAAAAATTTCAATAATGGCCAGGTAAGCTTTTTTAAAGAAGGCCAGAGGTCTCCATTCGCAAGTCCACTAGGCACAATCAAGATACATTGCCTTACTTTCTGAGGTCGATGAGTAATAAGCTTTTGAAGGATGAATGCTCCATAAGATATTCCCACAAAATCGGCTTCATCAATGCCCATTTTAGAGAGGACCTCATCTGCCCAAAGTGCAAAGGAGTCATCTTTTAATTCAATCTCATGCTCTTCACTCATGGTTGCCTGTCCAGGAGTATCAAGGGCAATTAATTCGTAGCTATCTCTGAGCCCTGCTACGGTCTCAAGAGTCAAGGGTGAACCAGCATGCACCCCATGAAAGAAAACCACTTTCTTCCCCGCCGGATTCCCAGTTTTCATTACCCTCGTTCTACCATATTGACTAGAAATGTCAAATGTTTCAAAAGGAAAATTAAGGGACTTCAATCTCTCTTGATATAAAGCGTGAATGCGAGCTTTTGCTTCGGTACTTTTATAAATGCTTTTCGGCATAGTCTTGTTTCTAAGGCAAAATTAGTCCAAATGGACTAAAAAGTAAAACAGATTGTACCTTTGGCACATGAAAACTAAGGAGGCTATACAAGAAATCGGTCGTAAACTATTCAACACCAAGGGAGTAATGAATGTTACCCTACGGGAAGTAGCGGAGAACTTGGATAAAAGTTATGGTAACATAACCTATCATTTTAAAACCAAGGCACAATTAATTGAAACGTTATTCAAGAATCTTAACTCTGAATTATCACAACTTCAAACACCTGATCCCAACGAAAACTTGCTACGCTATTTTTTGGATTTACCGAGCATTAGCTACGACATAACCCTTAGATACCTCTTCTTCAGCATAGACCTTCTGGAATTAAAACGCAATCAAAATGCGGTGTATCAAACTATTGTAAAAGAAAGTGAGTTAAGAGGTCAAAAATGGTTAGCCTTATTGCAACGTCTTCGCCAAGAAGGATACCTCCAATCGACCTTGCGCGATGCAGACTTAAACTATATTCTATTTCTAAGCACCAGTTTGCGATCCTATTATTTCCAAAGCAGAGAATTAAAGGCTTATTCCAAGAGAGAGTATTGCCAGCTAGTGAACCTTATGTTGAAACCCTATTTAAGTTCAAAAGGGCTTATAGTATTTAACCAACATAAGGTTTAGCGTCCGGTTTTTTGCGGCTATTTTTTAAAAACCGCAATCTTTTGACCAATCCAAGTATCATCTTCCAATGTTCTTAGAAGAAACTCGGCGACTGATCTCCTGCTGACAAGCAATTTTGGTTTAGGCTCATTGTTTAGACTTACACCAATTGCCTCGTTTCCCTTTGAGTTTGTAAGGCCAACCGGTCGCACAACAGTCCACTTTAAATTTGATTGAGCTAAAACTGCCTCCTGCCTTTCATGATCCCTATAGGCCGCTCCGATATTGCTGTAATCAATCATCCAACGAAACCAGAAGGGTATATCCTTCCGTGTTTCAGCAACACCCCAGGCGGAACAGAGGCTAATTCTTTTAGGGCCCTCAGACTCCATCAACCTAAGGAGGTTAGTCATCACTACAGATAGGTAGTTTTTCGGGGTTCGAAGCGGAGACCAGGGAAAATCACTGGTACGTGAAATGTTTAAAACACTAATCACCGCATCACAATCCTCTAAAGCCCTAGCCAAGTCTGATGGATTGCCAGGGTTTCCTTCAAATACATTTGCACTCCGAAACTCTTTCAGTTTGGCAGCATCCCTCACCAAACAATTCACTT